>CAZVBT010000073.1:0-20273 GCA_964625385.1 uncultured Melioribacter sp. | reverse complement strand
CTGCAATTACTGCATCTCTGTTTGCCTGAGAGCTGCTTGCTGTAAATACATTAATACCTACAACTACAGCTATACCAACTATGATAACGCCAAGAACGATAAGTAAAAGTTGTTGTTGACCCATAATATAACTCCTATTTTGTTTGTTATTGTTTTGTTATTTATCAGTTAAAGAATAAGTTAATTTATATTTGTTGTTTTATAAAAATTTGGATAAACCGCTATTTTTACTTTTAAACTATCAGAACCTGTTACAACTTCGTTACCTATTGCCAATATAACAACACTATCACTATAAACTTGAGCGACATAATGACCTGCAGCAGTAACTTGTAGTTCAGGGGCAATAAACCAACCAGTAAATTTTCTATTTCCACCACCAAGTGCAGTTGGTTTCAAGTAATAATTTTGAGCCATTGATGCTAAATTTACAAGTTCGTTTGTTATAATAGCTCTTTTACTTTCAATTGCATTTGCTTTAAAGAGATTTATTCCAACAAAAATTGCAACTCTAACTATTAAAATTCCTAAAAGTATTAATAAAAGTTGTTGTTGACCCAAATTAACTCCTAAAGCTTAGATGTAATTTTTACATTATTATTAATCATGTTTAATTAAAACAATTATTGAACCAGGAATTAACTAATAAAAAAAAAGAAATTATCTTGTTTTTAATATAATAAATGTAATTTTATAGACCAAGTGAAAAATTGGTTACTTAAAAAGTAACCAATTTTGTAAAATCTACATGTAAGATATATTTGAAGTGGATTTATTACCTGACTTTAATATGCAGTTCTTTGAGTTGGTTTTCATCAACATTTGAGGGTGAATCATCCATTAAAGACATACCGCTTGAAGTTTTAGGAAAGGCAATAACATCACGGATAGAATGTCTCCCGGCAAATAACATTGCTAATCTATCAAAGCCAAAAGCTATTCCCCCATGAGGTGGAGCTCCATATTTAAAAGCTCCCATCAAAAAACCAAATTTTTCATTTGCTTCTTTTTCATCAATTCCCAATGTTTTAAACATTTTTGCTTGTAATTCTGAATTATGAATTCTTATACTACCTCCAGCAATTTCATTTCCATTCATTACTAAATCATATGCTCTTGCTCTAACTTTTGATGGTTCGGTATCCATTAGAGGAATATCTTCTACTTTTGGGGAGGTAAAAGGATGATGCATTGCATAATAGCGCTTGGTTTCATCATCCCATTCAAACAATGGAAAATCAGTTACCCAAAGTAATTGTGGTTCAGCATTTTCATTTAGTAAGTTCATTCTTTTTGCCATTTCTAAACGAAGTGAACCCATTAAAGAAAGAGTTTTATATTTATTTCCACTTAAAATGAAAATTAGATCTCCGGTTTCAGCATTTAATTTTTTAATTATATTAGATTTTTCTTCATCTGTTAAAAATTTTGCTATTGGTGCTTCTAATTCATTTTCTTTAACACGCATCCAAATTAAACCACCGGCACCAAGTTTTTTTACAAAATCCGTTAATACATCTAATTGATTTCTTGTGTAATCACCGCAACCTTTTGCAAGCAATCCTGTTATTATTCCATTATTTTCAATTGATTCTTTGAAAACTCTAAATTCAGTTTTTTGAAAAACATCATTCAGCGTAATCATTTCTAAATCAAAACGAATATCAGGTTTATCGCTGCCATACTTCTCCATTGCTTCATCGTATGAAAGTCTTTTTAAAGGTGTTTGTAAATCTTTGTTTAAAATTTCTTTAAAGAAAACTTTCATTAATCCTTCAACTATTTCAAAAATATCTTCAACATCAACAAATGACATTTCAACATCTATTTGTGTGAATTCATATTGACGGTCTGCTCTTAAATCTTCATCTCGAAAACATTTAACTATCTGAAAATATCTGTCAAGTCCGGCAACCATTAATATTTGTTTGTAAGTCTGAGGAGATTGAGGAAGAGCATAAAATTTTCCTTTGTGTAATCTGCTTGGGACTAAAAAATCACGTGCACCTTCCGGAGTGCTTTTCATTAAAACGGGTGTTTCAACTTCAACAAAATTATTTTGATCAAAATATTTTCTTGTTAGTAAGTACATTTTATGACGAAGTAAAAGACTTTTTTGCATTTCTGCACGACGTAAATCTAAATATCTATACTTTAATCGTAAGTCTTCATGAACATCAATATTATCTTCAATTGGGAAAGGAGTTGTTTCTGCTAAATTTAAGATTATTAAATTATCTGCGACAATATCAATGTTTCCGGTAGATACATTTGGATTTTCAGTTCCTTCGGGCCTTTTTCTAACTTTTCCTTCTACAGAAATTACAAATTCATTTCTTAGTTTTTTTGCTTGTTCGTGTAAAGTTTGATTATGTGATGGTTCAAAAACTATTTGAGTCATTCCATATCTATCACGAAGTTCAATAAATATTACTCCGCCTAAATCTCTTCTAATTGCAACCCAACCATTTAACACAACATTTTCGCCAATGTTAGATTCACGTAATTCGCCACATGTATGTGTTCTTTTCTTAAATTTCATAATTAATAAGAACTCCTATTGAAAATTTTAGGGGCAAAGATAAACATTTATTAAAGGTACTTCAAACATTGAAGTGTATAAATTCTTAAAATAATGAATAATTATGCATTACAATTATTTGGCTAAAATCATTTTTCTTACGGCAAAATAATTTCCCGCCTGTAAAGAATAGAAATAAACACCACTTGTTAAATTTTTTGTAAATCTTTCATCGAAATCAATTTCATAATAATTTGGTTTTTGAATTCCATCAACAAGTTTTGCAAATTCATTACCAAGCGCATCATAAACAATTAATCTGGTATAAGTTTCTTTAGAAATATTATACCTGATTTTTGTAGATAAATTAAAAGGATTCGGATAATTGTAATGCAGATAAAATGCTGTTGGGTAGGTTTGAACAACCTGAGTATCTTTTTCTGTTCCTGCATATTCAGAAAGAACACCTATTGCAAGTTTTGTCATCTTTTCAAAAAATGTTTTATTCACTTTTGATATATCATCGCCCGGTTGATGATAATAAAAATTAAAATCCTTAAAGCTCTCAATTAACATTACAGCTGTATATCCGTTTCTCCAAAAAGATGCATGGTCGCTTGCTGTACTGCCGGGGTAGTTGGTAAATAATTTCAAGCCTATTTCATAATTCTTATTTATATCATGAAAAACTTGAGCAAGATGAATAGAATTAACAACATCTTGTACATGAACTTCTGCAGCATAATCGTTATTCGAATCCCAGCTTATCATATCCATATTAATTACAGCAATTATACTATCATTTCTTAATCTTGATTGTTGAGCGTAATAAGAACTACCCAGCAGACCTTGTTCTTCGAGGTCAAAAAGTGCATAAATAATTGAAAAGTTAAATTGATGCTTTGATAAAATTCTTGCAGCTTCTAAAACTACAACGGTTCCACTTCCATTATCATCAGCACCCGGTGCAAAATCTCCGAAAGGCATATCATCATAATGTGCACAGATTATTACAAACTGATTTGGTTTTTGCAATCCACGTTGAATTGCATAAATATTTTGACCATCGTTCAAAAATTCCTGTTGATAAACTTGCAAACCAATTTTTTCAAATTTCTTTTTTAAATATTGAAATGCATAAGTATTACCTAAACTATTTCTGTGCCGTGATGTTATTCTAATGTTACCACCACCAAGTGATATTTCTTTATCGCCAGTTAATTCACTTAAATTATTCATTAACGTATCGATATTTACTTTACTTATAATATCTTCAATTATTGGTTTCTTCTGAGAAAAGATAATGCTTGTTATTAATGCGTATAATAGTAAAAGTTTTCTGTACATAAAAAAAATTCATTCTTGATATTACAAAATAAAAAATTTTCATTGAATATAATGCAAAATGTTATTTTTTTATACTGATTCAAGTATATATTTTTTTTATTTGACTTTTTTATTTTATTAACCTTAATTTGTAAGGTAAATAATAATTAATAACTAAATAAATAAGTTTTATGCTAGATGAAATTGACATTAAAGTATTAAACGCTCTGCAAGAAAACGGAAGAATAAAAAGAAATGAGCTTGCAGAGTTAGTTGGATTATCAGTTCCTTCATTAAGCGAAAGAATGAAGAAGCTTGAAGAACACAAAATCATAAAAGGTTATCATGCAATTTTAGATCGTAAAGCTTTTCATTACGACATTATGGCTTTTGTACTTGTTGTTATGGAATCATCTAAAAGTTATGAAAAGTTTATTGAGCAAGTAAAAAAAACACCTGAAATACTTGAATGCCACTCTATTCTTGGCGAAGGTTCACATTTATTAAAAGTAATTGCCAAAGAGACAAAAGATTTGGAAAACCTTCTTTCCAAAATTCAATCATGGAACGGAGTAGTTAAAACGGTAACGAGTTTTGTATTATCAACATTAAAAGAAACAACAAATTTATACATACAATCAAAAAAGGAGATAAAACATGGGTAAAAAATCCTCGCCGATAGATTCGGTAATTTCGTTCATAAAATCTAATAACATAAAATTTGTTGACTTGAAATTCATGGATTTTCCGGGACAGTGGCAACATTTTACAATTCCTATAAGTCAATTTAATGCTGAATCATTTGAAACCGGATTTGGATTTGACGGATCTTCAATCCGTGGTTGGAAGGCAATAAATGAAAGCGATATGTTAATCATTCCGGATCCAACAACAATGTTTCTTGATCCATTTATAAAAGCACCAACTATATCATTAATTTGTGATGTTTATGAACCAATCACAAAAGAGAAATATGGACGCTGCCCAAGAAATATTGCTCAAAAAGCTGAAGCATATTTAAAATCTACCGGTATTGCTGATACATCCTATTTTGGTCCTGAAGCAGAATTTTTTGTGTTTGATGATGTTCGTTTTGATAGTGGACCTAATTTCGCTTTTTATCAAGTTGATTCAAATGAAGGTAAATGGAATAGTGGCCGTGAAGAAAATCCTAATCTCGGTTATAAACCAAGATTTAAAGAGGGATATTTTCCTGTTCCACCAACTGATCAATTGGTTGATTTAAGAAATGAAATGGTTCTCAATCTTGAAAGTTTAGGAATTGAAGTAGAAGCACAGCATCACGAAGTTGCAAGCGGTGGTCAATGCGAAATTGATATGAAATTTCGTCCATTATTAAAAGCCGCTGATCAATTATTAATGTTCAAATATGTTATAAAAAATACTGCAATTAAAAATGGTAAAACTGTAACCTACATGCCGAAACCTATATTTGGAGATAATGGCAGCGGAATGCATGTTCATGTTAGTTTGTGGTTAAAAGGTAAGCCTCTTTTTGCTGGTGGTGGTTATGCAGGTTTAAGTGATATGGCGTTATATTTCATTGGTGGATTATTAAAACATGCACCTTCACTTTTAGCAATTACAAATCCAACAACAAATTCCTACAAAAGGCTGGTTCCAGGTTTTGAAGCACCAGTTAATTTAGCTTATTCATCTAACAACAGAAGTGCATCCATTCGAATTCCTTATGGAAATTCTCCTAAAGCAAAGAGAATTGAATTTCGCTGCCCGGATCCTTCCGCTAATCCTTATTTAGCTTTTTCTGCAATTTTACTTGCTGGATTAGATGGAGTTCAAAACAGAATTGATCCCGGTGAACCACTTGATAAAGATATTTATGATATGTCTCCAGAAGAATTGAAAGATGTTCCTTCAACTCCGGAATCTTTAGGTCATGCATTGAAAGCATTGCAAGAAGATCATGAATATTTATTAAAAGGAAATGTGTTTACTGAAGATGTAATTAACGCATGGATTAATTATAAAATTAACAAAGAAGTTAAACCAGCAGCATTGCGTCCAACTCCATTTGAGTTTGAACAATACTTTGATGTTTAAAAAATAGCCACAGCTTCTCTTATGAAGTAAAAGCCGGATTGATGATTTTTTCACAATTCGGCTTTTTATTTTACAATAATTTCCTGAGTTCTGTATTCACGTGGGAATTGACTTTTTAATCCATCTTTTGAAGCTACGGCAGTTCCAATAATGTCATTTCGGAATTTAATTATTTTTTGTCCTGTCGAGCCGAAATCCTTTTTTATCGTTCCGCCTTTTAAGTAAATTTTAAGTTGTTCGATATCCAACTCAATAATATTATTTGTGATTGAATTTTTGAATATTTGAGCAGCTAATGAATGAATTTGAATGTAACCTCTTTTTTCAATTGAACCAAGTTTTGACCCAATTCTCATAAAATTGTTTAATGATGGAGAATCAAAATTTTTATCAACAAAATAAATATCGTTTGTTTTGATAAGATATTTATAGTTAGTAAATAAATTTTCATCTATTCCAAGATATTCAGAAAGTATTTTTATCTTGTCTTTTATCTTTGAACTTTTTGAATCAACAAGTTGAATAATATCTTTATTAAACCTTTTAATTTCACTTTTTTCTGTTTCGTTAGTCTTTCTCAACTTAGCAACAAAAAATCCTTCTGAATTTATTTCCCAAGGAATAATCCTTTTTGCTTTTTGAATTGATGTATTTAATTGTTCATTATCATATTTAGTTAATGCGTTATGACTTTTAACTGGTAATTTAATTTCAATAATTTGAACAGGATATTTTTTTAATATTTTATTCAATATCAATTCATTTTCTTCGAGTGAAAGTGTGCAAGTTGAATATACAATTTCACCACCTACTTTACACATTTTTATTGCCGATACAAGCAATCGTGTCTGCAATTCTGTAAAAGAATTTAATCTGTTTTCACTCCACCAATTGCTAACTTCATTTTTCTTTTGAAGAATTCCTAAAGCACTGCAAGGCGCATCAACTAAAATTTTATCAAAGTAATTATCATAAATTTGATTTAGCAGTTCACCTTTACCTTGAATAATTCCAAAGTTTACAAGATTCATTTTGTCCACATTAAAAACCAAACTTTTAACACGTTCCGGTGAAATTTCATTTGCGATTAATGTTCCTTTATTATTCATTAATTCGGCAAGTTGAGTTGTTTTTGAACCCGGAGCAGCACAAAGATCAATTGTTCTATCATTTGAAGACGGATTAAGTATCATGGCCGGAATCATAGAAGATAAACTTTGTATGTAATACTTACCTAAAATAAAATCTAAAGTTTTGCCAATTAAATTATTTCCTTCAATAACACGATATGCGGAATGAAAATTTTTAACTTGTTCTAATGCCACACCATAATTTTTTAATGAATTAATTGTTTCATCGTGATCAAAAAAAGGTGATAGCCGAATGTAAGAGTTTGAAACTGATTGAATATAATTTAAATAGTTTTCTAAATATTCATTACCAAAATTTTTTAAAATATAATCAGAGATATTTTGACTAATTGTTATCAACTTAATGTCTGAAAAGTTCTAGTGAATTAAAAACCTGAACAGAAATTCTGTGAAACCCTTTTGAATTAGGCCAGCGGCGTTTGAAATCAATTTCCATTTCTTTTAAAAATGAATCAAGATGTTTTTCATAATCACGAACTATTTCATAAACTCGTATATCATTAGTCGGCATTTTAATTTCGCTTGGGCGTGTACGGTTTGCATAAATTACATATTTAGCTTTGAACTGATCGTCAGTTGCAAAAATTGTTTCACCATTTTCATCTATTATTTGATATGTGTTAAAAAGTGGTGGTGGAAAGATTAATAATTTTGTTGGGAGATTAATTGTAATGCATTCCTCTTCATAATTTAAAAAATCACCTGGAAATTTTTTTAACTCCACACGTATTTTATTAATCCAACTTGCTATAAAATCTTTTTCTGTCATTTTATTTTACAGGTTTAAAGTTAATATCTAAATCTTCTGGACTTTCTATCCAATCAGCAACAAAAACATTAGTATCTCGAGTTAGTTTTCTTTCTGAATTTCTATTTGAACACCAAACTAATTTTTTCCCATCAAAAGAAAACATTGGAAAAGCATCGAATAATCCGGAATTTGTAATTTGCTCTAAAGCAGTTCCGTCAATATTAATCATAAAAATATCAAATTTTCTTCCACCTTGAGCCAAAGAATGATGATTTGAGCAAAAAAGAATTTTCTTTCCACCAGGGTGAAAAAAAGGTGCCCAATTAGCACCTTCAAGATTTGTAATTTGTTGAACATTTTTTCCATCAATATCAGCAATAAAAATATTTAGAGCTTTTGGTTCAACATAACCATTTTTTAATAATTCTTTATATTTTTCTGCTTCATCACCTTTTGGGCGACTTGCACGCCAAACAATTTTTTTGGAATCCCTTGAAAAAAATGCACCACCATCATAGCCAAGTGTATTAGTTAATTGAAGTAATTTTCCAGTTTTAATTTCATAACGCCAAAGTTCAAGATCGCCGCTTCTATTTGATGTAAAAACAACATATTTACCATTGGGAGAAACTGTTGCTTCTGCATCATATCCTTTTCCACCAATTAGAACTTTTAGATTTGAACCATCTTTGTTTGCAATGTAAATATCATAAGAATCGAAAAGAGGCCAAACATATCTTCCTTCGGAAAACATTCGAGATTCGGGACAACTTTCACCACTTTCATGCGTTGATGCATAAATTATTTTCCCATCTTTAGTAAAATAACTGCAAGTTGTTCTTCCTTTTCCTGTTGAAACAAGTTGATATTTTTTACCATTACTTAATTTTGAACCATCGGAATTCATTATAAAAATTTGATCACAACCTTGATTGTGCAATTTGGTCCAATCACTTTGAAATATTAATTGTTTATCATCAAAGCTCCAATACGCTTCTGCATTATTACCACCAAAAGTTAATTGACGAATATTTCTTAAATGTTTTTCCCCTTCATATCTAAGTGTATCTAATGTTGAATTATATTTTTGTTTGTTTTTGTTCCCTGTAAAAGCAACTATTGTAAATGCAATAAACAAAATCAATAATAAATTAAAATCATAATATTTCTTCATTCAATAACTTTCTATTTTTTTGACTTAATCGTGTTATTTCCCTTGCTGGATAAAATCCATATTCCGGCCAAAATAAATGGAATACTTAAAAGCTGTCCCATATTTAATGGTAAACTATTTTCGAATAAAGATTGATTTTCTTTTAAAAATTCGACAAAAAATCTAAATCCAAAAACTAAAATCAAAAACCAACCAAATAAAAAACCTTCTTTTAATACATTAAGTTTCCTGTTGTATATTAGAAAAAGTATAATAAAAATTGTTAAATACGCTAAAGCTTCATAAATCTGTGTTGGATGACGAGGAATATTATCAACAGAGACAAAAACAAATGCCCATGGTAAATTAGTTTCACGACCGAAAATTTCGGAGTTGAAAAGATTTCCCATTCTTATAAAAAACCCACCTAAAGCAACTGTTATAACAATTCTGTCTAATAACCATAAATATGTATAATCTTTCTTTTTTCTGATGAAAAGATAAAGTGAAATTAAAATACCAATTGCTGCACCATGACTTGCTAATCCACCTTTCCAAACCATTAAAATTTCGATTGGGTTCTTTAAATAGTAACTTGGTGCATAAAAAAAGCAATGGCCAAGACGAGCACCTAAAACAGTTCCTAAAACCATATACCAGATCAAATCGTTTAAATCATCTTCAGAACGTTTTTCTTTTCTGAAAATGTAAATCATTATTTGATAGCCTAAAATAAAAGACAGGGCAAAAAGTAATCCATACCATCTTATAGTTATTGGACCAATTGAAATAATATCTGGGTTAACATCCCAAATTATCAAACTAACCTCTGAATAAAGTTTCAACTTGAACAAATTTAATCAAACTAGTGTAAATAAACCAATTAAGCTTTCCAACTTTTTGAATTAGGATTTAAAGTGTATTTTTGGATAAAATTTTAGGGATTGCATTGTCAGAAAGCATTCAAAATCTAATTAATTATCTTTTAGATCCAGAAAATCCCATATTTTTTTCAATTCTTTTCGTAGTATTTATTTTTGTTTTTATTATAATTTTTTTCAAGCACTTCATTTTTCCGCTGATTTCTAAATTCCAAAAAGAGAAAGAGTTAATTGAGTTAAAAAGTGCAAAGTTAATGGCTTTATTTGCCGAACTTGATCCGGATCCATTACTTAGAATTAATTTAAATGGTGAAATAATAGCAACAAACCTTGCCGCTAAAGAAGTTCTGAAGAATGAAAATCTTATTGGGGAAAATATAAAAGACATTTTTCCAAGCATAAATTTAAGAGATTATCCTTTACAACAAAGATTAATTCAAAAATTTGATGATGAATATTTTCTTATTCTATTGAGAAGCAATGAAGAACTTGGTATTTCGCATTTGTATTTTCGTAATATTACTGAACAAATAAATAACGAAAAGAAAATTAAAAAATATCATTATTTACTAAAAAAATTTTCCGAAGAACTTCAAAACAAAATCGAAGAAGAAAGAAATCTAATTTCAAAAACTTTACATGATGGAGTTGGTCAAAGCTTATCTTTTTTACGTATAAAACTTATAAACCTTTTAGACAAGTATTCTATAATTGAAAACAAATACGAACTTGAAACGATTATTTCATCTCTTGAAGAAACCATAAAAGAACTAAAAAATATTTCTTATAATTTGAAACCGCGCAACTTAAAATCTATGGGCCTAAAGATGGCTATTTTACAACTTATAAATGATATAACAAGTCAAACTGGCATTACGGGTAATTTGAACTTTAGCGATGAAAATGTTCGTTTTGATGATAAGTTGGAAATTAACTTGTTTAGAATTGTTCAGGAATCTTTGAATAATATAGTTAAATATTCAGAAGCTACAAATTTTACAATACAATTTATCAAAACAAATAAAATTGTAAGACTTATAATTTCTGATAATGGAAAAGGGTTTAACCCCGAAATTGTATTAAAAAAATCTGGTATGAATGGCGGTATGGGTTTATTAAATATAAAAGAAAGAGTTGAAAGTTTTGGTGGTAATCTTAAAATAGATTCTCAATCAAACCAAGGAACTGTTTTAATAATTGAAATTCCTTTGAAGAAATTACAATATGAACTCAATTAAACCTATTAGAATATTAATTGCTGATGATCATCAACTTTTTAGAAGTGGAATAAATTCTTTATTAGAAGATGCACAAGATATATTAATTGTTGGTGAAGCCGAAAATGGAGAGCAAACAATTGAAAAATATTTTGAATTAAAACCTGATATTATTCTTCTTGATATTGAAATGCCCAAATTAAACGGACTTGATACATTAAAAAAACTAAAGCAAAAAGATAAAAATGCAAAAGTGATTTTTCTAACTATGCATGATACAGAAGAATATATTTATTTTGCCGATAAACTTGGTGCAGAAGGTTTGATAAGCAAAAACACATTAAAAGGAGAATTAATATTTGCCATAAAAGCTGTATTTAACAATGAAAAATATTTTGGAAAAGTTTTTAATAACGAAAAAATGAAAGAACTTAAGAAAAAATATAAAGGCTCTTCATCTTCTATATTAAATGATAAAATTGCTCTTAATGATAAAGAAAAAAAAATATTAAATTATATTGCACAAGGTTTGCTTAGTAAAGAAATTGCCGAGAAGCTTGGGATAACAAAAAGAACTGTTGATTATCACCGAAGTAGAATTATGCTAAAATTAGGAATTAAAACTTTACCTGAGTTTATATCTTATGCTGTAAAATTTTCAATGACAAATAAGTTATAGCTTGACTAGTTATGAATAGTAATCTATTTAGAATAATAATGTACATTTCAATTGTTGCATGGTTGTTTCCACCGATAAAACAATACAAACAAAGTATGTTTTCATTTTTTTTAATTTTAGCTTTAACAGATCCCTTAGCAATCATAATTGGCAAGTTTTTAGAATTTCCACCACATATATTTTATAATTTTTCCTGTGTTATTCTATTGTTTTCGCTAAACAACTTTAAAGATTTAAATAAGAAATCTATCTTATTAATTATTTTGTTATTAATTATTGGTTTCATGTCTTCTCAATCGCCATCAAAATTTACATTCTATTATATCATTTTAATAAATTTTATAATCCTTTTTAAATTTTTGATTCGGACATTATTATTTGTTATGAACAACAGTTTGATTAATATCTTTCATATGATATTAATACTTTACCAAACAACAATTATATTAAAGGTTTTGTCAGTTGTAGAAAATTTTTCAAGCGGTGTTTATTACTTTGCACTTACCAATATATTTCAAATTGTGATAGCAATATTTTTTACAATATTTAATGAAAATGATGAAAGGCTTTACGTTGATCTGAAGAAATTATAGTTTAATCTTTCCAGATAAAGTCAAATAATAAATAAGAAGCTGTTAGCATAATTACATCATAACTAATCAAAACTGCAATTTCTACAATAGACTTTTCAAGAGATTTTCCATCCATTGAATATTTTGTTAATTCAAGAAGTGTTAAGATTAGTGGAAGCAAAATTGGAAATGATAGCACGGGATAAAGAGTTCCTTTCGAACTTGCTTTAGAAATAATTGCTGCAATTATTGTTGACGAAATGGCTATACCAAAATTTCCAAATAATAGTGCAATTAAAAACAATTGAAAATTCCTAATAACAAAAGATTCAAATAAAATTGAAAATAAAATTGTAATTGCAATATTCATTAAAAACACAAGAACAACGTTAAACAAAAGCTTACCGGAAAATATTGTTGACGGTGAAGCAATTAATTGAAGTGTTAAAGTTGTGCCCCGCTCTTCTTCTGAAACAAATGCTCTTGATAATCCGGACATTGCTGAAAAAAATATTACCACCCAAAGCAACCCACCTGTTAAATATTCAGAAATTTTTTCATCACCAACCGAAAACATTATCACACTTATTGTTACAAGAATAAACATTGACAATGCATTTATTGCGTATCGTGTTCTTAATTCTGACTGCCAATCTTTTTTGTAAAGTGAATATGCTTTCATTTATTTTTATACTTTTCAAGTTCTAGAATATTTTCACAACAACTTAAATCCGCATCTTCGTTTGAAGCAATTATTATCAATTTTTCATTTTTTAATTTATTTATAAACTCATAAACTTTGTCTTTACCATTGTTATCAAGATTTGATGTTGGTTCATCAAAAATCAGAACTTCAGGTTTATGAAGCAATGCAAAAACAAATTTTAATCTTTGTTTCATACCGGATGAATAGCCTTTTATTTGATCTTTTTTTCTTTCAAACAAATTGAATTCATTAAGAAGAAAGTCTGAATAATTTTTGTCAAATATTGTTCCTCTTATTCTGGCAAAGTGAATTAAATTTTCTTCAGCTGTAAACTCATCATAAAGAAAAAGATATGGAGAAACAAATCCAATATGATTATGAAGTATTTCTTCTTCTATAATTTTATTGTCTGTTTTATGTATCACTTTTCCTTTGGTTGGAGAAATAATGCAGGACAAGATTTTTACAAAAGTAGATTTACCTGAACCATTCGGACCAGAAATGCCATAAACTTTTGAAGAATTAAAAGAATAATTGATATCGTTAAAAATTAATCTTCTTCCAAAAAACTTAACAAGATTCTGAACTTCAATTGAGTAATTAGTCATTATATATTACAAGTTTTCCTTTTTGAATATCGTTACCACATTTTACAAAATAAAAATAAACACCAGTTGGCAATTTTTGATTATTAATATCTAAACCATTCCATGCAACAGAAATTCTTTCGCTTGCAACAATTCTTTGCTGCCCCGAATAAACCAAGTTCATTGATGATGAATATATAAAAACTTCAGCATCATTTTCGGTATTTAGTGTTGCAGGTAAATATATTGTTTTATGTTTTTTATAACTAAATGGTTGCGGGTATGCGTAATCAATAACTTCAACAGAAATTTTTCCTTCATTTAAAGGTATATCATTTATAATGTTTGTTTCAGCAAGTAATGATTTATTCAAACTTTCGATATATGAATAATATCCGAAAGCAAGTTTTCTATAATTAGTATTGTTTTGTGTTGATAAAGTAAAATCAAAAGCTAAATTTTTATTTGTCCCTGCAACAGAACTTTCTATATCTATATTTGATACAATTGATGTAATTGTATTTGGCCCATCTATTATTTCAATAAAATTATTTGAAATCGGTTCTGATTGAGTTTTAACTGTGATTCCATTATTTGAAAAATTTTGAGAAAAAGTTGGACTTATTTTAGGATAGTCGGCCGCTTCTTTAAAGTATTTTCCCGGGATTGATCTGGTGTTTGTAAAAAATGTCCATAAACCAAAATTGTTAAATTCCATTTTTAAAGATGAATTTTTATTTAATAAAACATCA
The DNA here is from genome assembly GCA_964625385.1 of uncultured Melioribacter sp. GTDB lineage: Bacteria > Bacteroidota > Ignavibacteria > Ignavibacteriales > Melioribacteraceae > Stygiobacter. Next base: position 5,895 of record CAZVBT010000073.1, on the reverse strand, counting down.
TTAAAACACTCAATAGCTCTTTTTTGTGGCATTAATTGCCAAATTTGTTTTATTACATCAAAACCAAATCTATCTTTTAAATAAATATTCCAGATTGAAAGATTGTAACCATTGTTAAGATTCATAGCTTTTGCTGGATTTTTGAAATATGAATCTAAATAATCCAGATAATCATTAACATCATCAAACACAAATTCTTCCATTGAAGTTGAAGTAATTTCATAATAAAATAAATCTGATTCCCGCCAAATATAATTACCAATTTGAATTGCGTGATGAAATTCATGAGCAATTGTTGCTTTTGCAGCCATAATTCCATTTGTTGCGTAATTACTACCTGAAAAATCGTTATCAATTACAGTATAACCACTATAAGTTTCGCCAACTAATTTTGTTTCAAGTTCAGTGTAGCCATAAAGACCTGAAACTAAATTTTGAATGTAAATATCATAAAGATCATCACCACCGGCTCCATTATCTTTTGGTGGAGGAGGATATTTTAAAATGTTTACTTCAAAATTATAAGCAGAATCTGCTGCTCTGGCTAATTCATTTAAGTCATAACCAGGTTTATTATTCCCTGTTTTGTTAAAGTGAATTCTAAATTTTCCTTTTGGAGTTACAAAACTTGTATCTGTTGGCAGTCTTTGAAAAAATGAAGACAATACTTGTTTTTGCTTTTCCGAAAATTTTTCAAAATTTTTTCTTACAGAATTAACTACACCAAAAGCACATTTATTAACTGCATAATTATCGCTTATAACTTTTTTTGAATTACTATTTATTCCTTTAATAAACAAATAATCATTATAAAGTGAATCAATATTCTGAGCCGTAAGTTGAGAAAACAAAAAAAATATATTGAGAATAAAAATCTTCTTTATCATAATTTTTTAAATGTTAGTGAAATCTCATCAGAAAATATTAAGTACTTGTTTTGTAAGTGAATCTTTTCCAAAAAATATTTTTTAAATTCATTATTAAGTTTTATTTCTTCAGTTGAAATTAATTTAAACTGCTCATCAAAAACTAATTTAATTAATTTATTTTTATCGTTAACAAAAAAAACATCTAAAGTTGAATTATTAACTACGTAATACAAATTGTATGAATTACCAGATTTAAAATTTGTATTGTATCTGTAATTTCTTTTATCTGTAAATATATAAATAACCGATTTGTTATTTATTGAAATTAAAGATATAAATGGATTTGCTCTTGCAAACAATTGCTCAACTTTTGCTAATGAAATATTTACTTTGTCATTTTCGGAAACATTAAAAGACAATCTGCTTACATCTTTTTTTGTATTATTACTTAAATAAGTAATAAATAGTTCATAATAATTAAAACGTTTTATAAAATATGATATTTTGGTTCCACCATAAACACTTAATGACGAGACTATAACACTGGAGGCGATTTTAGTTATTTCACTTTTCAAAAAATTAAAATTAGTAAATTCAATTTTTTCTAAATAAGTATCATTATTTTTTTTGGTAACTGCATTTAAAGAAAATTTATCCTTGAATTTATCGCCGAATATTTTTAATTCTTCAATTGGATATTTAGTGTAAATAATTTTCTTCTCAGTTTTATCTGTTTTAAAGTTGAATTTTATAATTTCAATATTATTACTACGATGTTTATAAGTAACAAAAATTTTCGTATCAGGTTTAGTATCATCAACAATCAATTTATCAATATCGGATTGAAGCTCAAATTGATATAACTGTGTGAATAAATTTTTTCTTTCACTTAGCGCTAAATTTAGTTTTTTAGATAAATCAATCCAGCATATATCTTTATATTCATCATTAAGATAATCAAACGAAGCAATGTCAATGACATTATTGGAAATTGAAACTCTGTTTTCATCATCACTTAAAAATATTTTACTAATAATGTACACAAAACCATCAGATGTAACAGCAGAAAGTTTTCTGCCACCGCGATCAAAGAAAGCTGCGATCTGGGTTAAATGATCTTTCTTTAAATATGTGATTGGCTTATAAAAATCATAATTCCCTTTACCAAAAGAAATTTTAATTTCATTTTGAGCCTCCGAAATAAATGCAATGTCATTAATACCATCACCATTAAAATCCATAATACTGAAATCTTTAACTTTTTCATCTTCAAAAATGAATTTGGTACTTTTTTGAAATGATGAAACAGAATCCCCTAAAAAGAAATTAAGTTTTCCATCAATGTTTAGAATTAAATCTGTAAATCTATCAGAATTAATATCAGCTGCCTGCAAATCATTTACTAAGCCATTTAAACCAATAGCCCTCTCTTCATCATAATCACTAAAATGATTATTATAAAAAAATACAAGTGAGTTAGAATTAATATCGAAAGCTACAATATCATTAAAAGCATCGTAATTTAAATCGAAGTAAATAAGATGCGAAAAGATTTTTCCTTTTAAGTTTTCATACAAACTTAACTTTGATTTGTTCTCATGAAATATTTTTATTCCATCAACACCTACACCAGTAGTTATTATTTCTGTATTTCCAAATGAATTTTTAGATACATCTAATGAAGAACAAGATCCGCTCAGCTTTAACTTATTATTAAAATTTATAGTACCATTTTTTGAAAAACTCAATATGGAAATTTCTTTTGAATTGTTAATCAGTGCGGCAACTTTTTTCCCAAGATAAATATCAGATTGCGATTTAATTGTTGAAATCTTATTTGATGCGTTGTGATAAACTGCTGGATTGTAAGTTTTAAAATCTTTAGCTGTTATTGAAAAATAACTTTTATCATTTGTGTTGAAAACAACCAAATCTTTAAATCCATCATTGTTAAAATCGAAAGGAAAAATTTTGCTAACATTTTTAGAAATTTTTATTTCATCAATTCTGCAAAAGCCATTAATAGGAATTTGTGAAAATAAAATATGATTAAAGAAAAAAAACGGAAGAAGGGTTTTAAGAATTATTTCTTTTTTCAAGTCTATTTTTTCTTCTTTGTAATGCTTCATCAAATCTTCTTTTTTCATCTTCGGTTACTGGAATCACAGGAAATGTTTCTACAGGTTTAACATTTTCATCCACGCTTACAAAAGTAAGGTAGGCAGAATTTGTATGAACTTTTGTGCCCATTGTAAAATTTTCGGCAAAAACTTTTACACCAACTTCCATGGAAGTTTTAAATACACGATTAACTGAAGCAACAAGTGTTACAGCATTTCCTAATTTGATTGGATGATGAAAATCAATTTTATCAACAGAAGCCGTTACACAAACTCTTTGAGTATGTTTTGCTGCAGAAAGAGCAGCGCATATATCTATCCAATGCATCAATTGGCCGCCCAATAAATTACCAAGTTGATTTGTGTGATTTGGTAAAACAAGCTCAGTCATCATTACAATTGATTCAGATACTTTTTTCCCGCTCATTATTTTGTTTCAACTATTTGTGATTCAATTTTTTTAATTTCGTTTTTATATTCGTTTTCGGGATAACGATTTAAGAAAGTGTTTATGTCTGCAATAGCTTCTGTTTTCATTCCTTTTTTAACTTCTAGCTGAATTTTTTTGTATAAAGATAAAGGTGCAAATTTGGTATCATGATAAGTATCCGCAACAAATGCATAATATTTTATTGCAGCTTTTTCATATTCCATTTTTTCATAAATCAAACCGCTCTGATATTCTTTTTCGGCAAGTCTTTCAGTAAGTTCTTTAATTTTTCTTTCAGCTTCTTCTGCTCTTTTATCAGCTGGGAAAAAATCAATGAAAACCTGAAATTCTTCAATCGATTTTTTTGTGTATGCCTGATCAAGTTGATAAGGTGGGGCTAACTTGTAATATGATTCGGCAAGCATAAATTGAGCCTCGGGTACAAAAGGCGATGCCGGTATATTTCTAATCAACTTACTGAATTCATAAGCAGCTAATAAATATTGCCCTCTTTTAAAGTATGTCATTGCATAATAAAATTGGGCATCATCATTAAATGAACTACCGCTATACTGCAACAAAAAATTTTGAAATTCTTGAATTGCTAGCTCGTAATCTTCATCATTATAAAGTTTCATTGCATAGTTAAAATAATCATCAACTGAAAATTTACTTGTATCAACAGAACTTGAACAATTTGTTAAAAAAATAGCAGCAAAAAAAGTTAAAGAATATCTAAAATATTTTAACAAGGGTTTTCTCCTTTTTTCGGGTTTCAAAAATAATCATTTTGAAAAGACTGATGAAAATTATTTACTTCTTACAACAAATAATAAAACTGTCGAAACAATTAGAGTCCCGACAACAATAACTGGTTCAAATAAATTTGAGAGTAATGGAATGTTTGGTATCTCTGATTGTGTAAAAGGTAATGATTTATCTTCTAACATATTTATATCATCTATATAAACTTTATCCACTGCAAATTTATTTATTTCTATTGTATTGATTTGATTTAAAGAATTTTTTAAAACAACATTCGATTTAACTTCAATTCTCCTATTAACAATAAAATTTCCAAAAAAGCTTTCTTTTATAGGTTCAGTATAAGATGTTTTAACATTTGATAAATAAAAACTTATATGCTGAATTGAATCTTTTTTTTCATTTACCAAATAAAAATTTTTTGAAAAGTTACTATAAATTTTACCTTTAAGAACATCAAAAGAGGATGGAGATATAACTTCTAAAAATATTTTTTCTTTTTTATTTATATGATTATTCAACTCGTTTACAGATGCAGAAATTAATGAATCAACTAATTCAAGATTAGATTTTGTTTGTGCTTTGGCAAAAAATCCAAAGCACAATATAAAAGTCAATATAAAAATTTTTTGAAAAGTCATTAAATATTATCTTCTTCCAGCGGCAATTTCTTTTAATCTTTCTATTCTTTCTTCAATTGGCGGATGAGTTGAAAACAACTTCATCAATCCACCACCATGAAGCGGATTTACAATAAACATATGTGCAGAAGATTGATTAGCATTTCTCATCGGGATTACATCATTTCCATGTTGAAGTTTATTTAATGCAGAAGCCAAAGCAAGAGGTTTTCCCGAAATCATTGCACCACCTTCATCAGCCATATACTCACGTGAACGTGATATTGCCATTTGAATTAACATTGCTGCAATAGGTGCAATAATTAACAATAATAAATCCACAAAAATATTACCACCTTCTTCTCTGTCACTTCTTCTTCCGCCTCCAAAAAACATTGCAAATTGAACTATGTATGTAATAGTTCCAACTAATGTTGCAGCAATTGTACTAACTAATATATCTCTGTTTTTTATGTGAGTTAATTCATGTGAAATTACACCTTCTAATTCTTCTTTATTTAACAAGCTCATAATTCCGGTGGTTACTGCAACAGCACTATTATTTGGATTTCTGCCTGTAGCAAATGCATTTGGAGTTGGATTATTCATAATGTAAACTTTTGGCATTGGAAGTTCTGCTTTTGAGGCCAATCTTTCTACTATATCATAAAGTTCCGGTGCATCTTCTCTTGAAATTTGACTTGCACCATACATAGTTAAAACAATTTTATCGCTAAACCAATAGGAGCCAAAATTCATTGCTAATGAAATAAAAAATGCATACATCATGCCTTGTTCACCGCCAATTACTCTTCCAACCATAATAAACAAAACCATCATAGCGGTCATTAGAATAACTGTTTTAAATCCGTTCATATATTTTCCCTTTTATTTATTATCTAATTTAAATGTAATGAATAACCTAAGCAAGTTAGCAAGTTCAACATAATAATAAAATTCTTTGTTCCATGTATTAAAAATGTTTTTTTTCATAAAATCTCTCCGCAGCTAATGTCCGTATCTTGTGTATGAGGTGTAATTTGAGCAAGTCGGGTAAAATCCTGTCATTACCGCCAATATTCCTGAGCTGA
>CAZVBT010000072.1:0-8392 GCA_964625385.1 uncultured Melioribacter sp. | reverse complement strand
AAACTTGATGCTATTGGCGCTTGGGATTTAGATTCAAAACTTGAACTTGCAATGGATGCTTTGAATTGTCCTCCAGGTGATACTCCAATAAATGTACTTTCAGGTGGTGAGAGAAGAAGAGTTGCATTGTGTCGTTTACTTTTACAAAGACCCGATATTTTATTACTCGATGAACCAACAAATCATCTTGATGCGGAGACAGTATTATGGCTCGAAGCAGAACTAAATCGTTATCCTGGAACTGTAATTGCAGTTACACATGATAGATATTTTTTAGATAAAGTTGCTGGTTGGATTTTGGAATTAGACCGAGGTCAAGGTATTCCTTGGAAAGGAAATTATTCTTCATGGCTTGAACAAAAACAACAACGTTTACAATTAGAAGAAAAGAAAGAAACCGAAAGACAAAAAACTCTTCAACGAGAATTAGAATGGATAAAGATGGCACCACGAGCTCGTCATGCTAAATCGAAAGCGCGTATTAATGCTTACGAAGAAATGTTAAATGAAGAATCTCAACAACGTCAAAAGGACTTAGAAATTTATATTCCACCTGGACCGCGTTTAGGTAATGTTGTAATTGAAGCTGAAAATATTTCGAAAGCTTATGGTGATAAAATTTTGTTTGAAAATTTGAGCTTTAAATTACCACCTGGTGGAATTGTTGGTGTAATTGGTCCAAATGGTGCTGGTAAAACAACTTTGTTTAGATTAATCGATGGGCAAGAAAAACCTGATAGTGGAAGTTTTAAAGTTGGCGATACTGTTAAGCTTGCTTATGTTGATCAAAGCCGCGAAATATTAGACCCGGGAAAAACCGTTTGGGAAATGATTAGCGGTGGTGATGAAGTTTTATATCTTGGGAAAAGAGAAATTAATTCACGTGCTTATGTTGGTCAATTTAATTTTACTGGCGCGGATCAACAAAAAAAAGTTGGAATGCTTTCTGGTGGTGAACGTAATCGCGTTCACCTTGCAATAGCATTAAAAAAACATGCAAATGTTATACTACTTGATGAACCAACAAACGATTTAGATGTAAACACAATGCGTGCTTTGGAAGAAGGGTTACTTAATTTTGTTGGTTGCGCTGTTGTAATTTCTCACGATCGATGGTTTTTAGATAGAATTTGCACTCACATTCTTGCTTTTGAAGGTAACAGCCAAGTCGTTTGGTTTGAAGGAAATTTTTCTGATTACCAAGAAAATAGAAGACAAAGACTTGGAAAAGATGCAGACATTCCTCATAGAGTTAAATACAAAAAATTAACGAGGTAATAATGAAAGTCTTAAAATTTTTATTATTACTTTTAATTATTGGCTGCAGTTCAAAAGATATTTTTATTTCACCTGAATATAAAAATGAAAAGTTACAAAACTCTGTCCTTTATATTTCAACCATTGATGAATTTAAAATTCGTCATACTGAAAATATTTTTAATGAAAGTGAATTAACATTAATAAATAAAAAATTAGTAACCTCAATAAATGAACAATTAAAGCCTGATATGTTTTCTCAATCGACTTTATCAAAAATTGATTTTATTGATTTAAAGGATAAAGTTAGATTTAATGAAAAGAAACTTGAATTTAATGATGATAATATTTTCACTTTTAAAGTACCAGTTAATAAATTAGAAATAAATGAATCTAATGTTTTTGTTTTATTAATAGAAAGTTTTTCCGTTTCAATATTCAAAAAAGAAAGAGAAACTTCTGACCCAGTGAAAACTTATTCTATTTCAAATCCTACTCCGGCAGAAACAAAATTAGCACCAGCAAAACTTGCTGATCAAATAATGTCATGTGAATTTAAATACATGATTTGGGATAACGATAAACAAAAACCTGTAGTTTACGGTTATGTTAATTTTGAAAATAAGTTTGAAGAAAATGATGACATTGATAAAATGATAACAAAAATTGTAGAAAATATTTCTTTACATATAATTAAAAAATCACCATTTAAAATTTAGAGGAATAAAATGAAGCAATGGAAAAATCCACCAGAAATGATAATTGATGCAAATAAAGATTATAAAGCATTAATTGTTTCATCTAAGGGAACGATTGAATTAAAGCTTTATCCACAATTTGCACCAAAGACAGTAAATAATTTTGTATTTCTTGCAAACGAAGGATTTTATGATGGCGTAACTTTTCATCGAGTAATAGAAGATTTTGTAATACAAGGTGGCGATCCAACTGGAACTGGTCGTGGTGGTCCTGGTTACAAATTTGAAGATGAAGTTAAAAATAATCCATTAAAACATGAACGTGGCGTTATATCAATGGCAAACGCTGGTCAAAATACAAATGGCAGTCAATTTTTTATTACACATTCACCACAACCTCACTTAAATGGTAAGCATACTGTTTTCGGAAAAGTTATAAATGGTTTAGATGTTGTTGACTCAATTCAACAAGGTGATAAAATGGTTGAAGTTAAAATTGTTGTTGAATAATATTTTTGAGTGGCTGATCTTTTTCGGTCACTCAAAAATCAAGTAGATAAATAAAGTAATTACAAAAATTCCTATAAAGTTTATAATAAGTCCTGTTTTTGCCATATCAGAAATCTTAAGTCTATTGCTGCTAAAAACAATTGCATTTGGTGGTGTAGCTACTGGCAACATAAAAGCAAAAGATGCTGATAAAGTTGCTGGTAGCATAATCAACAGAGGATTAATTTGTAATTCAATTGCTAAAGAAGCTAATATTGGTAAAGTAATTTGTGCTGTTGCAGTATTAGAAGTTAGTTCAGTTAAAAATGTTAGAGTAAAACTTACAGCTAAAATTAGCAAAATTATATTTGCACCTTTCAATGAAATAAATTGAGCTCCAATTAGTTTAGATAATCCTGAATTTACAAATCCATCAGCTAAAGCAAAACCACCACCAAATAAAAGAATTATATCCCAAGGAATTTTTTTAATTGAATTATAATCTAAAATTCTTATATTTTTTTTTGAAGGTAAAATGAAAAGAAGAATTGCCATAAAAATTGCGATAGTACCATCATCAATAAATTCTTTTTGTGAAAATAAATTTACCCATCCATAAATTTTAACTATTCCTAAGTCTAAATCACCACGAAAAATCCAAAGTAAAGAAGTAACAATAAAAACAGACAAAACTATTTTTTCTTCAAATGAAATTTTTCCAAGATTTTTTATTTCGTTTATTATTGATGATTTATTAATTACAATCTCTTTATCAATCTTAAAAATAAATATCACAAGTAAAAGCCAAACTAAAAATAACATAACAATTGAAATAGGCATGGCAAATTTTATCCAATCGCCAAAATATATTTGTTGATTATTTGGAAAAGTTAATTTATAAATTCTTGCAAAAACTAAATTTGGTGGTGTTCCAATTAATGTTGCAATTCCACCAATCGAACATGAGTAAGCAATAGATAGCATAATTGCTTTAGAAAAATTTTTTGTTCTTTCAATTCCAAAATCTTCTTCAAGTTTTATTATTATAGAAATTCCAATTGGCAATAACATAACAGCAGAAGCAGTGTTGGAAATCCACATCGAAATAAATGCTGCTGAGATCATGAATCCTAAAATTAACATCGCTGGTGACTTACCGATTCTTAAAATAATATTCAATGCAATTCTTTTATGAAGATCCCATTTTTCCATTGCTATTGCAATTATAAATCCACCAAGAAAAAGAAAAATTGTAGAATTCATATATGCTTGCGAAATATCCTTTGAAGATGACACGCTAGTAATTGGAAATATTATTAAAGGTAAAAGTGAAGTAACATAAAGTGGAATAGATTCTGTAATCCAAAGAATTGACATTAAAATTGCTGTTGCTGCAACAATTTTTGCGTTTTGATTTTCTTTGCCAAAATCAACTAAAAGTAGAAACAAAACAAAAATTATTAAGCTGAATAAAACACCAAACCGATTGATAAGTTCAGATAATTTTCTCATTTAGAGTTGTTTTGATTTAATAAATCATTAATTGATAATTCGATTTTTTCTTCACAGTAAAACGCTTCGCCAAAATTCTTGCCAATTTTAAATCCATAATAACTTGCACGCGCTTTAATAAAATTGATAAATCGTGGATTTGAAATAAACGTTTCTGGTTCTTTGATTTCAGGGTTGTGAAATTGAGTATCATAAGCATAAATTGCTTTCATCTTAGTTTCAAACGTTTCTGTTATATCAACAATAAAAGTTGGTTCGAATTCATAAGTCTGCATGTAATAAAATATTTTATTTGGTCTATAAGCAATTTGTAATTTACCATTTTCCTTAGATTCTATTTTAGGCAATCCGGAAAAAAACATTGCTTCTTTAATTAACTGAGAAGTTCCGATATGATCCGGATGTCTATCGTTAAAATATGGAGCAAATAAAATTTTTGGTTGATACTTTCTAATTTTTGAAATAATAATTTTTAAATACTTTTCATTGAATTTAATTGAACCATCTTTAAAAGCAAGATTTTCTCTCAATGAAATATTTAATATTGCAGAAGCAGTTCTAGCTTCTTTCATTCTTTTAGAAGCTGAACCGCGCGTTCCTAATTCACCACTTGTTAAATCAATAATTCCAACTTTATAATTTTGAGAAGTTAATTTTGCAATTGTTCCACCCATTGAAAGTTCTGCATCATCTGGATGTGCGGCAAAAACTAAAACATCAAGATTCATTTTTTCTCCGTTTTTGTAATGTAAAATGTATAATGTATAATGTATAATTGCAAATTGATAATTTCAAAACCAGTTTGATAGTATTCTTACAAAAATTTAGTAAGATTCAATTCAAACGAAATGACCATTCTTCGCTTAGTACAAGCAAAAGATTCTTGGATAAATTCTTTGATAAAAATTTAAAGAGCCCTTCAGCATAATCTAAATTGTCAAGCTTTCTACATTCTACATTTTACATTTTACATAATGCATCATACATTTTACATTCAACACTATACATTATACATTCCTAACTTCTTATATTCGCAAAGTTAAAATCATAATTCAAGGATAAAAATTGTTAGAAACATCAAAATATGAAGCTGTAATTGGATTAGAAGTTCACGCTCAACTTAAAACTAAAACAAAAATATTTTGTGGCTGCTCAACAAAATTTGGTTCATCACCAAATTCAAATGTATGTCCCGTTTGTTTAGGTCATCCTGGTTCATTACCAGTTTTAAATAAAAAAGTAGTTGAGTTTACTATTCTAATGGGTTTAGCAACAAATTGTAGAATAAATGAAAAATCAATTTTTGCAAGAAAAAATTATTTTTACCCAGATTTGCCCAAAAATTATCAAATCTCTCAATATGAAGAACCAATTTGTGAAAATGGTTTTATCACAATAGAAAAAAAAGATGGCTCACAAAAAAGAATTGGCATAACACGAATCCACATGGAAGAAGATGCTGGAAAATCAATTCATGATTATGGTGATTATACAATGATTGATTTAAATAGAACTGGAACACCATTAATGGAAATAGTTAGTGAGCCAGATTTACGTTCATCAGAAGAAGCCTATCTATATTTAAGCAAGTTAAAACAAATTCTTACATACCTTGATATATGCGATGGAAATATGGAAGAAGGTTCATTACGATGCGATGCTAACATTAGTATAAGACTAAAAGGGGAAAAAAAATTTGGGACAAAAGTTGAAGTTAAAAACATGAATTCTTTCCGTAACGTTGAAAATGCCATTGAAAAAGAAATTGAAAGGCAAATTGATTTAATTGAAGATGATAAACAAATAATTCAACAAACACTTTTATGGAATGCAGATTTGGAAGACCTTTTTCCAATGCGTACTAAAGAAGAGGCTCATGATTACAGATATTTTCCTGATCCTGATTTAATGCCGGTTGTCGTAAATGAAGATTGGATAAATGAACTAAAAAAATCACTACCTGAACTTCCCGATGAAAAAAGAAAAAGGTTTATTAATGAATACAAACTTCCGATTTATGATGCAGATATTATAACAAGCTCGATAAAATTAGCTGATTACTATGAAAATATTTTGAAGGCAACTGATGATTATAAATCTGCAAGCAATTGGGTAATGACAGAAGTTTTAAAAATTGTCAACGAACAAAAAATTGAAATAAATGAATTTAGTATCACTCCCCAAAAATTAGGTGAATTAATTAATCTTATAAACAATAAAACTATTTCACATAAAATTGCAAAAGATGTTTTCAATGAGATGTTAAATTCAGATAAATCACCGTCAGAAATTGTTAAAGAAAAGAACTTAACACAAATATCAGACACTAATGAGCTTGAAAAAGAAATTGAGAAAATTTTAGATGCTAATCCAAAAGATGTACAAGATTATTTAGCTGGCAAAGAAAAAGTAATTGGATTTTTTGTTGGTCAGATTATGAAGGCAACAAAAGGGAAAGCTAATCCACAAACTGTAAATGGAATATTGAAACAAAAACTGGAAGCAAGAAAAAATTTATAAAAATGTATAATGTAGAATTCATAATGTAAAATTGATATAAACCGAAAAAATTATAATTTGCAATTTACAATTATCAATTCACAATTATATATTATACATTACACTCTACATTTCTACATTGTTAACATTTTATTCTTTTTAGAAGAGTTTTCAATCTTTGCATCCTCCATTAAAATTTTATAAGAGTATCCATATCCAAAATCTTTATTCAAAATAATTTTACCAGTAACAGTGATAATTTCATCTTTCGCAGCTATTTGATCAGAAGTAACTGTTAAATCAAAATCATCTTTAAAGCTTGTTCCGTCTTGAATATGAATCCAATTTTTATTCATAATATCTGCATTAACTTTTACAACTTTACCTTTAATTTTTACAATTTTATTTTCATACATTTTTGGATTGGCAAAAAGTTCAGCTATTTTAATACCACCTGCTGCTTTTTCAATATTAAAATTTTCTTTTTCAATATTTGGTTTCATCGGTTGATTCATTGAACCAACGCCAAGTTTAGCTTCAAGATTATCAACAAAGAGAATTATATCAAACTTTCTTTTTAAATCCTTACTTTCAAAATTTTTCATTTCCATACTTTGATTAAAATTAATTAAAGTACCTACTTTTATATCTGCTTTAGGTGCAGCAATCCAATACTCTTTATCATTTTCCTTAACTCTCAAATAAGTATATTCAGTAACTTGAATTACTTCAAGAACTGTTGCTTGATGAGTATAATTAGTTTGATTTTTTATTTGATTATTAGTTTGATTTTTATCTTCATCTTTTGAACAACTAGTAAATGCCAAAGAAATTATTAAAAGCGAATAAATAATTTTAGTTTTCATTTTATCCTATATTTTTAATTTTGAGTTGTAAAATAACTAAATATTGATAAAGGTAATTAATGAACATTCAAAATTTAAGGAAAGTTGCTGATTCAATTTTCGAACAACATAATTATGATTATGCATTTGTTTTGTATGATACAATTTATACACAAATTTGGACTGCCATTGGATTTATTCAAAATGCATATACTGAATTTACTAATAAATTTTTAGGGGGAAGTTTCAAGTTGAATTATAAATTACGAAATGAATTTAATAACGAAATTTCTGATAATATATTCAAAAAATTTTTTGAATTAGATAATGAACAAATACTTAATGAATTTATCTTTACAATTTTTAACAAATTACAATGTATTTCCTATTCTACATATTTATGCAAAACTATCAACACGGAGTCTGTTTATTTAGATTTTTTAATTCTACAAAATTTAGTTAAAGATAATGAATCAGAAGATTGGGTTAATGAGGTATTAAAATTTTCGACACCGATTGTTGAAGATAATCATCTAAAAAAAATTAAAACTAATTTGACAGATGCATCAATTAAAAAACAATTAATAGAGAATTCAGAAAAGTTAAAAAACACAGACTGGAAAGAAATTAACGTTTGCATTTTGGATTATCTATTTAATATGGGTGATAATTCTTCTAGTCTTTATACTTCAATAAAAAAATCAGTTGGTACCCATTTCAGTAATAAAACACACAGGAAAAAATCGCAATCGAGTTCAAAAACAAATTATTCTAATCAAGAAAAAAGTTATTCATATTATAAATATGAAAGACATGAAAAATTCAGCAATTTTTTTGAGGATAAATTTGATGCAACAAAGGCAACAGATTTCGAAAAAGCAAAATATTATGGTAAAGTTTTAGGTTTAAGCGGAAAGGTTACAAAAGCTTACATTAGAAAGAAATATTTAGAATTAGTTGCAAAATATCATCCTGATAAAGTATTTGATTTGGGTGAAGAGCTTAAAATCTTAGCTGAGTTAAAAACGAAACAAATCAATGCAGCATACGAATGGATGAAGAAAAAATATAATATTTAGATATAACTTTTTT
>CAZVBT010000071.1:0-4955 GCA_964625385.1 uncultured Melioribacter sp. | reverse complement strand
GAATATTTTATTTCAACACACGGTGCTCGTAAAGGTCTTGCCGATACTGCTTTGAAAACCGCTGATGCTGGTTATTTGACTAGAAGACTTACAGATGTTGCCCAAGATGTTATTATTTCAGAAGAAGATTGTGGTACCATTCGTGGTATTTATATTACCGCACTAAAAGATGTTGAACAAGAAAGAGAACCACTTGCAGAAAGAATTACAGGTCGTGTAGCTCAAGAAGATATTTATGACCCTAAAACTGATGAATTGATAATTGAAGCTGGTGAATTAATCTCAGAAGAAATTGCAGAAAAGATTGATGAAGCAAATATTGACCAAGTTTACATTAGAACAGTTTTAACCTGTGAATCTAAACGTGGTGTTTGTGCTAAATGCTATGGCAGAAATTTAACTACAGGTTCTCTTGTTGAAATTGGTGAATCTGTTGGTATAATCGCAGCTCAATCAATAGGTGAACCTGGTACACAATTAACGCTAAGAACCTTCCACTTAGGTGGAACATCTTCACGTATTGCTTCTCAATCTCAAGTTGAAACGAATGTTGCTGGTACGGTAAGATATGACAAAATCAATTACGTAGAAAAGACAGATTATTTTGGAAAAGTTAAAGTTGTAATTGGAAGACGTGGCTCTTTAGGTATTTTTGATGATGACAATAGACAAATTAAAAAATATGATATTCCATACGGAGCTGAATTAGTTGTTGAAGATGGACAAGCTGTTAAAAAAGGACAACCACTTTACAATCACGATCCATATAACGCAGTAATTATTGCAGACTTTGGCGGTAAAGTTGAATTTGATCAAATTATTGAAAATGTTACTGTCCAACAAATAGCCGATGAACAAACAGGTCACGTACAAAAAGTTATTATTGAATCGAAAGATAAAAGCAAAACACCAAGTATTAAAATTGTAAATAAAAATGGTCAGGTTAAATTATTTAATATACCAATAAGAGCATATTTAACCGTTGAAGAAGGTGAAGAAATTCAACAAGGAACAATATTAGCAAAAATTTCTAAACAAGCTTCAAAAACCAGAGATATTACAGGTGGTCTTCCAAGAGTAACTGAACTATTTGAAGCAAGAAGTCCTCATGATCCTGCAGTTGTATCAGAAATTGAAGGAAGAGTTAAATATGGGCAAAAGAAAAAAGGAAATCAAGAAATCATTGTTGAATCTTTAGATGGTACTATTGAAAAGGTTTATACTGTTCCTTATGGTAAACATATTCTTGTTCAAGAAGGTGACGAAATACCTGCTGGTGAAAAAATTAGTGACGGCCCAATAGATCCTCATGATATTCTCAAAATAAAAGGTACTAATGCTGTTCAAGAATATTTAGTTAATGAAATTCAAGATGTTTATAGATTGCAAGGTGTAAAAATTAATGATAAACACATTGAAGTGATTGTTAAACAAATGCTTCAAAAATTGAAAGTTATAAATTCTGGCGATACTGAATTTATTGAAGAAGATTTAGTTGACAGAAATAAGCTAATTGAAGAGAATGAACGAATAAAAAATATGGTTGTTGTAGTTGATCCCGGACAATCAAAATTTAAAGAAGATCAATTAATTCCAAAATCCAAAGCTAGAGAAATTAATGCTGAACTTACTCGTAAAAATAAAAAAGTTATGAAAGTTAAAGATGCTGAACCAGCTACTTTTGATAATATACTACTTGGTATAACCCATGCTGCATTATCAACCGAAAGTTTTATATCTGCCGCATCATTCCAGGAAACAACAAAAGTTTTAACAAATGCTGCTACCGAGGCAAGAGCTGATAATCTTATTGGTCTAAAAGAAAATGTAGTAATGGGGCATTTAATACCTGCTGGAACTGGACTTAAAAAATATAAAAATATAATTCTTGAAGATGAAATAGAAGAAGAAATCAAACAAGAATTATTGCAAACAGAAAAGCTGCAAGAAAATTAAATTATTTATCTATTAAACTTGACAAGTTAAAATAATATAGATAAATTTGAAGTCTGAATTTTAATTAATATGTAATTAACGGAGGATTTTGCGTGCCAACGATAAATCAGTTGGTTAGAAAAGGAAGAGAAGTAGTAACTTCTAAAAGTAAAGCACCTGCATTGGATGCTTGCCCTCAAAAAAGAGGTGTTTGCACTCGTGTTTATACTACTACTCCAAAAAAACCTAATTCGGCTTTGAGAAAAGTAGCTCGTGTAAGATTAACAAATCATATTGAAGTTACTGCATATATTCCAGGTGAAGGTCACAATTTACAAGAACACTCAATCGTAATGATTCGTGGTGGTAGAGTTAAAGATTTACCTGGTGTAAGATATCACATAATTAGAGGCACATTAGATACTGCAGGTGTCGAAGATCGTAAAAAAGGCAGATCTAAATATGGTGCTAAAAAACCAAAAGCAAAGTAATTAACTATGAGAAAGAAAAGAGCAGAAAAAAGATTTATTAAACCAGATCCAAAGTACAATGATTTTTTAGTTGCTAAGCTAATTAATTATTTAACATGGCACGGTAAAAAGTCAGTAGCTAGAAATATTGTTTACGATTCGTTTGAGATAATTGAACAAAAATCAAAAAAACCAGCTTTGGAAACATTTAAAAAGGCAATTCAAAATGTACAACCATTGGTAGAAGTAAGAAGTAGAAGAGTTGGTGGTGCTACATACCAAGTTCCAATGGAAGTAAGACCAGAAAGAAGAATTGCTTTGGCATTAAGATGGATCAGAACATATTCCAGAGATAGAAAAGATAAATCAATGGCTTCAAAATTAGCTGCTGAATTATTAGCAGCTTCTAATAATGAAGGTTCATCTGTCAAGAAAAAAGAAGATACTCACAGAATGGCTGAAGCTAATAAAGCTTTTGCACACTTTACATGGGAATGAAAGGTAGTTATAGATA
Source organism: uncultured Melioribacter sp. (assembly GCA_964625385.1). Lineage (GTDB taxonomy): Bacteria > Bacteroidota > Ignavibacteria > Ignavibacteriales > Melioribacteraceae > Stygiobacter. The sequence continues at coordinate 2,036 of CAZVBT010000071.1, read as the reverse complement.
AAATGGCTAACAAAAGAGTCGAAATAAATAAAGTTAGAAATATTGGTATAATGGCACACATTGATGCTGGTAAAACAACTACCACAGAACGTATCCTTTTTTATACTGGTAAAGTGCATAGATTAGGTGAAGTTCATGATGGTGCCGCTACAATGGACTGGATGGAACAGGAAAAGGAAAGAGGAATTACTATTACAAGTGCTGCTACAACAACAGAATGGAGAAATCATCAGATTAATATTATAGATACTCCAGGGCACGTTGATTTTACAGTTGAAGTTGAAAGATCATTAAGAGTTTTAGATGGTGCAATTGCACTATTTTGTGCTGTTGGTGGTGTTGAGCCACAGTCTGAAACAGTTTGGCGTCAAGCTGATAAATACGGTGTCCCAAGAATCGCTTTTGTAAATAAGATGGATAGAATTGGTGCTGATTATTTTAATGCTGTACAGATGATGAAGGATAAATTAGGTGCTAACGCCGTCCCTATAGTTATTCCAGTTGGCGAAGGTGATTTATTTAGAGGCATAATTGACTTGATTACAATGAAAGCAATAATGTATAATGAAGAAACGCTTGGTTCGATTTATGATGAAGTGGAAATTCCAGTTGATTTAATGCCTTTAGCTCAAAAATATAGAACTCAAATGCTTGAAGCCGTTTCTGATGTTGATGATTCTCTATTGGAAAAATACCTAGAAGGACAAGAAATTTTTGCTGATGAAATAAGAAAAGTTTTAAGAGAAGCTACAATCAAGTTAACTATTATTCCTGTTCTTTGTGGTTCATCATTTAAAAACAAAGGTGTTCAACAATTGTTAGATGCAGTTGTTGATTTTCTACCATCTCCATTAGATAGTGGAAATTTGACTGCTCATCACGTTCATAAAAATGATCATATTGAAAGAAAAATTGATCCAAAAGAAAAGTTTACAGCTTTAGCTTTTAAAATAATGACAGATCCTTATGTAGGCAAACTAACCTTTATACGAGTTTATTCTGGTACTCTACAGGCCGGTTCTTACGTTTATAATTCAGTTAGTGACAAGAAAGAAAGAGTTGGCAGAGTTCTTCAAATGCATGCAAATCATCGTGAAGATATGGAAGAAGTGAGAGCTGGTGATATTGCTGCGGTTGTGGGTTTAAAATATACAAGAACTGGTGATACTTTATGTACTGAAGATGATCCAATTATTTTGGAAAGAATGGCATTCCCAGAGCCAGTTATTCAAATTGCTATCGAACCAAAAACAAAAGCTGATCAAGATAAATTATCTGATGCTTTAGGTAAATTAAGTGACGAAGATCCAACATTTAAAGTTAAAGTTGATGATGAAACAGGTCAAACCTTAATTAGTGGTATGGGTGAATTACATTTGGAAATTTTAGTTGATAGAATGAAGCGTGAATTTAAAGTTGAAGCAAATGTTGGAAAACCTCAAGTTGCATATAGGGAAACAATAACTAAAAAAGTTACATCTGAAGGAAAATTTGTTAAACAATCTGGTGGGCGTGGAAAGTATGGTCATGTCTGGATCGAAATGGAACCAAATGAACCGGGTAAAGGATTTGAGTTTACTAATGCAATAGTTGGTGGTTCTGTTCCGAAAGAATACATTAACCCTGTTATCAATGGATTAAATGAAGCAATGAGAAATGGTGTTTTGGCTGGATTTCCTGTAGTAGATGTTAAAGTAAAATTGTTTGACGGTTCATATCACGAAGTAGATTCAGATGAAATTTCATTTAAGGTTGCTGCTTCGATGGCATTCAAACAAGGTGCCCTAAAAGCCGGACCAATTCTTCTTGAACCCATTATGAGTGTTGAAGTTATTACTCCAGAAGAATATTTAGGTGATGTAATGGGAGATTTAAATTCAAGAAGAGGAAAAATAGAAGGCTTTTCTTCAAGAAAAGATGCGCAAGTTATAAGAGCAATGGTACCTCTTGCTCAAATGTTTGGATACGCAACTATTTTGCGATCCATGACACAAGGTCGTGCAATATACTCAATGCAGTTCTCGCACTACTCAGAA
>CAZVBT010000070.1:0-3388 GCA_964625385.1 uncultured Melioribacter sp. | reverse complement strand
GGTGTAAACAGGTTCACCGAGCGTTTTGTTTAAGGTATTCTTCTTTCCATCACCACCTTTTGCTAGCACAAAGCCAGTGGCAGCTACTAAAAGATGCATTACACTTAAAAATCTAATTATTTTTTTATTCTTGTTTTACTCCTGTTATTTTTCAATACTTTTAGTATTCTAACCTAATACCTAAACGAATTTGTCTTGGTGGACCATAAAGATTTCCGCCACCACCGTAACATGCTTGATAGCAAATATTTAATGCTTTATATAAGTCAATATATCTTGGACCGTAAGTTGAAATTAATTGTTGAGACAATTCTGGATTTGTAATAACAGCATCATCCTCTGGTGATCCAGTTCTCAAGAATACATTCCTAACATTTTTAGCATCAAATAAATTGATTACGAATAAATAAACATTTAGAGCTAATTTATCGAATAATCTGACTGTTTTATCTACACGTAAATCAACTTGAAATTCACCAGGAGTTGTTGAAGCATTAAGAGGTTCAATTGGTGAACGGAAACGAGCATCAGATTCAGCATTTAAAGCACCTGTTCCTCTTGTGTATGGATGTCCATTATTAAATGTTGCTAATAAAGAAACGCCAAATTCGTGTAATAATGCTGGACCATCATTTTGTCCAAAACGATAGTCTATATTTAAGTTACCTTTTATTCCTTGATTGTAATTTAAGAGAGAAACGTATTTTGGATAAAATACAGTAACACCATCAAGTGGAGCACCTACAACACCATTGTTAGAATATGGATTTGAACCTGTACCTCTTGCATCTTGGAAAGATAAAGAAGCATTAAGTGCGATTCTTTCATATCTTCTCATATTAAGCGCAATTTCGATACCTTTTGTTGTAGCAAAGTCTCCGTTTTGCAATGTATTATAATTCTGGAATGCTGAGTTTTTATCAACTGCTTGATTTTTGAATTGAACTTGATCTTTAATATCTCTGTAATAACCTGTTAAGTCAAATGACATGAATTCGGTCAATTGTTGTGTAAAACCAAGTTCATATTGAGTAGTTCTTGTAGGACGAATATTTAAACCAGCTGGTTGTGGAATGAAGAATCCACCTTTTATTTCAAATCCTAATCTATAGTAACCATAATAAGCTGTATTTAAAGAAGGCTGTTGAATAAACTTACCAAATTGTGCATGGAATACAGTTTTATCAGTTACAGGGAATGAGAAACCTAAACGTGGAGATACAGCACTAAAAGTTGGCACTTTTACCCAACCGTCAGGTTTTACTTCGCCTGATGTTACATCATAAGCATCATCTGGTCTTGTTGGATCTTTGAACATTAAATTATCAATGTCAAAATAATCATAACGTACACCAGCATTAATGATAAGGTCTTCATATTCAATTCTATCTTGAATGTAAGCACTTGCAAAAACTGGTTTATGAGGTGCATCTGGTCCATCACCACTATATTCTTCACCAAATACATCATAACCATAGTTAGTAACACCAGCTGTAATTAATAGTTGGCGTTTGTATGCATCTAAAGTAGGATATTGTGCTGAAGGCTTATAATTAGCAACTTTAGCTGCTAGACCTGTTTGACCACCAACACCCCAAGATCTTATTGTGTATTGTTGATATTCACCACCAACTTTAAATGAGTGAACCTTTCCAAGCATAAAAGATAAGGCACCATTTAAGGCTAAGCTATGTCTGTTGTTTTTACTGTAATTAGATGGAACAGCTCCATTACGTGTAAATGTAAAGCCCATTATATTGTAAGCAGTTGGTGTTATATATCTTCCAAATCTACCAGTTTGAGCATCAAGCAACGATCGAGGAATAGTCCAACCAGCTGCAGCGTTAGCAACTGAATCGCCATAACTCCAGTAATCACTTCCAAGGCCAGGAGTATAAGCTTCATTTGCTTGTAAATAATAACCAGCAGAAAGTTCATAGAACATTGATGGGCTTAAAACGTGAGTAACTTTAATACTGAAAGCACCATTAGAATAATCATTAACACCGCGACGTGTTTGCATTAAATTAAATATACCACCACCACCGTTATCTGCTTTACCCATTGTATATGTACCAGATAATCTTACAATAACTGGTTTGAAGTCCATGTTCAATGTTCCAGTAAAAGTATAGTAATTATTTTGAACACCTTTTAATGGACCACCAGGGTAAACAAAATTAATTGTATCAAGAGATGTTGGGTCACCAATAATACCAAGATTTAAACCTGGCCATGGTTGTGGATTATCATCACGTTGATATGTATAGTTTAAGTTTCCAAAGAATCTAAATCTTTGATCAAAAAGAGGACCGCTAATAGTTGCACTGGTTTCGTTGTAACCCCACCAGTAAGCACCTAAAGTTTTTGTACCATCAAAAGCTTGGTCTTTACTTTTAAAACCAATGTTATCTGTAATATATTCAACACTAGCTTTAAATGTATTACCACCAGTTCTAAATTGTTGACGAATAATACCAGCATTAGCATTACCAAATTCTGCAGTATAACCACCAGATTGAACTTGAATTTCTTCAAGAGCATCTTGAGCAACTGTAACACCTCTACCACCAGAAATTGGGTTAGCAATAGAGACACCTTCCAAATAGTAACCAACTTCATCGACACGACCACCACGGATGTAGATATTACCATTTTGGTTAACAACACCAGCAGTTAAACTGATAATACTATTAACACCACGAACAGGAAGAGCTTGAATATCTTCGTTGGTGGTAATACGAACAGCGTTTGTATTATCTTTTTGAATGATTGGTTTTTGAGCTACGATTTCAACTGTACCAACTTGAATATCTTCACTTGGTAATTCAAAATTAACATAAGTTGTTAAGTCAGCATTAACTCTTATGTTTGAAATCGTAATGGTTTGATAACCAACATAAGCTGCGCGTAAAGTATAAACGCCAGCTTCCATATTTTGAATCAGGTATTCGCCGTTTGCGTCAGTATTTGCACCTGAAGAACTACCAACCACGTAAACGTTAGCTCCTATAAGTGCTTCACCGGTTTGCAAATCGACAACTTTTCCCTTGATTCTACCCTTGGTACCCGCCATTAAAAGGACAGGCACAAGAGCAAAAAGTAGCAAAAGGTAAAAAATCTTTCGCTGCATAGTTTACTCCTTATTTGTTGATTAAATTAAGAAAGGGTTTTTGAAGTGATAAAATTTGTAACTGTAAATTCAATAATACCTCCTTCAAGTTATTTGTTAGATGTTTAGTTTTTTTTACTGCTACTAAATTTTTACACTTCATTAGTTGGAACAATTTTCTTTCAAGCAGAACCAGAAAGAATATTTTTAATAAAAGTGGTTTCAAAATATTTTGTCTTTCTTTTGAAAACAAGAAAAAAACATTCTTACTTAAGT
>CAZVBT010000069.1:0-7957 GCA_964625385.1 uncultured Melioribacter sp. | reverse complement strand
AGTTAATTCTTCTTTCTCTGGTAATTTTTTTATCTTAATTATTCTTCTATTTTTCTTTGTCTTTAAAATTTCAAGAGCTTCATGTTGAAAAGATGGAGCAATTACAATTTCTAAAAATATTTCGTTTAATTTATTTGCAGTTTCAGAATCAACTTCTTTGTTGAAAACAACAATACCACCAAAAGCTGAAATTGGATCTGACGATAATGCTTTATTATATGCTTCGAAAACATTATTACCAATTGCAGCACCGCAAGGATTTGTATGTTTAATAATAGCACAAGCGGTTTCATCAAAATCAGCGATTAGTTCAACAGCAGAAATTAAATCTACAATGTTGTTATAACTTAATTCTTTCCCATGCATAATTTCAAAATATTTTTCAAACTCACCAAACAGATATGCTTTTTGATGTGGGTTTTCACCATACCTAAGCGAAAAATTCGATTTCAAATTTAATCTGAAACTCTTCTTTTCAAACTGAAATTCTTTTTCGAAATAATTTGCAATTAACGTATCGTAATATGAAGTGTAATCGAATGCTTCGTATGCAAGTCTTTTTCTGGTTTCAGGTGAAATAATGCCAGATTTTAATTCTTCAAGAAAATTTTCATATTGATTTGGATTTGTTAAAACAGAAACAAATTTATAATTTTTTGCAGCAGCACGAATTAAGCTTGGTCCGCCAATGTCAATGTTTTCAATTTTTTCTTCTAACGAAATATCTTCTCTATCAACTACTTTTGGAAAGGGATAAAGATTAACACAAACAATATCTATTGGAAAAATGTTATTTTGTTCAGCTTGAATTTTGTCATTGTCTAAAAACGGTCGCATTAAAATTCCACCAAAAATTTTGGGGTGTAAAGTTTTAACACGCCCATCAAAAATTTCAGGAAAATTTGTAAAATCTTTTATTTCAATGCAATCAATCGAATTATCTTTGAGCGTTTTAAATGTATTACCCGTGGCAATAATTTTGTAATTAAGATTTGATAACTGTGTTGCAAACTCAACAATGTTTGTTTTTTCGGACACACTAACTAAAGCGTATTTATTCACACACACACCGATTAATTTAATACAACTTTTTAGCTAAATTGTTAACTACACTTGGCAATAAATTGTGTTCAATCTCAAGAACTTTTACTGCAATTTCTTCTGGTGATGAGCAATCTGAAATATCAACTTTTACCTGAGAAATAATTTCACCATGGTCATAAATTTTATCAACGTAATGAACTGTAGCCCCAGAAAATTTTTCTTTACTTTCAAAAACAGCTTTGTGTACATTCATGCCATACATTCCTTTACCGCCATATTTTGGTAAAAGTGCAGGGTGAATATTTATAATTCTTTTGTTGAAAGTATCAATAAAATCATCTGGAATTTTTTTTAAATAACCAGCAAGAACAATTAAATCAATTTGTAAATCGTAAAATATTTTGGTTAAAGTTTTATAATCTATAAATTCATTATCAACGTTTTCAGCAATAAAAAAAACGGGTATTGAATTTTGATTTGCAAAATCAACTGCCCCGCAATTTTTTTTATTGCTAGTAATGGCAGCAATTCTTACAAAATTTCTATCAATCTTCTCAAATAATGATCTTAAATTACTTCCTTTTCCAGAAACAAATACAGCAACATTAAACATAAAAGTTAAAATTTGGTGGAAAAAATTATCTAAATGAGGATAAATAAGCAATCAAATTTTGCATTTAAAAGAAAGTTTAATACAAATTTTATTTAATTCTTCTTTTAAGATATTCTATCTTTGATTGTATGAAATCCTTAAAATCATGATCATTTCCTTTTTCAGCTTTGATTAAATATTCTTTAGCTTCAGATTTGTTGCCCAAATTAAAATAAGCATTGGCTACAATTAAATTTGCCATCGGCAAAACCCATTTTTCATTATGGATTTTAAGATTAAAAATTTCATTACATGTTTCAATTGATTCTTTTGCTTTTCCGATTTTCAACTCAGCTTCTGATAAATAAATAAGTTTTAATGCCATTAAATCATTTGAAAAACTTTCTTTGGAATTTTTTAATGCATTATAAACATATCTGTAATTTCCGGCTTCAAGGTTATTTTTAATTTTATAAAGAAATAGTTCTTCTTCGGTAATACCATTGTCTAAATAAAGTTCAGCTTTTTTTAATGCATAAGTATCTTCAAATATATCTTGATTACCATTTTTAGCTAATAGTAAATACTGATTAAATTCTTCATCTTTATCAAGCATCTTATATGCAATGGCAGCATTCAAAGCCGCTATTCCTGTTAAATCTAATTCACGAGAAAGATCTAAAAACAATTCATAGTTTTTTATTGCTTCTTTGAAGTTATTTTTCTTAAAGTGAATTTCACCCTTTCTATAATAAGCCAAAGCCGTTATTTGTGGTATTTTTTTATTTTTTATTCTAATTACATTATTTAATACTGAGTTTGCCCGTTCCAAATTTTTACCTTTAATTAAACTAACAGCATATTGATAAGCAAATAAAGCATTATTTGGATATTTAGCAATTAGATTTTCAAGCAAAATATAAGCTGAATCGTATTCAGAAAGATAATCTGTATAAATTTTTGAAAGGTGAAATTCTGCTTCTGTTTTTGAGAATACACCACGTTTGTAAGCAGTTTTAATATAATTGAAACCACGGTTTTTATCAGAAGTTAAACCGGTTAAATTAACAGCCCATTTTAGAAAATCCGGCACAAAACTCATTGCATAATCTAATAAGCCAAGACCAAGGTAAGAATCGTAAAAATTTGGTTTTAGTTTCAGCGATTCTTCCAAATAATCAACTGCATTTTTACTACTCCAAAATGCATCAACTGATTGACCATTTGTCGCTTGAGCCATTGAACGAAATAAAAGTAAATTTCCTGCAATATATTTTGTGTAAAAATCTTTTGGATTTTTATCAAGTTGATTATCAATTTTTTGTTGAGCTAAATCAGCAAATTTTAGAAATACCTGATACTCACCGGGATCACGAGAGCCAATGTAAATCCAAAAATGAAGCAATGCTGTTCTATAATAACCTTCAGGTGAATTTGGAAACTGTTCTATTATTTTTTCAAATGTTTTTTCTGCCTGAACAAGCTGAAAATCATATGCTTTTTCCATTCCTTCATTTGCTAATATGCGAATTCTTGATTGTGAAAAATTTATGGTAGTGATTAATAAAAGAATAAAAAGAAAAATTTTAGTTTTCAATTTTGATTTGTCCTCTTTGAATTTTCAACTGATGCTTTAACAAATTCTCTAAAAAGTGGATGAGCTTTAATGGCTCTTGATTTTAGTTCAGGATGAAACTGACAGCCAACAAAAAAAGGATGATCAGCAAGTTCAATCATTTCAACTAATTTTTCGTCCGGAGAAACACCACTAATTACTAAACCATTTTCTTCAAGTAAACTTCTGAATTTATTGTTAAACTCAAAACGATGACGATGACGTTCCGAAATTTTTGGTTTTTTATAAGCTTCATATGCTTTAGTACCTTTCTTTAAAAAACAAGGATAAGCACCAAGACGCATTGAAGCACCTTTATTTTTTACTTTTAATTGTTCAGGCATAATATGAATAACATTCCATTGATTTTTAACAAACTCCTGACTATTTGCATTTTTTATTCCAGCGACATTGCGGGCAAATTCAACAACGGCTAATTGCATACCCAAACAAATTCCAAAAAATGGAATTTTATTTTCACGAGCAAATTTTATTGCCAAAATTTTCCCTTCAATTCCACGTTCACCAAAACCACCTGGAACTAAAATTCCATCAAAATTTTTTAGAACTGTTTCTGCACTTTTGGTTTCAACTTCCTCCGAACTTATAAATTCTGTTTCTACTTTTACATTATTTTCCGCACCAGCATGAACAAAAGCTTCCGAAATACTTTTATATGCATCTTTGTTTTCAATATATTTTCCAACAACAGCAATTTTAACTTTTCCTGCAGGATTAATAACTGTATTAACAAAATTTTGCCATTCTTCTAATTTAATATTTAACTCGGGTAGTTTTAATCTCTCTAAAATTAGTGTATCAAGGTTTTGCTGATAAAGTACAATTGGCACTTCATAAATTGTTTGGCAATCGTAAGCAGAAATTACTGATTCTTTTTTAACATTAGTAAAGAGAGCAATTTTTTCTCTTATCTCTTTCGATAATTTATTTTCAGAACGACAAACTAAAATATTCGGTTGAATACCCAATTCAAGTAAATTTTTTACTGAATGTTGCGTTGGTTTTGTTTTCATTTCTCCAGCAGATTGAATAAAAGGTACAAGAGTTACATGAACATTGATTGCATTTTTTCTGCCAATATCAAGCATTATTTGCCGCATTGATTCAATGAAAGGTAAACTTTCGATATCACCAACGGTTCCACCAATTTCTGTTATTATTATATCATACTTACCTGTTTCACCAAGTTGCATCATTCTTTTTTTAATCTCATCGGTTATATGAGGAATAACTTGAACAGTTGTGCCAAGATAATCGCCCCTTCTTTCCTTTGTGATAACATCAAAATAAACTTGACCTGTGGTTGTGTTATTTGCACGACTCATATCTACATCAAGAAATCTTTCATAATGTCCAAGATCTAAATCTGTTTCAGCACCATCATCAGTTACATAAACTTCTCCATGTTGAAATGGATTCATTGTTCCGGGATCAACATTAATATATGGATCAAATTTTTGGATTGTAACATTATAACCACGTAATTTTAAAAGCAATCCAATTGAAGAAGCTGTAATACCTTTACCAAGAGATGAAACTACACCGCCAGTTACAAAAATGTACTTCACTTTTTTCTTTTTAGACATGTTTTTTGATAGGACCTATTTTGTTTGTCAAAGATAAAAAAATTTTTTTATTTAAAAGCTCTTGATTTTAATTATTCAAATTGAAATATGAAAAAATTCATCCACACCTTCAATTTACACCGAAATCATACATCACTCATTTTAAATTTTTATTCATAGTGACTAAGTTCTAACCACAGATAACACAGATTCACACAAAAGTTAAAATTCTTTCAAAACATCTCGTCACTTAACTATACATCATCAATTATCAATCACAAAATTTCCTTTAGCAATTTTAATGATGTAAGTTTTTTTACTTTTATTTTGGAGTGAATTATTTCTTAACCAAGGATTAAAAAGCTTCAGAAGTTTATAATTTATCCCTTGTGATTTTGCAAATGTTACCAAATCTTTAATTGGATAATTTACTTTAACCTCATCATATTCAAGTTCAGGATATAGCTCATCATCTGTAACATAAAATCCATAATTTTTAGCATTCTTAAAAATTTCTTTAAGAGCAACAATGCGGGCAATAAAACGATAAGTTTCTTCATTAAGATAAAGGTTGTAATAATTTTTTGTTTGTTGTTTCTGAATTTGATTTTCAATTCCTGTAACGCCAAAATTATAAGAGGTACCGGCTAAAGTCCAACTACCCAATTTTGCCTTTGCTTCTTTAAGATATCTACATGCAGCTAAAGTTGATTTTTCAACATCATATCTTTCATCAACTTCATTATTAATTTCTAATCCATACTTTTTTGCCGTTTCTTCCATCAATTGCCAAAAACCAGTAGCTCCAACAGGTGAAACAACATTAATTAATCCACTTTCTGCAACAGCTAAATATTTAAAATCTTCTGGTATTCCATTTTCATCTAAAATTTTTTCTATAACAGGAAACCAACGGTTTGCTCTCTTTAAATAAAGTAATGTTGCAGAATGCCAATATGTATTAACTAAAAATTCTCTTTCAATTCTTTCACGAACATCAAAATCATTCAATGGTACTTTTTCACCGCAAAAAAATAAACTATCCGGAACAGGTGGCGTATAAATTCTTCTTTCATTTTCTGTAATAATAATAGGTTGCTGACGAATAGCATTTTTAATTTTAGCGTTAAGAAAAAAGTAAGTAAACGCAATGGCAGAAAATAGAATAATGATTATAGCAATAATCAAATATGTGTTTTTCTTTTCAGTCATTTTAACACTGAATTTTTTAATGGTTGCAAAGATTAACAAAAAACCCCGATTTTATTTATCGGGGTTTTTATTTTAATAAAAATTAATAAAATTACTTTTTGAACTTTCTCAAAAAGTCAATTCTATCTTGAAGATTTTCTACTGGAACTAATAATTTATCTTTACCAAAAATTGCAGAATCTCTATCCTGAAAAACTAATTCATAATCTTTACTCATTACAATAGCTTCTTCAGGACAAACCTCTTCGCAAAAACCACAGAAGATGCATCGTAACATATTTATTTCAAATTTTTCCGGATATCTTTCTTTTTCCAATTCAGTTTCTGCAGCCTGAACTTCTATTGCCAATGCTGGACATACTCTTGAACATAAACCACAAGCAACACATCTTTCAACTCCATTTTTTTCTTGAACTAAAACCGGTCGACCACGATATGATGCTGGTGGTTCAAATTTTACTTCCGGATATTCCATTGTTACTTTTGGTTTAAACATTGTTTTTAATGTTAATGCTAAACCTTTAATTATAACAGGAATGTATAGTCGTTCCCAGAATGTTAAATCTTTAAATCTTTTCTTTGTTGTCATAATTTTCCTTTAGATTATAATCTGAAGACCATTATTAAAATAGCTACCCAAACGATGTTTAACAATGAAAGTGGAAACATTACTTTCCAACCAAGGTCCATTAATTGATCATATCTGAATCTTGGAATACTCCAACGAACCCACATAAAAAAGAATAACATAAAAGCTGTTTTGAATAAAAATGCACCGATTTGTAATAGAACAGTCAAAGTTTGATTTAATCCTAATTTATCAATGTATGGAATTTGATAACCACCAAGATAAAGAGTTGTAATCATCATACTTGCAATAATCATATTTGCATATTCAGCTAAAAAGAAACCGGCAAATTTGAAAGAGCTATATTCGGTATGATAACCACCAACAAGTTCAGGTTCGGCTTCAGGAAGATCGAATGGTAATCTGTTTGTTTCTGCAAATGCTGATACAACAAATGTTATAAATCCAATTGGTTGAACTATTGCGTTCCACATCCAGCCATATTGTGCTTCAACTATTTTAGTTGGACTTAATGATTGTGATAAAAGTAATACACCAGCTATTGAAAAGCCCATAGAAACTTCGTAAGAAATCATTTGTGCTGATGAACGAATTCCACCAAGTAATGAATATTTACTTCCGCTTGACCATCCGGCAAATGTAATTCCATAAACTCCAAGTGATGTTAATGCAAGAACATATAAAACACCAATATTAACATCAGCTACAACTAAATTAATTTTATATCCAAAGAGTTCAATGCTTGGACCAATTGGAATAACAGCATAAGTTGCAAATGCAACAAACAAAGCAACAATAGGTGCTAATGTGTGAAGTACTTTATTTGCTTTTTCCGGCACAATATCTTCTTTCAATAATAACTTAAATACATCTGCAAAAGGTTGTAAAAGACCAAACCAGCCAACGCGATTTGGTCCTTTTCTATTTTGAATCCACGCACTTATTTTTCTTTCGAAGTAAACTAAATAAGCAACCGTTAACAGCATCAAAACAACTATTAATAGAATTTTAATAAGTGAAATAATTGTTACTTCCCAGATATTCATCTATTCTCCAAAATTTTTATTCAGTAAAATAAATTAAACATTTTGATGAATTTCTTTTTTAATTAAAGCACCTAAATCGCCAATAACATCGTAATCTAAATCTTTGAAGGAATCATTTGTCTTAGAAATTTCATCAAAAACTTCTTCCGCCATTTTGAATTTAATTTTATTACTAAAATATGAATCCAAAAGTGTTAAAATTTTCCAGCTTGGTTTTGAATCATATTTTTTGCCTTGCATCCAACGGTCAAATTTAGTTCCAAATTTATCCCA
>CAZVBT010000068.1:0-2509 GCA_964625385.1 uncultured Melioribacter sp. | reverse complement strand
TCAGCTTTAGCAATAATATCCAGAACAACTAAATCTTGAACACGCACAGCTTGAATATCTCCAAATTGAGCACCTGGTTGCATTATCCAAGTCAACTTTTTGTTCTTAACAACAGAAGAATCTGTAACGCCAAATTCTTTTATAACTTCTTCAGAAACTGGTATAGAAACTTCTTGTGGTTCCCAACGAACAGGTGTTAATTGATCAATTTCTTCATCTGTAAAACTCATAGCAATTTTAGGAGTCCCGTAAGGTTCGTTATTTTTAAGTTGTTTAACATACCAATTTGTATTTAATAAACTAAGATTAGCAATTCTAACATCACGTCTTACACCTTGAACATCTTGTAAATACCAAAGTGGGAAAGTATCATTATCACCATTAGTAAAAATAATCGCGTTCGGGGCAACACTTTGAAGCATATTGTAAGCATAATCCCATGGTACATAATTTCTTGATCTATCATGCCAAAACCATTCTTGCTTAGCCATATTTACTGGTACAGCAAAAAAAGAAACCACAATAATTGCCCAAGTAATTGGTTTTAATAAATTCTGTCCTGCAAATTTTTCCTCGAGCAATTCAATCAAACCACGTACACCTAATCCAATCCATAATGAAAAGACAAAAAATGCACCGACATAAAAATAATCTCTTTCACGTGGCTGAGGTTCTTGTTGATTCTGGTAAAATGCAGTTAAATATCCCAAAAAGATAAACATTACTAAAAACAAAGAAGCCATTTTCCAATCACGTCTAAAGTGATGATATAATCCAAATAATCCAAGCAAAAATGGAATTCCTAAAAGTTGAGTGAAATCTACACCAGCATCTTGATCATTTGAAACACGTCCAATATAATTCCAGAACAGATAACGATTAAACATGTGATTTAATTGGTAATTCCAAAGGAAATCAAAATCACTTGAATAATTTGTAAACACACCCATTTGATGTGGTTCGTTTGAATATCTTCTTTTCCAAATTGGAAAATCTCCATATTGTTCACGATTTAAATAAGATTCCAATTCAGTGAAAGTTTTGGGACTGTTCATGTTAATTGGTGGTTCTTGATTGGATCTAATCATTATTTGAGCATAGGTTGTTACACCAAGAATTGCAAAGAGTAAACTTTTCAACACTAAATTAGCTGTTAATTTATTTTCTTTTGAAGTCCAGTAAACTAAATAAATTATTGCAGCGATGATTATAAACAATCCTATTAAACCTAAAGTTGTATTGTTGCTTCCTATTATAGCTATAATTTTTGTGAAGTATTTAACTAATCCTGGGTAAACAGCCATTAGTGTAACACCACCAATTATAATAGGAATATAAATTGAATCTTTAACGAATAATTTTTTATAAAAAACTCCCATGTAAACAATACTAATCATTGCAAAAATCATTAAAAATCTTTTGTCAATAGCTTTGAATTCTTCCGCTGAAGGTGGATTTGCATCTGTTTGTGAGAGCCACATCAGAGCTGCCACAACTAAAATTATTCCAGCATGAATTAGAAATAAAATACCTGTTCTTTTTAATGTTTCTTCATCTTGTAAATATTTTCTGAAGTAAATAGTCATAACAACAGAAACAATTGCTAGAACCGACATTAAATGAACACCGGTTGATAACCCTATTAAATAGAAAATCATAACAATATAACGTTCGCTTTCTGGCTCATCTGCTTTTTCATTCCATAAAATCATTAACCAAGCTACTAAGGCAATGAAAAAAGTTGAAAAAGCGTAAACTTCAGATTCAACACCATTGAACCAAAATGTATCGCTAAATGAAAAAGATAAAGCACCAATTGCAGCAGGTAAGTAAACTTTTAATCCATCTGAAGTACTAGTTAATTCATTCTTTAAATAAAATTGAATAACTTTTACAATAATTAAATAAAGAAATAATACAGAAAAAGCACTTGATAAAACTGAAACTGTATTAATTCTAAAACCAATATCTTCAGCAAAAGGAATCATTGAAAATAATTTTCCAATTAAAAGAAAAAATGGTGTTCCAGGTGGATGTGGTACTTGTAAAGAATATGATGATGCGGCAAATTCACCGCAATCCCAAAATGAAAGTGATGGTTGAGCTGTAATAAAAAATTGAATTGCGGAAATTAAAAAAACAATAAAAGCTATAATTCTGTTAAGTAATTTTTGACTCATTATTTCACCATAAATTAAAAATTATTGTTGAGTGTTTTCATCAATCTTTTTGAAGAGTTGATCGTAATTTTTCTTTTCTCTATTGAGATGATATTTATTATATAAATTTTTTAGTTTTTCCATCGAAAGTTTATCTAAATCTTCATCATCTTTATGTCTTTTGATAAGCATTTTATAAAGTTCTAATTCTTTAGAATCAAACTTTCTTTCATACTTTTTTAATGTCTCAAAGTATGTTTTTTGTTCTTTACTACTCATATTCGAAATTAATTTATCAACTTGGGTGTTTAAGTTATTAAAAAATGAAACAATAAAAAAACTATTTTTAC
>CAZVBT010000067.1:0-3806 GCA_964625385.1 uncultured Melioribacter sp. | reverse complement strand
AATTGATATTTATGAAACAGAAGATGAAAACGTAATTCTTCCTGCTAAGAAAGATGATGTCTTTGATAAACCAAAACACATACCCGCTGAATCAATCGAAGCTTTTTACACTTTTGGCGAGGTTCGTTTTAACACCCAGTTTTTCAAAATTGCAAGTTATTACAATATTCCTGTTCACATTTTTAATTACTATGGTAATTACGTTGGAAGCTTTTTACCCGTTAACAATACAACTTCAGGTTATATTCAACTTTTACAATACGAAACTTATTTATCCTACAACAAAAGAGTTTACATTGCAAAATCCATTTTAGAATCTGCAGTTAAAAATATTTTGTTCAACTTGAAAAATTCATATTCAGAAGATGACTTTCTTCTTGAACAAATTGAAAACATTAATTCTTTACTCGAGCAAATTCACTTTGCTGAAACAATATCTGAATTACTTGGTTACGAAGGCAATATTAGAACAATTTATTACTCTGCTTGGCCTTATCTTATTAAAAGGGAAACGGATTTTTACAAAAGAATAAAACAACCACCTATTGGCATTGTTAACTCTTTAATTTCTTTTGGTAATTCAATATTGTATGGCATTGTTCTCAACGAAATCTATAGAACAAGACTTAATCCATTTGTTGGCTTTATTCACGAAGTTGGCGATAACAAACAACCTTTAATTTATGATATCTCTGAAATTTTCAAACCGATTATTGTTGACAAAGTAATTTTTAGAGTTCTAAATCTTAACATCATTCAAGATGATGATTTCAAACAAACTAGCGATGGCTTTTTATTAAAAGATGAACCACGAAAAAAATTTGTTGAACAAATTGAAAATAGACTTTCTACAGTTATTCATCACAAAAGATTAAATAGAAGAATTTCCTATCGCTCTTTAATTAGAATGGAATGCTATAATTTAATTAACTACCTTGAAGGAAAATTAAAAACCTATGAACCATTTAGAGCCAGTTAACAAAGTGTTTTACATAGCAGTTTACGATATAACTCAACCTAAGCGTCTTGCAAAAGCCTTAAAGACATTTAGAAAATATATGAATTGGGTACAAAACTCAGCATTCGAAGGTGAATTAACTGCAAGACAGTTTCAAGATTTAAAAGACGAATTACTCAAAATCATCAACAAAGAAAAAGATTCAGTAATATTCTATCATGCAGAAGAACAAAAACACATTGGAAAAAAAATAATTGGAATAGAAAAAAACGAAATAACACAATTCTATTAATAAATTTATATAACCAATGTAAGTTTAGAGCAAATTAAAACTTTAGTGAATCTTAGTGTTACTTAGTGCCTAAGTGGTTACATAAAATCTTAGCGAGCTTAGCGACTTTGCGAGAAACTTATTACTGTTAAAATATAAAAAATCTAATAAAACCATTTTCACCGATAACTAAACATCATTATCATTATGGAAAATCAAAACAACATATTCATAATCTCAACATCATTAGAAGGCAACTTCAAATACAACACATTTTATTGGAGTGGAAAATACCTTTCAGACATACTCGATAATCTTGAAGTTGATTATAATTCATTATTCGAAATCAAAACAGCAATACTTTACTTTAACAAAAGCGATCAAAAATTTAGAAATGCACTACAACTTAAAATTACAAAAGTAGAAGCAAAACAAAACTACCTTAAAATTTATTTGGAAATTGAAAAAACACTCGAATTACAATCATATCAAATTAAAGACGCATTAAAAAAACAAATGAACTTAAAAACCATTTACGATCTTCCTTACCTTTATGTAATTGATAACAACATATTTTACAACACCATAAACGAAACAAAAATAAATTCAACAATCAAAACACTCGAAGAAAAAAACAACTGGCAGGAAATTTATAACCTCTATAAAACCTTTGAACCAATTGAAACAAACAAAATATGGAACGATGCAAAATTACTAAACTCATTTTCATTTGCAACCGCAAAACTCTCAGAATGCACAGAAAACCTAAAAAGAAAATTCCCAGATAAAACTCAAAGAAAAAATTACATCGAAGAAAAAAGAAAACTTAGAAACCTAACAATTAAACTTAGATTAAGAACAATAGAATTATCACCACAAAATTCATCATATCACTCCAACTTAGCCTATACATACTATCAATCAGTAAACGAACTAACAACACCAGGTGGAAGAAAAGATGGAAACATTTTTGAAGAAGCACTACTTGCATTAAATTACATCAACAAAGCTCTAGAACTTAACCCCAAAAGACTAAATGACCTCTACAGAAAAGCAAAACTCTACTCAGACATACTTGGCACATACAAATTCTTTCAACAAAATGAAAAAGACTTAATAGAAGAAAAATTTACAGAATACGATCACTCACTTTCTGAATCAATAAAACATCTAAATACAATTATAGATATTTACAACTCAATAACAAACACAGAAGAAAAACAAAAAAACAAAAAAATTTTTATTAAAGCACTATACAATTTAGCCCAAATTTACCTCAGACAAGCTAAACTAAAATATAACTCAAACAACAAAAATGATTACACTGTTGAAACAAACGAAACAATAACAAAACTGCAACTAGCAGATAAAAACATTGATAAATGTATAACAAACGACTACAATAAAAAGAAAGAAGAAAAAGAAATTTTCCAGATGGCAAACACAAACAATTTCATTTATGGAGTATATAAAACATACCTGAAAGCAACCATCCAGCTCTATCTATACCTTACAACAAAAGAAAAGAAATACGAAACTACAGCAAGAAACTATTACCAACTTTCCATAGAGACTAACTTTCCCAAAGAAATGAAAAACCAAAACAAAATTTTCATATTAGAAAAAATGGCAGTATTAAACCTTGCTACAGAAAAATACCAGGCTGCAATCAAAACATTAGAAACCATATACAATAAATATCAAAACCTTCCACCATACGCTGCATACACACTATCAATTGCATACCAAAAAAACAATCAATCAGAAAAAGCCTTACAAATAATTGAAAAATACATCAACCATACTAACGATATATTTAAATACAAATTTGAAAAAATAAAAGAACAAATAATAACCAATAATTACACACAAAAAACAATCGAATTAACACAGCACCTATATGAAAACATAAATTAAAAAACCTTGAAAAAAAACAAAAAACGAAATCTTTTCGGTGAACCTGTGTATAAAAAAAACAACAAAAAACAAAAAATGAAAAAAAACTACAAAAACAAAAGAAAATAAAAAGGTGAACCCCCTACTAATTTTTAAACTAAATAGGTTCACCAAAAAGAACAAAAAAAAGGAAAATAAAAAAGTTTGATTTCAAGTAATTAACCTATATTTTTGTAGTAAAATTAAGCTGTATGAATCGAACCGTAACGGAATTGAGACTGATCTCCATTTTTGAACATCTCTTTGAAATACGAGTATGAATCGAACCGTAACGGAATTGAGACTGGAAGTTCGTTTAAGGCTCTTATTTTTGCGTTTGTTGTATGAATCGAACCGTAACGGAATTGAGGCTTCATAATTCTGGACTCCTTTAATTTCTTGATTTGTATGAATCGAACCGTAACGGAATTGAGACCTCCGCAACGAGTTATTCGATTCTGTCGACCTCTATTGAGTATGAATCAAACTGTAACGGAATTGACACGTCAAGTTCGTTTCCGGTTACATCTTTAAGCCATCCGTATGAATAGAACCGTAACGGAATTGAGACGTTCATCTTTCTGGATAATTTAATTGAGCTCATCATGGGTATGAATTGAACCGGAAGGGAATGTACTCAAT
>CAZVBT010000066.1:0-18121 GCA_964625385.1 uncultured Melioribacter sp. | reverse complement strand
ATAAAATATCATTTAATTCTTTGAAGTAATTATCATACTTCTGAAAAAAAAGTTCTATTTTATTTTTGTCTAAACTAGACTTTAAATCGCTCAAATATTTTTGAATATTTTCAAAGGTTGGAAACTTTTCCGCAATTTTATCTACGAAATCCGGAAAAATCTTCAAGAAAGAAATTTGTTCTTTTAAGTGTTTATGTAATTCAAATAAAATTTCAAAACTGCCAGAAGTTTTGTCATCTATTAATTTTGAAATTTTTTTATTCATTTTTGAATACAAACCCTTTAATTGGTTCACGCAAAGTTAAAACAGGACAAGGTGCTTTACGAACAACTTTTTCTGCAGTTGAACCAAATAGTAAATGTTCAACTCCTGTGTGTCCATGTGTTGCAATGATAATTAAATCAATATCTTTTTCCAATGCTGTTTCATTTATTTCAACAAAAGGTTTACCCGTTTTTATTATTGTTTCAACTTGCAGTGATTTATCAATTTCATCGGTTAATTTTTTGAATTCCTCCTCGGCTCTGTTTTGAATATTAATATCTGTGGAGGGAATTGCAATTTGCCCCATAGAAAAATCAGCAGGGTAAATCATTGGTTCAACTACATAAATTAAATATAGCTTGGCTGAAAAAGTTTTTGCAAATTCAGTTGCATATTTTAATGCGTTTTTTGAGTAATCTGAAAAGTCAATTGGAACCAGAATATTTTTAATCATAATAACCTCCTTAATTTTTATGAAAAAATTCCAGACTCTGCAACACGCCAAATTTTTTGGCAGGGGAATTTATTTTCATACAAAGCACGACCAATTATAACTGAATCTATAAAATCGCTTGCCTCTATTTGAAGTTTAAATAAATCTTTATATCCACCAATACCACCACTATGAGTTACTTTTGTTTCGGTAATTTCAGCAATTTGTTTTGATAATTCAATATTAGGACCGTTCATCATACCGTTTCTGGTAACATCAGTTACAACTATTCTTTTCACACCACATGATTTTAAAAATTTTGCAAATTGAATTGCTCGTAAGTGTGTTCGAATTTGTCTTCCACGAGTTACCACTTCTCCATCAATTACATCAATGGCAGAAACCACTTTATTTGGAGTGAATTTATCTAAAATTTTTATAAACTCTCTTGGGTTTTCGAAAGCCATAGAACCAATTACAACGCGGGTAACACCAAGTTCAAAAGCTTCGCAGGCATCTTCAAAGTTTCTAATACCACCACCTAGTTCAACAGGAATAATTACAGCTTCACAAATTTTTCTGATAATTTCATAATTTACTTTTGTATGGTCGTGAGCAGCATTAAAATCTACAACATGAAGACATTTTGCATTTTCAGCTCTCCAAATCATTGCCATTTCAATTGGATCGCTTTTATATTCATTACAGCCAAGTTCAGGAATTCCTTGAACTACTCTAACTAATTTTTGATCTTGTATATCAATTGAAGGTATGATTAATATCTTATTCATGAACGAAATCAATTATTTTCAATCCTAAAATAACAAAAAGAAATTTTGGAATGAATTTAAATTATTGTGCAAACATTTTGTATTGTTGATATTGTGAAACTGCTGTTTCAAAATTAAAACGGGTTCTTATTAAAAATGCTTCATCTCTATCTTTAGCTAAAGGGGGTTCTGGTTCCCATTCTAAATTTGAATTTAATACTAAATTTTTTTCAGTATCAATTATTGCCCATTTAGCTACTCCATCTTTATAAGATTTCATAATTAGTTGAATTTTGCCATCAAGAACAAATCTCAAAGCTCTATCGAACCATTTAGCTTTTTCTTCAATTGTCATAATAAGTTTTTTTTTGATTTATAATCGTATAGAATTAATTATATGTTTAGTTTAAAAATAAAAATTCACTTTTAATTAAAAATCTTGACTTTCCTTTGCTAAAAGCTCATATTTGACATTGTATGGAAAAAAATTATTCACTTAATACTACTAAAAACGAAAATTTACAAATCACAACATTTAGCTCAGATAATTCGAATTTTGATAGAGCTGTAATTTTTGTTCATGGATTTAAAGGATTCAAAGATTGGGGATTTTATCCATTTGTTGGTAAATATTTTTCACAAAAAGGATTTTTTGCGATAACATTAAATTTTTCTCATAACGGAATTGGTGAAAATCCTACTGAATTTACTAAAATGGAGAAATTTCAAAAGAATACTTTTTCTCTTGAAGTTGAAGAGCTTAATGAGATCATTGATGCAATTAGAAATAATTTTTTTGAAAATCTAATCAAAGATTGTAAAGTTTTTATTTGCGGTCATAGCCGAGGTGGTGCTATTTCAATTTTAACTGCTTCAAAAAGAAATGATATTACTGCATTAGCTGTTTGGGCTTCAATTTCAAAATTAGATAGATATTCAAAAAGGCAAAAAGAAGAATGGCGAAAAAAAGGTTATTTTGAAGTAATGAATATGAGAACAAAACAAATAATGCGGATAGGTTTAGAACTTTTAGACGATATTGAAAAAAATTCATCAGATAAATTAAATATTGAAAAAGCTGTTAAGAATTTAAAAATCCCTTTATTAATCGCTCATGGAGAAGAGGATTTAGCAGTTCCTATTAAAGAAGCTGAACAACTTTATCAATGGGCTGATAAATCTAATACAAAGTTTATTAAAATTTCAGCCACTGGACACACTTTCGATATTACTCATCCATTTACAAATTCAAATTCAAAATTCGATTATTTAATAGATCAAACTTATAGATTTTTCTTAAACAATCTTGAGGTAAGTAAATGGAACTAAGAAATTATTTTTTTATTCCAATTTTTTTATTCGCAATTGTTTTTTTTGTGAGAAACCTAATTATTAAGATTAAATATGTTAAAGTTGGTTTACCTGAAAATCGATTCGATCAACCTTGGGAAAGAATTAAAAATGTTTTGAAAATTGGTTTGTTGCAATCAAAAATTTTAAGAGAACCAATAGCCGGCTTCATTCATGTTTCAATCTTTTGGGGATTTTTAGTTTTTCTTTTGGCTGTTTTAGAATCAATAATACAAGGTTTTTATTCTAAATTTTCTTTAGAAATTTTAGGTGAATTTTATTTAATAATTTCATTCATACAGGATATTTTTGGAATATTTGTGGTTATTGCAGTTTTATGGGCTTTTTATAGAAGATTTATCCAAAAAGTTAAACGATTAAATGTTGAAGGACATGAATTTGATGCCGCATTAATTTTGTCTATGATTTTAATTATTGTTTTTTCAATGTTTGGACAAAATGCCGCTAATATTATTAAAAGCAATTTTGTTTTAAGTGAATTTGAAGCAAGACCAGTTTCAAATTTTTTAGCAAGTGTATTTTATGTAAATGGAAATTCTGCAAGTAAGTTTTATGAGTTTTTTTGGTGGACACATATTTTAACAATATTAACATTTTTAAACTTTTTACCATATTCAAAACACTTTCATGTTGTAACATCTTTACCGAATGTATATTTCAAAAAAATCGGAAAAGAAAAATATTCTTTAAAGAAAATTAATCTTGAAGATGAAAACATTTCTCAATACGGTGTCTTGGATGTAGAAAATCTTACATGGAAACAAATGTTTGATGGATATGCTTGTACGGAATGTGGAAGGTGTACAGCAAGTTGTCCGGCTAATTCAACAGGTAAAAAATTATCACCAAGAGAAATAATTAGAAGCATCAGGCAAAGAACAGAAGAAAAAGCACCATTGATTTTATTAAATGAAAATGAAAATAATGAGATAATGCAAAAAACTTTAGTCCATAATTATATTTCTGATGATGAATTATGGGCTTGTACAACATGCATGGCTTGTGTTTATGAATGTCCTGTTTCAATCGAACATGTTGATTCAATAGTTGATATGAGAAGAAACTTAGTATTGAGCGAATCACAATTTCCGAATGAATTAAATGCAGTATTTAAAAATTTAGAGACAAACGGAACACCATGGGCATTCAATGCACAGGATCGTGCAAACTGGGCAGAAGGAATGGATATAAAAACTATGGCAGAAGATCCAAATTGTGAATATCTGTTTTGGGTTGGTTGTGCAGGTTCTTTTGATGCACGTTATCAAAAAGTTTCAAAAGCTTTTGCCACCTTGATGCAAAAAGCGAATATTGATTTTAGAATTCTTGGGGTTGAAGAGCAGTGCAATGGTGATACTGCAAGAAGATTAGGTAATGAATATTTAGCGCAAATGTTAATTCAGTCTAACGTCGAAACGTTAAATAATTATGGTGTTAAGAAAATTGTAACTGCTTGTCCGCATTGCTTTAATTCTTTGAAAAATGAATATCCACAGTTTGGTGGTAATTTTGAAGTTATACATCATTCTGAATTAATATCAAAATTAATTAATGAAGGTAAATTAGAATTAAAAAATAATTCTGAAAAAATTAAAATAACTTATCATGATTCTTGTTATCTTGGTAGATATAATGATATTTTTGACGAGCCAAGAAATTCACTTCTTGCAATTAATAATTTAGAATTAATTGAAATGGCTCGTTCACGTGATAAAGGTTTTTGCTGTGGTGCTGGTGGTGGCAGAATGTTTTTAGAAGAAACTGAAGGAACAAGAATTAATGTAAATAGAACCGAAGAGGCATTAAAAACAAATGCAGATACAATTGCCTCAGCTTGTCCATTTTGTATGACAATGCTTAATGATGGTGTCAAAACTTTAGAAAAATCTGATGAAGTTCAAGTTAAAGATATTGCTGAATTAATTTTAGAAAACTTAAAATAAACCATTAACTAAAAATAGGAGGATCAATGCACGAAAAATATCAAGCATTAATTGATTTCATTAAAAGTCTTGAACCAGATGTAGAAAAATTCTACACAAAAGGTCAATCTGCAGCTGGAACACGTTTAAGAAAAGGTTTGAGTGATTTAAAGAAAAAAGCTCAAGAATTAAGAAACGATATTCAAGCTGTTAAAGCTTCTCGTAAAGGAGCAAAAAACGAAAATTAATTCGTTCACCATAATTTGGTAATAGGTCGAGTTTTTTACTCGACCTTTTTTTTATTGTAATGAAAAATTTATTATTCACAATTTTCATATTTGTATTTTCATTCTTATACTTTTCAAAATTTAATCTAAAAGATAAACCAATAAATAAAATTTCAAATGAAATTTCATTTTCATTTGTTGGTGATTTAATGTGCCATTCTCCAATTTATGAAAGTGCAAATGTTTATGAAGATAGTTTTGACTTCAATCCTGTTTTTGAAATTATTAAAGATGAATTGTCAAAATCTGATTTTACAATTGGCAATTTAGAAACTGTTGTTGCAGGCAAAGAATTTGGATTTTCTGGTTATCCAAATTTTAATTCTCCCATAGAATTTTTATATGCTTTGAAAAATTCAGGTTTTGATGTATTGATTACATGTAACAATCATTCATTGGATAGAGGAATAAAAGGATTAATCAATACTCAAAGAAATATTAAAAAAATTGGATTAAAATATGTCGGCACAAAAAAATCTGAAGACGATTCAATTTTTATTTTAAAGAAAAATAATTTTAAAATTTCTTTACTTGCATACTCTTATGGACTAAATGGAAACATTTTACCAAAATCAAAAATTTTTTTAGTTAATGTAATTGATACAAACAATATCAAAAAAGATATTTCAAAAGCTAAAAGATTAAGTGATGCAATTATTGTTTATTTGCATTTTGGAGAAGAATATCAGCGAAAGTCAAATTCTTTTCAAAAAGAATTAGTAAATAAAATTTATTCTTATGGAGCTAATGTAATTATTGCAAGTCATCCACACGTAATTCAGGAAATAATTTTTAATAATGAAAAATTAGTTGCCTATTCGCTAGGAAATTTTTTATCAAATCAAAGACGGAGATATTCTGATAGCGGAGTTATATTAAATTTTACTTTTTCCAAAAATGATTCAAATAAAATTTTTTTAAAGAATTTATCATACATTCCAACGTGGGTTTATAAAGGAACTATAGACAATAAAATTCAATTTAGGATTATTAAAGCTGATACAATTAATTTACCTGATTATTTGAAAGCAAATGAAGTTGAAAAAGTTAAACAAGCTTTTTATGACACAAAAATTTTAGTCAAAAGAAGAAATTAAAATCCAAAATATTTTTTGAGTATTTTTACAAAAATTAATTTTTAATTATGAACAAGAATACACCTTTAACCATAATTTTCTTAACAATATTTATTGACTTAATGGGATTTGGAATTTTAATTCCAATTTTACCAACTTTTGCAAGCAAACAAGTTGGGGCTACCGATTTTGAAATTGGTTTAGTCGTTGCAGTTTTTTCTTTTATGCAGTTTATCTTTAATCCAATACTTGGAAGACTTTCAGATAGAATTGGAAGAAGACCTGTAATTTTATCAACTCAATTATTAACTGTAATATCATATTTAATTTTTGCAGTTACAAACTCGTTCACTTTGCTTTTAATTTCGAGATTGATTGCCGGTGTTGGTGGAAGCAACATCGGAGTTGCACAAGCGTATATTGCAGATATTACAACAAAAGAAGAACGTGCAAAAGGAATGGGTTTAATTGGCGCTGCTTTTGGTTTAGGATTTGTTTTTGGTCCTTTAATCGGTGCTATTCTTTCAAGGTATGGATATTCTGTTGTTGGTTACGGTGCAGCAGCTTTTTCTTTTACTGCATTTCTATTTGCTTCATTTAAGCTACGAGAATCTTTAACTGAAAGAAAGATTGATTCCAAGTTCAATTTCAAAATTTTTGATTTTAACTTTACAAAAAAAGTAATTTCAACTCCATCAATTGGAATATTAATAATTTTATTTTTTATTATAATTTTTTCTGTCGCTAATATTTATGGAACTCTTGCTTTGTTAACTTTCAAAATATATCATTTCACCGATCAACAGAATGGAATTCTATTTGGCATTACAGGTTTAATTGGTGCAATTGTTCAGGCTGGATTGATGAAAAAAATTTCGCAAAAATTTTCAGATAAAAAAATTGTTGTCGCTGGATTAATTTTTATGTCTGTTGGACTATTTTTAATTCCTTATGGTGGAAATTTTTTGGGATTATCAATTGTAATTTCAGTTCTTGCAATTGGAACTGGAATTTTACAACCCATAATTCCAACAATGATTTCAAAAAGAGCCGAACAAAATTTGCAAGGCTCAGTCCTTGGTGTTAATCAATCAATATCTGCATTGGCAAGAGTTTTAGGACCACTTTGGGGAGGATTTTCTTTCGATTTTTTTGGCTATCAATTTCCTTTTTTAACTGGCGCATTTTTTACATTTATAACAATTTTTTTAGCTATTTACTTAATTGAAAATTAGAAAGTATTTATGTTCAAACTTGGTAAAATAGAATTAACAAAACCGCTTCTACTTGCACCAATGGAAGATGTTACAGACATAGCATTTAGAAAAATTTGTAAAGAGTTTGGTGCTGATGTAGTTTACACAGAATTTGTAAATTCGGATGGATTAATTCGATCAAATAAAAAAACAGAAAAGAAATTAGAAATTACATATTTCGAACGTCCAGTTGGAATTCAAATTTATGGTGGAAATTTAGAACCAATGATTGAAGCAGCAAAAATTGCTGAACAAAAAAATCCAGATATTATTGATATCAATGCTGGATGCTGGGTAAAAAAAATTGCCGGTCGTGGTGCTGGTGCTGCGTTACTAAAAGATCCTTGTTACATGCAAACTATGGTTAAAAGTATTGTTAAAAATGTTTCACTTCCTGTAACTGTAAAAACAAGATTAGGATGGGATGAAAAATCAATCAATATTTTAGAAGTTGCAAAACGAATTGAAGATGCTGGTGCTTCAGCTTTAACCGTTCATTGCAGAACCAAAACTCAAGGGCACTCTGGTGAAGCTGATTGGAGTTGGATTCCAAAAGTAAAAGATGTTGTTAAAATTCCCGTAGCACTTAATGGAAATATTTTTACAGCACAAGATGTATTGAAAGCTTTTAATGATACAAATGCCGATGCCGTTATGATTGCTCGTGGTGCAATTGAACATCCCTGGATTTTTCGTGAGGCAAAATTTTTTCTGAACAATCAAACTTTTACCGAAGTTTCTCCTGAAGAAAGGATATTTACAATTTTAAAACATTTAAAATATTCTCTTGAAATTAAAGATGAACGCAGTGCAATTATAACTTTCAGAAAATATTATGCTGGTTACTTAAAGGGTTTGCCAGCTTCAAAAGATGTTAGGATAAAATTATATCAACAATTAGAATACAAACCAATTGAAGATATTCTTTTAGATTATTTGGTAAAATTAAAAAGTTTGGATAAAGAACTTATAAAAGAGGAAATCAAATGAATTTAGAAAAATTAATTCGTAATGTCCCAGACTTTCCGAAGAAGGGAATAATATTTAAGGATATTACCACATTATTGAAAAATTCTGATGGATTAAATAATGCCGCAAATTTGTTATACGATTATGCAAAAGGAAAGGGAATAACAAAAGTTGCAGGAATTGAATCACGTGGATTTATTTTGGGTGGAATTTTAGCAAGTAAATTAAATGCAGGATTTATACCAATAAGAAAACCAAATAAACTACCAGCGGAAAAAATATCTGCAACTTATGAATTAGAATATGGAACTGACAAAATTGAAATTCATAAAGACGCAATTGAACCGGGAGATATAGTCTTGCTCCACGATGATTTATTAGCCACAGGCGGAACAATGGAAGCGGCTGTAAAATTGATTGGAAAGCTAGGCGGTAAAGTAGAACAAATTTCATTTTTAATAGAGCTTAATTTTTTAAATGGACGTGATAAGTTGAGAGGTTATGAAGTACACTCTTTAATCAAATACGATTCAGAATAATTTTTTTTAAAGACGCCATACATGGCGTCAATGATTGCTGATATTAAACTTTTATTTTGAGAAATTTGAGAAAAAATATTATTCGTAGAGACGTTGCATGCAACGTCTCTACCATGATTTTTGGCATGCAACGTCTCTACTACCATGATTTGAAAATCAACGTTTTCAAATGACAAATTAATTTTACAAATCACAAATATTTTCCGGTCTGTCTTTTTCTAATTCCCACTTTAATGGATTTTGCTCGATATACCTTCTTATGTGAAACAATTCATTTTCATTACGAATTATTCTATCATAAAACCGGGCTTGCCATTTGAAATGTATATTGCCAGTTTGATGAATTGCTTTTGATGATGCCGATTTAAAAGAACGAATAATAACTGATAGAGAATTTTTCTTTGGAGAAATTTGAGAAAAAATATTATCCGTAGAGACGTTGCATGCAACGTCTCTATCATGATTATGAAATTCAAAGTTTATATCGTTTTGATCAATATGTTCATTGATAATAACAATTCCGTGAATGTGATTTGGCATTATTACATAATAATCTAATTCTACATTCTTAAAATGATTTGGTATTTCTCTCCAATATTTATCAGCAACTACTCCTAATTCATTTAAATTCATTTTTTCATTTACTACATTGCCAAAGAACTCAACATGATTGTTGGTGTTTATTGTTACAAAATACCACCATGGAGTGGAGTAGTCCCAATTTTTTAGTCTTGTTGATTCAATCCGAAATGTGTTTTTGAATTTTGACATTTTATAATGGTTTAATTTGTATAAATATTTTAAATAAAAATAACATGTAGAGACGTTGCATGCAACGTCTCTACATGTATAGAAATGCTACGTATCTACAGTGATTTTTGCATGTAACGTCTCTACATATTATTGAAATATTATCTATCTACATTACAAAATATTTTGGGGCAATTATAACAACAAATTCTCCTTTCAAAATTTTATCTTTTAAGGATGTTAAAATTTCCACTGGTTTACCACGCCAAATTTCTTCAAATTTTTTTGTGAGTTCTCGTGCAATCACAATTTGTCTTTCTGGCATGTATTGGTTTAATTCAGTAATCAATTTTTCAATCCGGTATGTTGATTCATAAAGTACTATAGTTCTTTCTTCTTCAGAAAGTTGAATTAATTTTTTCTGTCTTCCTTTTTTCTGAGGTAAAAATCCTTCAAACACAAATGCGTCTGTCGGCAAACCTGAAATACTAAGTGCAAGTATTGCAGCATTTGCCCCAGGAATTCCAATTACTTCGATTGAATTTTTAATTGCGGCGTTAACCAATCTTGTACCAGGGTCAGAAATTGCAGGTGTGCCAGCATCTGTAACAAGTGCTGCATTCTCACCTGAAATAATTTTGTCAATAATTCTTTCTATTGTTTTGGTTTCATTAAATGCGTTTGCTACAATTAATGGTTTTTCTATTTCGTATTTAGTCAATAAAAATTTTGTAACGCGTGTATCTTCACAAATTATAAAATCAACTTGCTTTAAAGTATTAATTGCCCGAAAAGTTATATCTTCAATATTTCCGATTGGTGTTGCAACTATGTAAAGTTTTGCCACTTTAAAAACCTTTTAATAATGTATAATGTAAAATGTAAAATGTAGAATGTATAATTCTTTATAAAATTAATCTAAATTTACATTATACACTATACATTTTACATTATTTTACATTTTTGAAAGAACATTTTTAATAATTGAAATACCTTTATCAATTTCTTCTTTGGAAACAATTAAAGGTGTTCTGAAACGAATTGAATTTGTACCGCAGCCAAGCATTATTAATTTATTTTTATAAAGTTCAGTTAAGAATTTCTTTCTAAAATCTGTATCTGGCATATCAAAAGAACACATTAAACCAAGTCCGCGACCATTAGTAATTAAATGTGGAAATTCATTTTGCAAATCGTAAATATTTTGTAAAAGATAGTTGCCCATAATTTTTGCATTTTCAATTAAATTATCTTCATCAATGATTTCTAAATATTTTCTTGAGCGAACCATGTCTGTTAAATTTCCACCCCATGTTGAATTTATTCTACTTGATTTTTTAAAAACATTTTCTGAAATATCATCAATTCTATCGTTAACCATAATTCCACAAACTTGAACTTTTTTGCCAAATGAAATTATATCTGGTTGAACATAATGTTCGTAAGCCCACATTTTACCAGTTAATCCAATTCCTGTTTGAACTTCATCATATATCATAAGTATTTCATTTTCTATTGTAATTTCACGTAATTTTTTATGAAATTCTTTTCTGAAAAAATTATCTCCACCTTCAGCTTGTATTGGTTCAATAATTAATGCAGCAATATCATCTTTGTTTTCTTTTATTGCTTGATGTATTTCATTTAAAGCGATGTTTTCAAGTTTAATTAGTTCATTCAAATTATCTTGCAGAGGAAATTTAATTTTTGGATTTGTTATTCTTGGCCAATTAAACTTTGGATAATATGCAATTTTTACTGGATCGGTATTAGTTAAGGACATTGTATAACCAGTTCTTCCGTGAAAAGCTTCTTTGAAATGTAAAACTTTAGAACCTTTTTCTTCTTTATAACCTTTGATGAAATTTTTTCTAACTTTCCAATCGAATGCAACCTTTAAACTATTCTCAACAGCTAAAGCACCACCTTCGACAAAAAATAAATGATGCATAAAATCAGGAACAGCAACCCGAATAAAAGTATCAACAAACTTTGCCATTTCAACAGTATAGATATCTGAATTTGATGGTTTATTTAAGGCTGCAACTGAAATCTCTTCTTTAAATTCGGGTGTATTCATTTTGGGGTGGTTCATTCCCAAAGGATTGGATGCAAAGAAAGAAAAGAAATCCAGATATTCATCACCTGTCTTTTCATCAATTAAATACATACCATAACTATTTTTCAAATCAAGAACTAAATCAAAACCATCAACAAGCATTTTTGATTTTAAAGTCTCGTGAACGTTTTCTGCTGTAATATTTTTTGTATTGATGTATGATAAATTTCCCATCATAATAAACCTCTTAAAATTTATTCATGTTTACAGATTTGTTGATTAAAAGGATAAAGATGGGTATAGCTTAGAATACTTGTTCAAAGCGGGATGAAAGGTAGTTCTTTAAATTTTTTCTACCAGTTATTTTTTGAAAGTTTACAAATTTTTTCATTCTTTCTATTTGATTCTGTTCAAAGATAATTATATTTGGTTGTAATTTCAATTAGAATTATGAATTATAAAACCGTAAATATTTTACAATATTTAATCATTGTTCCTCTAATTATTATTATTTATTCATGCAGTAAGAATAATAAAAGAGAAGAGATGAATTTTATAAACGACTCAACAAAAATTGGTGTTGAAACAATTGATTATGATTTAGGAATAAAATTTAATGCACCAAAAGACTGGGAACTTCAACCAGCTTCATTATCAAAAAAGATGGAATCAAATTCTTCTGAAAGTTTTTTTTATCAACCAATTTATCTTTTCTTTGATAAAAATAATAAGGCAATCTTAAGTGTTGGTAAAGTTCAAAGCACAGATACAACTTTGAGTAAATCATCACAAATAAATTATTATAAAAGTTTGATGATATCAAAATACAAAAACAATAATTTGAGTTATGCACCTTTCACAAAAGAGAAAATTCATTTCAATAAAATTAATTATGAAAAAGAAAATCTTATTTCTCTTAAAATAATATTTCTAAACAGAGATGATGAAATAATTCAATTTGATTTTTCATTTCAAAAAGATAGAAAAGATGAGTTGATAACTTTTATTCAAGCATCGATTGGAACGATTGAAACCTTGAAGAATTAAAACTAAATTTTTAAAAAATAGAAATGAAGGAGATAAATAAATGAGATTTTGTTTGAATGTAGATCATATCGCTACATTAAGAAATGCTCGTGGCGAAGCACAACCTGATCCAGTTACATTTGCATTAATGGCAGAACAATTTGGCGTTGATGGAATTGTTGTTCATTTAAGGGAAGACAGGAGACACATTAATGAGCGAGATGTTCGGTTGCTTCGTGAATTAATAAAAACAAAACTTGATCTTGAAATGGCTGCTGTTGATGAAATAATTAATATTGCTTGCGATGTTCAACCGGACCTTGCAACTATTGTCCCGGAAAAAAGACAAGAATTAACTACAGAAGGTGGATTAAATGTTATTGATAACATAAAACAGATTAAAAATGCTATCTATCGCTTACACGAAAATGAAATTCCTGTTTCATTATTTATCGAACCGGATATAAATCAAATTGATGCATCTGCAGAAATTAATGCTGATTTTATAGAATTACACACTGGAAATTATGCCAATGCAATTTTAGAAGATGATATTTATGATGAATTAGAAAAAATCAGAATTGCAGCTAAGCATGCAAAAAAATTAGGACTTGGCGTAAATGCAGGTCATGGTTTGGATTACTTAAACATGAAAGAATTTATTGCAATTCAAGAAATTGATGAAGTCAGTATTGGTCATGCTGTAATTGCACGTTCAGTTTTTGTTGGTTTAGAAAAAGCAATTAAAGAAATGAGAGATATAATTACTAAAAAGAATTTTTAGAAAGTTGAATTTTAAATCTTCATTAAAAAATAAATTAGAATATCATTACAAGGCGTTTGATAAAACTAAAATTTCTCCTGATCCTATTGAATACCCGCACAAATATTCTAATAAAAATGATATTGAAATAAGTGCATTTATATCATCATTATTTGCGTTTGGGAATATAATTCAAATAATGAAAGTGCTTGATAAAATTCATTCAATAATTGGTTCATCACCTTTTGATTTTACTCTAAATTATACTTCAACCAAAAATTACTTTCGAAATATTCAACATCGGTTTTACAGAAATTATGACATTCAAAATTTATTTTCTGCTCTTAACAGATTTTATAATAAAACCGACTCTTTAGAATTCTTCTTCGAGAATAAAAATTCAATCAGGCAAAATATATCATTGCTTTCAAAACAAATTATAAAACATTGCTGTCAAAAAAATAAATTAAGTATTGGATTAAAATTCATGTTTCCGGATCCTGAAAAAGGAAGTGCATGCAAAAGAATGAATTTATTTTTGAGATGGATGGTTAGAAAAGATGAGATTGATTTTGGCTTATGGAATAATATTTCAACTTCACAATTAATTATTCCTGTTGATACACACATCGCAAAAATTGCTAAGGAGCTTAGATTAACAAATAAAAAAAATGTAAGTTGGAACATGGCTGAAGAAATCACAAACAATTTAATGAAATATGATTCCACTGATCCTGTAAAATATGATTTCGCATTATGCCATATTGGTATGAGAAAACTAAAATTTTAATACCAAATAGATAGATTAATTTAACTTGTAATTCATAAAAGTAAAAATCAAACCACAGATTCACACGGAAATTAAAATTCTCATTTATGTATTCTCAATTATACATTATACATTAAATAACCTTTGCTCAGTTAACCATTGATATTTATATTAGCTTTCAAATTATTGAAGCACTTTATTGCTTCCAAAAATTCAAATCAAATAGGAGAAAAATATGGCAGAACTGAAGAAGCATGTTCCATTTGTATCCTCCGAAACTAACATGGCAGAATTTACAGTTAGAGCTTTGATAATAGGCTTGGTAATGTCTGTTGTGTTGGGTGCGGCAAATGCGTATTTAGGTTTGAAAGCTGGTATGACAATAGCAGCTACATATCCAGCAGCAGTTATTGGAATGGCTTTACTGAAATCTATGAAAGGTTCAATTCTCGAAGAAAACTTTGCACGTACTGTTGGTTCAATTGGTGAATCGATTGCAGCAGGTGCAATTTTTACTTTACCAGCATTTTATATTGCAGGCATCTGGGAAAAATTTGATACAATTGAAAATTATTTAACTGCTTCGGCAATAATGTTTGCTGGTGGTTTGCTTGGAATTATGTTCGTTGCTTTATTAAGAAGAGTAATGGTTGAAGATGCTGAACTTCCATTTCCTGAATCTGTTGCAGCCGCTGAAATACATAAAGCTGGTCGTAGTGGTGGAAGCGGTGCTAAATTTTTATTTACCGCCATGGGTGTTGGTGCTTTCATTCAGATTTTAGGACAATTTAAATTCTTTGCAACTGCTTGGGAAAAATTTGTAACATTTTCTAAATCTGTTATTAATCTTCGTGCAGCTGGTTCAGCTAATGCAGAAGGTGGAGTTTTGTTAAGTTCTCCTGGTGTTTCTCCAGCTTATATTGGTGTTGGTTATATTATTGGACCAAAATTAGCATCATTAAATTTTAGTGGTGGTCTTTTAGCTTGGGGATTGTTTGTTCCAATCATTCTTTATTTTTTATCACCATCATTAGTTCAACAATTTCAGGATGCAAATCCAGGTAAACTTCCAACAGAACATGAATGGACTGTTTGGGCTCAAATGATTTGGAGGTTTATTGTTCGTCCTATTGCAATTGGTGGAATGTTAATGGGAGCTGGATTTACTTTATTTAAGATGAGAAAAAGTTTGGCAACAGGAATTAAACGTTCTGTTGGTGATGTCAAAAAAGCTGCAAGTGGAGAAACTACAACAGATAGAATAGATCAGGATTTAAGTTTCAAATGGATTATGATTGGAATTGCAGTTGCAGCTATTCTTACTTTATTAATTTATAATTTCTTTACTCAAAACTTTTTAGCTGCTTTTGTTGCAACAGTTGTAATGATAATTGCAGGATTTTTCTTTGCTGCTGTTTCAGGTTATTTAGTTGGAATAATTGGTTCATCTAATAACCCTATTTCAGGCTTAACTCTTTCTACTTTAATTGTAGCTGCATTATTAATGGTTGCATTAGGTATGAGCGGTAAACAAGGTGTGGCTGCTGTTTTAGGCGTTGCAGCTGTTGTATGCGTTTCTGCCGCTGTTGCCGGTGAAATGTTACAAGATTTAAAAGTTGGGCACATTCTTGGTGGTACTCCATGGAGAATGCAGTTGGGTGATATTATTGGAATTACAGTTGCCGCTTTCGTTATGTTTTTACCATTAGTTATTTTGCATCAAGGTGATGTTAATGCTGGAAGATTAGCAACTCCAACTTATGAAGGTGGTTTTGGTTCTCCAAAATTAGCAGCACCTCAAGCTGGGTTAATGGCTTTATTATCACAAGGAATTGTAAAAGGCGAAATGGCCTGGCCTTTAATCATTGTTGGTATGGTTATGGGTTTAGGATTTATTCTTATGCAAGTTAAAAGCCCAATGCTTGTTTCTGTTGGTATGTATTTACCACTTGAAACTACTTTTGCTATTTTCATAGGTGGTATGATAAAAGGCATTGTTGAACGTGTTTCTGCTAAAAAGGGTTTTAATGATGCTCAAAAAGCTCGTGTTGAAAATACCGGCGTTTTGGTTGCTGCTGGTTTAATTGCTGGGGAAGCGTTAGTTGGACTTGTCTTTGCTGCTCTTGCATTTTTCGAGGTTTCATTATTCTCAATTTTTGAAAATCCATCTTTCTTAGTTAGTCTTTTAGTCTTTGTATTTATTGGCTGGTATTTAATTTCTATTCCGGTTAAAAATGCTGGGAAGCCAGATGATGAAGCTCCACCAGCTATTTCTATGTAAAAAGATTATGAATATAATGAGCTGTTTAAGAAGTAGTGAAATTGTCATTGCGAGGAGTGAAACGACGAAGCAATCTTTAGATTCAGTGTTAAAAATAAGATTACTTCGTTTCACTCGAAATGACAAAATTTCTTCTTTAACCAGCTCCTCATAAAAACAAGAATTAAACATGAATTTTTTTGAAAGAAGAAAAATATTAAAAAACACAAATTCATTTGATTTAACTCCAGTTAAATTAGTTGAACATGAAGTTGAAGAAAATGGATTTGTTGCTTTATTAATGCCAAAAGTTTATAACAAACTGATGAAAAAAATTTTAGAACCAAAACTCAAATCAAAATTCATTAAAATAAAACTTGATGAAATTGGTTCTGCTGTTTGGCTTTCAATTGATAACAAAAAAAATATTTCCGCTATTGCAAAGGAACTTATTGATAAGTTTAATGATAAAATTCAACCAGTTGAAGAAAGATTACCAAAATTTTTTTCTCAACTTTACCAGCAAAAATTTATAACATTTAAAGAGTTGGAAGGAGATTAATATGGGTGAATTACTTAACCTAAAGCCAGAATTGCTCTGGAAACATTTTGAGGAAATTTGTAAACGTCCTCATCCAAGTAGAAAAGAAAAATTATTAGCTGATTATGTAGTTAGTGTTGCTAAAAAAAATAAGTTAGAATATAAAGTTGATAAATTTGGTAATGTTGTTGTAAGTAAACCTGCAACACCAGGTTTTGAAAACTTAACTCCTGTTGTTCTTCAGGGACACCTTGATATGGTTGCTGAAAAAAATGCTGATGTAAAACATGATTTTGATAAAGATCCAATTCAACCTTATGTTGATGGTGATTGGGTTAAAGCAAAAGGTACTACTTTAGGAAGTGATAATGGAATTGGGGTTGCTGCTGCTCTTGCTGTTCTTGAGGATAATTCTATTCAACATGGACCTGTCGAAGCTCTATTCACACTTGATGAAGAAACAGGATTAAACGGAGCTCAAGCATTAGAGCCTGGCTTTATTAATGGCGAAATAATGATGAACCTTGATTCTGAAGAAGATGGTGCATTATATATTGGTTGTGCAGGAGGACAAAATTCTACAGTAAAATTCAATTTTAAATTAAATGATATTCCTGCTAATTCTGTTGCAGTTGAATTAAAAGTAACAGGCTTAAAAGGTGGCCACAGTGGTTTAGATATACACCTTGGTAAAGGTAATGCAATTAAATTAATGGTTCGTTTACTTCATGAATTAAATTATAATTATGGAATTCGTTTAGTGAATATTAATGGTGGTAGTAAACACAATGCAATTCCACGCGAGTGTTTTGCAACAATTCGTGTTGCTAAAAAATCTGTTGATGATGTTAAAGGTTATGTTGAGCATTATAATCAAATTGTAAAATCTGAATTATCTACAGTTGAACCAACATTACTTGTTTCTGCTGAAAATTCAAAATCAAAATCAAAAGTAATTGATAAAACAACTGCTAATAATTTAATTGACTCACTTTATGCTGTTCCAAATGGTGTTATTAAAATGAGTGCAGATATTGAAGGTTTGGTTGAAACATCTACAAATCT
>CAZVBT010000065.1:0-6600 GCA_964625385.1 uncultured Melioribacter sp. | reverse complement strand
TTGAAAACTTTTAGAAAAACAGTTAAATCAAAAGTATCAAACAATTTAAATGTTTTATCCATTAATAAATCCACATTAGCAGAAGATGGTTTTCTTCCGCTATTAGCACGTAAGTAAATTTGTTGTTCATATAAACGAGGTGAATAAGGCAAACCTGAAGAAAGTGATGCAACAAAAGTTATATTCCAATCTTTTGTTCCACCAAAGGTTAAAACAGCATTCAAAGTATGAGTTTGATCCCAGGCTAAAGGAACAGGAATTTTTTCACTTTGTCTTCCTGACTGTAAATCAATAAAAAATGCATCGGCACCGGTTTCATTTCCTTCTGCAAACTGAAATGTATAATCCAGTGATGCACTAAAAAAATCATCTGGCAATTTTCTTTTGGTGATTGAAAATGTTATTCCTTTAATATTTCCATAATCTTTGTTTACATATTTATTATAAATTGAATTACTGCTTATTCTGATTTGTTGAAGAGCTAAAAGATCACGAACATCTTTGTAAAAGCCTGTTAGATTAAAAGCAACTGTTTCACTTAATTGTTGTTGCAAACCAATCTCATATGTAACTGTTTTTTCCGGATTTAAATTTGCATTTCCATAAGTCGGCTGATTGGCAATATCTTCAAATTCCGGATTTGTGTATAAATATCTAAAAGGAGGCAGCTGGTAAAAATGTCCGTATGAAAAATGAATTATACCTTGATCTGTAATTGGAAAAGAAATTCCAAGTCGTGGACTAATAGTAGTTTTCTTTGTTGATAATTGTAAATTATCTGTTGGTTTGAATGGATCTGGTGCATAAAGAGCATTAGCATCAAAGTAATCTAAACGAACGCCAGCATTTAATATCATGCTTTCAAATTCCATTTTATCTTGAAGATAACTAGAAAATTGTTTTGGTGATCTTGAATAAATATCAATAGAACCTTTTTGATTTTGTGGATCTGGAATTGTTGGAAGTAAATAATTATTTCTATCTCTTAAAACTGTGAAATAAACAAAATCTAAAACATCCCATTTACTTTTTACACCAAATTTAACTTCGTGATTATTTGTTATTTGACTTGTTAAATCAAATTTCAATTCGGTTGAATATGATCTTTGATAAAAATGTTCAGGCTGAGTTCCGCCGGAAACAAAAGTGTAACTACTGTAACTATTACTTTTGTCAACCGGTTGATAACGGGGATCTGCATGTAAATTTGTTAAACTCATTCCCGGATGAAATGAAACTTCGTTACCAGCATCGTCTAAAAGTGGAAACAGATAACGTTTGAAATCATAAATATTATATGAACCTTTTACAGAAAAAAATGTAGATGAATTTACAGCTTGCCGATATTCTAATGAATTAATTAATCCCCACTGATATCTTTTATAATTAGCATCAGGATTATATTTATACAAATGTGAATAAGATTGATATTGAGAATTAGAATAAACTAAATCATAATTAATTTTAATATTCGAAGTTGGTTTGAATGTAAGTTTTGCTGTTGTATTTAAATCTTTACTCCAATCCATTGGAACAATTGAATTATCACCTGTTTGAGAAATATATAAAACATCAGCTCTTTCTCTATCACGTGAAAGTGAGTCATAAATTGTGTGCTGCCTTATTCCATAAAGATAACCTTTATCGTTATTGTATCTTCCTGAAATAAAGAAGGAAAGCTTATCTTCATAAATTGGAATTGGTCCACCAAATGTTCCTTCAAGTACTTGATTGTTAATCGGGTTTATGTTATCAATATTATAAAAAATATTTGTATGAGAGCTTAAAAAATCGCCTGTGTAATATGTAACAGTTCCTTTGAATTTTGAGCCGCCTTCTTTTGTAACAGTATTAACAACACCACTAAGTGCATTGCCATATTCAGCGTTGAATGTTCCGCTAACCACGGATAATTCCTGTACTGCATTTGTAGAAATTTGTACAGTTCTTCCAAAATCATAAGGATTAGTAGCACTAACGCCATTAACATTATAAGCAATTTCAGTTGAACGGCCGCCACGAATATGTAATTCACCACCAGAACCTTTTGTAATACCAGCTTGAAGTGATAAAATCTGATTAATGCTTTCAACCGGCAAAGTTTTAATTTGTGATTCATCAATATTTGTTTGTGAAGAAGTTAAATCTTTTCTAACGAGAGGACG
Organism: uncultured Melioribacter sp.; assembly: GCA_964625385.1. Classification (GTDB taxonomy): domain Bacteria; phylum Bacteroidota; class Ignavibacteria; order Ignavibacteriales; family Melioribacteraceae; genus Stygiobacter. The sequence goes on along the minus strand of CAZVBT010000065.1, from coordinate 4,435 downwards.
AGTTGCTTCAACAGTTATTGTTCCTAAACTTACGGCTTCTGATTGCAGCTGAATATCGATTCTTGTTGTAAAGTCACTTGATACTCTAACATTAGTAACAATTTTTTTTTGATAACCCACTCCACTAAAAATTAAAGTGTAAACACCTGGTTCTATGTTATTGATTATATAAGTACCATCTATATTAGTTGCCGTGCCAATAGTTGTACCATCTATCATTACATTAATTCCAACAAGTTCTTCTTTGGTTTCAGCATCGGTTACTTTACCTGCAATTTTTCCTGTAACACCAGCATATAAACTGCAGTTTGAAATGAAACAAATGGAAAAATAAATAAAGAGAAGTAAAAGCTTTTTCATTTTTACCTCGTAGGTAATTTTTTTAATTGGATTAATGTTCAGTGGATTTTGATAGAACAAAAAAAGGCTTCTGAATTGTAGAATAAAAATCCATATTTATCAGAAGCCTTTAAAATCAAATTATTTTATTAATTGCATTTTCTTTGATAATGTAAAGTTTCCTGCTTTTAATGTATAAATATAAATACCACTTGAAAGTTTTTCTGCGTTGAATTTAATATTGTAATTGCCGGCATTCATTAATTCATTATTTACTAAAGTTGATACTTCTTCACCGAGCAAATTGTAAACTTTAAGTTGAACTATTGATGTCTCATGTAATCCAAATCTAATATTTGTTGCTGGGTTAAATGGATTAGGATAATTTTGCTCTAAAAAGAAATTAGCTGGAACTTCGCTGGATAATTTATCAACAGAAACAGGAGTGAATTGGCGATCAAGAATAATTAATGGCATTCTGGAATCAGTAGAATTACCTCTTGAATAACCTTGAGTGTAAAGCACTTCATCATCTTTATCGCCATCTACATTAGCAAGAACAACTACGTCCATGTCGCCATTTTTATCCCAATAAGCAGAATCAATAACGGCAGAAGTATAACTACCTTTACTTGCAATATCACCGCTTTGATATTCAACTCTGAAGATAGGAACTTTAACAGTGTTATTTACGTCGTATCGAGCAGCACAAACAAAATCGAGTTTACCATCGTTATCTAAATCACCAGCTGAAGCGCCATTTAATCTTACAGCGCCAAGTGGTTCTAAGTCTGCAATTTCAGTTGAAGTTAGTGAGTCTGCTACTTGTTGTAATAACCAAACTTTAGCACCTTGACCTTTTGTATTATCAAGCCATTCCGCAACAAGAATTTCTTTTTTACCATCTTTATTAATATCAACAACAACACTACCTTTGAAAGATCCTTTTTTACCGGCAATTACTTTTTGTGCTTTAGCAGAATTCCATTTTCCATTTTCATAGTAAACACCTGCAACATTTCCGCCACCGTCAAAAGCGTAAATGTAATTGTTTACAACTGAAATATCGTAAACTGAACCAAGAGCTTTAATACCTGGGTCATCTGTTCCTGCAAATTTTACAGTCCATTTCTCTGTCCCACCGCCTAAATCAGGAATTTTATCAACGGACAGAACTCCTATTTTCATGTAACCAGTTCTATCAGCAAATACAATTTCATCTTTTCCATCTTTATCAACATCAGCAATTACAAATTTTATTGGTCTTAAATTAATTCCGTTTCCGGGAACAATTGGAGTAGTTGCATTTGGTAAAAATCCGCCTAAGCCATCGGATACGCCCATATCATCACCGGAGCCGGAATATTCATAAACTAAAATTCTTGGTAATTCAGGGTAAGGTGAATAATTTACAGGTGCCCAATAAATTTCTGGTTTACCATCTTTGTCAACATCTCCGTATGCAAAAGCTGGCCAGGTGTTTTGTTGACTTAATGGAGCAGTAGCAGACCACACTGAATCCCATTTTGAAGTAGTTTTGTTCCATTCGAATTTATAAATTCTTGGTATTAATTCGTATGGACCATCAACCATGTTTGTGTTGCAAGCATAAATTTCTGGTTTACCATCTTTATCAAAATCAACACCTGCTATAACACCACCAAAACCTCTTTCTTTGTTTGATGGCTCAGTTATTTCTGCTGTTCTTTTAAATAACTGTGCAGAAACCTGTATCGTAAAAAGAAAAGATAATACTAACAAAAAGTAAAAACGATTTTTCATTAAAGCCTCCTCTTTTGTTTAATGATTATTTGAAATAAAGAAATTATAATCTGGTAAATGAAAAGATGATAAATGAATTTTATTCACATATTTTTTACAACATACTTTTCATCTGTTTGTAAAGCACTACACAAATGGGTGTTTTTAAAGAACTTTTCAAATGCGGTTTCATTATAAGGGAAAAATTTTTTTACTACAAATATTAAATATTATGTTATTCTTTTTACTAATGAAAATATTCTAAATATATTTGAAAAGTAAATTTTTAATTGAGGGATATCTTTGAAAATTTTAGTTACTGGCGGTGCAGGTTATATTGGTTCTCATTTTGTCCATCATCTTGTTGCAAACAATAATCAAGTTTGTGTATTAGATAATTTATCGCGAGGACATATTGAATCACTTCCATCAAATGTTAATTTCAAAAAAGTTGATCTTTTGGATTTTCAAAATTTGAAAGAAGTAATTGCAGAATTTTCACCACAAGCAGTTGTTCACTTTGCTGCCTTTGCATACGTTGGTGAATCTGTAGAAAAACCTGAAATGTATTATCAGAACAATGTTGTTGGAAGTTATAATTTAATTCGCGCAATTGCTGAACTTGGAATTAAAAATTTTGTGTTTTCATCAACTTGTTCTATTTATGGTAATCCTGAAAATATTCCGATAAGTGAAGATGAACCTTCAAATCCAATAAATCCTTATGCAAACACAAAATTGATAATAGAAATTTTATTACGCGATTTTGAAAAAGCATTTGGATTAAAAAATGTTTGCCTACGTTACTTTAATGCTGCAGGAGCAAAACCAAGTGGGGAAATTGGTGAAAGTCATTTCCCAGAATCACATTTAATTCCATTAATCCTTTACACTGCACAAAAGAAAAGAGAAAAAATTTTAGTTTTTGGAAATGATTATGATACTCAAGATGGAACATGCATTCGGGATTATATTCACGTTGATGATCTTGCAGATGCACACTTAAAAGCTTTAGAATATTTAATTGATGGTGGAAGTTCTACAATTATAAATTTAGGCACTGGATTTGGAAATTCAGTTTTAGAGATTATTGAAAAATCAATAAAAATAACAGGCAGAGATATTCCATTTGAAATTACAGGAAGAAGAGAAGGTGATCCGGCAATTCTTGTTGCAGATAATAAAAAAGCTAAAAAGATTTTAAATTGGTATCCAAAATTTGGAATTGATGAGATAATTGAAACAGCCTGGACCTGGCATCAAAATCAAAAGTATTAATGAGGTTAAATGGAATTTCAAAAAATTTTTATTGAAGATTTGTTGGTTATTAAACCAGATTTATTTACGGATGAGCGCGGTTATTTTTTTGAATCTTATAACAAAAAAAAGTATGAACATGGTGGAATAAATTTTCAGTTTGTTCAGGATAATATATCAAAATCTAAAAAGGGAACAGTTCGAGGGTTACATTATCAAGTTGGTGAATACGCACAAGGCAAATTATGTTCGGTAATATTTGGTAAAGTTTTAGATGTTGCAGTTGATATTCGTTTTGGTTCACCAACATTTGGAAAATATTTTTCAATTGAATTAAGTGAAGAAAATAAATTCCAATTATGGATTCCAACTGGATTTGCTCATGGTTTTTCTGTTTTGAGTGATGAGGCAATTTTTAGTTACAAATGCACAAACTTTTATAACAAAGAATCAGAACGTTCGATAATTTTTAATGATAAAGATTTAAACATCGATTGGAAAATTGAAAATCCAATTGTTTCTGAAAAAGATCTGAGGGCTATTTCATTTAAACAAATTAATCAAGATTTCTTTTATCAAAGGAGGGCAAAGTGAAACTTTCTGTTATTGGAACTGGCTATGTAGGTTTAGTCAGTGGAACTTGTTTTGCCGAAATGGGCAATAATGTTATTTGTGTTGATAACAATCAAGACAAATTAAAAAAATTAAATGATGGCATTGTTACTATTTATGAACCGGGATTAGAAATTTTATTTCATCGAAACATTGAAAAACAAAGATTAACTTTTACTAATGACTTGAGATTGGCAGTATTAAATTCAGATATAATTTTTTTATGTTTACCAACTCCGCAAGATGAAGATGGCTCTGCAGACTTAAAGTATGTTTTTGGCGTGGCCAAAGACATTGGAAAAATCTTAAAAGAAAATAATGACAAAGATTATAAAATAATTGTAAACAAAAGTACTGTTCCTGTTGGGACATCAAAAGCAGTAACAAATATTTTATCTGAATTTGGAATTAAAAATTTCGACGTCGTTTCAAATCCCGAATTTTTACGTGAAGGCTTTGCAGTTGA
>CAZVBT010000064.1:0-8587 GCA_964625385.1 uncultured Melioribacter sp. | reverse complement strand
GAACACAGTTTAGTAATTGCAAAATTAATGGGTTGGGAATTAAATATAAATTGGTGGACAGATATTGTATTTTCACAATTAGTTCAAAAGTTTGGAGAAGAAAAGGCAAAAGAATTAATTCCACACTTTCCTGAAAATTCACCTACAATAATTCCGCAGCAATTAAAACAAATAAGTTTAATTCCATCTGATTTAATTGATGTTGACAAACAATACAGAAAATTTGTTGGGTTTGTTGGAACTCATATTGGTTCGAATAATTGGGTCGTTAATTCACAAAAATCATCTTCAGGAAAACCTATAATTGCAAATGATCCTCATCTTGCTTTTAGCCAACCAGGTAAATGGTACTTTATAATGATTAGAAGTAATAATTGGAATGCTGATGGTTTTTCGTTGCCGGGATTACCTTCAATTGTTATTGGAAAAAATCAAAATATTGCTTGGGCAATGACAAATGTAATGGCAGATGATGCAGATTTTTATATTGAAAAACTTGACACTTCCAAATTAAAATATTTTTTAGATGGCAGTTGGAAAGACTTAAAAATTTATAAAGACACAATTAAAGTTAAAGATTCAACTGATGTTGTTTTTGAAATTAAAAAAACACATCGTGGACCAATTGTAACTGATATACATCCTTTCAAAAAACTTTTCCCTAAAAGTGAAGTTGATTTTCCAACAATGAGTATGCGCTGGACAGGCTTTGAATTTAGCGACGAAGTTTATTCATCTATACTTTTGAACAAAGCAAAAAATTGGAACGACTTTAACGAAGCATTAAAATATTTTACAATTCCAGGACAAAATTTTGTTTATGCTGATAAAGAAAATAACATCGGATACATTTGTGCAGTCCGACTTCCCATCAGAAAAAATAACTCACCTACTTTAATTTATGATGGCACTACTTCAAATTCTGATTGGATTGGTTTTGTCCCTTTTGAACAATTACCAAAATTATTTAACCCACAACAAAATTATATTGCATCTGCAAACAATAAAACTATCAAAGATTATCCTATTCATATTTCTAACTTGTGGGAACCATCCTCGAGAATTGAAAGAATCACAGAACTTTTGTCAAGCAAACAAAAACATTCCGCAGAAGATTTTATGAAATATCAAATGGATTTTGTTTCTCCATATGCAAAAGAAATTACTAAACATATTTTAACAGCGTTTCAAAATGTTAAAATAAAAGATAAAAATTTACAAACAGCTATCGATTTATTTAACAATTGGAATTATGAATTAAATGAATTTAGCCAAACACCAACTATTTATTCATTCTTCCTTAAAAACTTTATCAAAAATGTTTGGGGTGATGAATTCGGCAAAGATTTATTAAGAGAATATGTTTTTGTTGCTAATGTTCCGTATAGAAAAATATTAGAAATATTAACAAACGATTCTTCATTTTATGATAATATAAAAAGTCAAGAAATAGAAACAAAAAATGATATTATCAGAAAAAGTATGTCCGATGCATTAAGCGAATTAGAAAAAAAATTTGGAAGCAATTTAGAAAACTGGCAGTGGGGAAAAGTTCATAAAGTTGAATTTAAACATATGTTTAATGGAAAATCTTCAATCATTGATAGGTTAATTAATGTTGGTCCTTATTCAATTGGTGGGGATGGTACTACAATTTTTAACACAGAATATTCATTTAGTGATTTATTTGAAAACGATGATAAAACCAATGATTTAACACAAAGAAAAAAGTTTGAAAATTACTTAGGTCCATCGATGAGGTATATCTTCGATTTTGCTCAACCAGATTATATGTATTTTATATTACCGACTGGCCAGGCCGGGCATTTTTTAAGTGATAATTATAAGAACATGACAAACAATTGGTTAAAAGGAAATTATATCAAATTAAAACTGAACGAAAATGAATTTATAAAATCATCAAAACATAAAATGTTATTAATACCAAATTAAGAAGAAGTCAATTAAAAATATTAAATTGCAATTGACATTATTAAGGATTTTATGAAAGTAATTGAACATTTAGATAAAGCAAAAAACACATTAATAAGTTTTGAAATTATTCCACCTAAAAGAGGAGGAAATGTAAAACAACTTTTGCAAGTACTTGATGATCTGGTAAAATACAATCCACCATTTATTGATATTACAAGTCATGCAGCAGAAGTAATCTATGAAGAAACTCCCGATGGTTCAATGCAGATGAAAGTTAAACGCAAAAGACCAGGAACACTTGGACTTTGCGCACTGATTCAAAATAAATATAACATTGATGCAGTTCCACATGTTTTGTGCAGTGGCTTCACTCGCGAGGAAACTGAAGATTTTTTAATTGAAATTCATTATTTAGGAATTGATAATGTTCTTGTGGTTCGTGGTGATGATCATGCATACAAAAAACCATTAAAGTTCGGACGCTCTGTAAATGAATATGCAATTGATTTAGTCAAACAAATTGTTGATCTCAACAATGGAAAATATATTGAAGATGGTTTACTTGATGCCGAACCGATGGATATATGTATTGGAATTGGTGGATATCCTGAAAAACATTTCGAAGCTCCAAACATAAATGTTGATATTAGAAATACTAAAGAAAAAGTTAATGCAGGAGCTTCATACATAGTAACACAAATGTTTTTTTCAAATAAGTTTTTTTATGAATATGTAAAATTGTGTCGTGAAACAGGGATTGATGTGCCAATTATTCCGGGTTTGAAAATAATTACATCTAAAGCTCAGGTTAAATCTTTACCAAAAAATTTTTACATCGATATTCCAACTGAATTAGCAGATGAAATTGACAAAGCAAAACCTGAACATGTTGTTGATATTGGCGTTGAATGGGCTTACAAACAAGTTGAAGATTTATTAAACAATAATGTTCCTGCAATTCACTTTTATGTAATGCAAAATTCCTCTCCAATAAAACAGTTGATGAAAAAAATTAATTTATAATAATGATAGTAAAACCAGTAAATATTAATCTAAGAGTAAGGCTGCCAAAAAAAATTAAATGGGGAGTTGCATTTAATAAAAATTTTGATGTCGAAAGTTTTTTTTCAGCTATTCAATTACTAACTAAAAGTAAAGTAACTTCAGTTTATTCAAATGGAATTAATGAAGCAAAATCTATAGCAGAAAAGTATGGTGTTGTAAATTATTTTAATAATATTAATGAATTTTTAAAGAGTGAATATGACATTGTTTACTTAGCTGATAATTCAAATGATTTTTTTGAAAATTTAAACTTATTCATAAATAATAATAAAAATGTTTTATGTGAAAAGCCATCGGCTATTTCCTATAATCAATCTTTAGAGATTGAAAAAAAGATTTCGGAATTTGGGCAAAAAGTAATTGTAAATTATTCTCACAGATTTAACCCGCTGGTAATAAAAGCTAAAGAGTTAATTGATAAACAAGTAGTAGGAAAGGTTCACTCTATTTCAGCTACATATCATATTGATTTTTTACCAGATGAAAGTTCCATTTATAAAAGCAAACTTTCAGGAATAAGTGCTCTTAGAGATTTAGGACATCAAATGATTGATTTACTACAATACTTAGGTGATGAAATTATTGATATTAAATATTATACAGATAAACTCATTTACAAAAATCCACAAAACGATTTTTTAACTGCATCTCTAAAATTCAAAAACAATTGTTATGGAAATCTTTCTGTTTCGTACTTAAGTAAAAAATCAATAAACAGAATTGAAATTTTAGGTCACAATGGTTCAATCATAATAGAAAATATTTTTGATAAGAAAAAAGCACCAACTCTTTTAACAATAGATCTTTTGGGAGAAAGAAAAAAAATATTTAGAAAAAAAGTCAATAAGACTCTAATGATGTTAAAAAACGCTCAAAAATCATTTTTGAAGAATGAAAAAATTACAATACCATTTTCGGAAGTAACAAAAAATATTTATATCATAGAACAAATCGAAAAAGAATTTTAAAGAAATGAAAAAATTAAAAGTAGCTTTATTACTCGGCGGTATATCAACTGAAAAGGAAGTTTCAAGAAATACAGCAAGATCAATATTAGGTGCATTAAGAAAATTAAATTATGATGTAATACCGATTGATCCGGCTCTTGGATTAAATCAACCTGAAAGTGAAGAAGATTTATTTAAGGAACAATCTCCGGAAAAGTTATCCACAAAAAATTACATTGATATTATTAACTCAAAAATTTTTGATGATATTGATATAGCATTTCTTGCACTTCATGGTCAATATGGTGAAGATGGAATTATTCAGTCTTTACTTGAACTGCGTGGAATTAAATATACCGGCTCCGGTGTTTTAACTAATGCCTTGGCAATGGATAAGTTAATGACAAAAATTGTTCTTGAATTTCATGGTGTCAAAACAGCTGAATGGGTTGTTGCAGAAAAAAATTATGAGTTAAGTATTATTCAAAAACAAGTAAAAGAAAGTCTAAATTACCCATGTGTAGTTAAACCAAATGATCAAGGTTCTTCAGTTGGGTTAACTTTTTGTCAAAATGAAAATCAATTAAAAGATGCAATAGATTTAGCGCTTAAATTTTCTAGTAAAGCTTTAATAGAAAAATATATTCAAGGGAGAGAATTAACAGTTGCAGTACTAGACAATCAACCTTTACCAATTGTAGAAATAAAACCTAAAAGTGGTTTCTATGATTATAAAAGTAAATATACTAGTGGAATGTCTGAATACATTTGTCCTGCTGAAATCCCTGATGAAATAGCATTAAAATTACAGAAACAAGCATTAGTTACTTTCAAATCTGTTGGTTGCAAAACATATTCAAGAATAGATTTTCGTCTTAACGAACAAAATGAATTCTATTGCCTCGAGATAAATACTTTACCGGGAATGACTAATTTTAGCCTTGTTCCAAAAGCTGCTAATGCCGCCGGAATATCATTCGAACAACTAATCGAAAAAATTCTAATTTCTTCATTAGAATGAAATCAAAAATAATATTTAGAATTATTGTATTTATACTTACTCTTCTCGCAATTTCCTTTTTATACTTTAATCAAAATGGATATCGTAAGTTCATAAGTACAAAAAATGAACTAAAAAAAATTGAAGATGAAATACAAAAAAATGAAGAAGAAATTTTCCGACTTAAAAATGAAATTGATTCATTGAATAAAAGTAAAGCTAAATTAGAAAAAGTTGCTCGAGAAAAATATCACATGATTAAAAAAAACGAAAAAGTTTTTTTAATAGAAGAAAAATAAAAGTGCAAAAAAATAAAATACCTGATATACCACTTGCTGAAAGATGCCGACCTAAAACACTTGAAGATTTTCAAGGCCAGAAACATTTAGTTGATCTTGGAAAACCTATACGCACTATGGTTGATAATGATACTTTATCTTCATTTATTTTATGGGGTCCACCAGGCACAGGTAAAACAACTTTAGCTAAAATTATAGCTAATTCAACAAGCTCAGAATTTTTTCAAATAAATGCTGTTGCATCTGGTGTTAAAGAAATTAGAGAAATAATTGAAATTGCAAAAAGAAACAAACAACACTTTAAAAAAACAATTTTATTCATAGATGAAATTCATAGATTTAACAAAACTCAACAAGATGCACTTCTATCTTCTGTTGAATCCGGAGATATAATTTTAATCGGTGCAACAACAGAGAATCCATCTTTTGAAATTATCCCGGCTTTACGTTCAAGAACAAGAATTTTTGTCTTAGAAGAATTAACAAAAAATGATTTACTTTATATATTAAATAATGCTATTCAGAAAGATGAATTTATTAAACAATTATTGATAAAAAATATTGATAAAGATTATTTAATTTTTATATCAGGTGGTGATGCAAGAACTCTTCTCAACATTTTTGAAGCTACTTTAATTGCTGAAATGCACAAAGATGAAATTGAAATAACAAAAGAAAAAATTGATAACACACTTCAAAGAAAAAATATTTTTTACGATAAAAATGGTGAAGAACATTACAACATAATTTCAGCTTTTATCAAAAGCATAAGAGGTTCTGATCCCGATGCTGCAGTCTATTGGCTTGCAAGAATGATAGAAAGTGGTGAGGATATTTTATTTATTGCAAGAAGAATGATAATCCTTGCATCAGAAGATATCGGAAACGCTTCTCCTAATGCACTTCTGCTTGCAGTTGCAACTTTTGATGCTTGTGAAAAAATTGGTCTTCCCGAAGCAAGAATCATTTTATCACAATGTGCAATTTATTTAGCAACTTCACCAAAAAGTAATGCTTCTTATTTAGCAATTGATGAAGCTCTTAACTTTGTTAAAAACAATATAAATCCTAAAACACCTTTACATTTAAGAAATGCACCAACAAAGCTAATGAAAGAACTTAATTATGGAAAAGAATATAAATATCCTCATGATTTTGAAAATAATTTCATTGTGCAGAATTATTTACCCATTGAACTTAAAGACAAGCAATTTTATTTTCCAAGCGAAAATGGAAACGAAAAAAACATAAAAGAAAGATTAAAAAATTTATGGAGGGGATTAAAAAAATATTCTTAAGAAATTACAAACATTTTCCCTGGTAATTGTTTAACTAAACCCTTGAACTCTAATGTTAACAGATGAACCAAACATTCAGAAGTTGGAAAACTTGTTAAACTTGAAATTTCATCAATATGTTTTGGAGTAGAATCGAGTAAATTAAAAATCTTTTCTTCAAACAAAGTTAATTCAAATTTAGCTAAACTTTCCTTTTTAAAATCTTTGGAAAAAATTTTTAATTCATTCAAGATGTCTTCAACACATGTAACTAATTTTGCTTCACCTTTTTGAATTAAAGAATTTGTTCCTTCACTTTGCTTGCTATTAATTTGACCAGGAATGGAAAATACTTCTCTTCCTTGTTCTAATGCATAAGCTGCAGTTATCAAAGCACCTCCAGATATTTTAGTCTTAACAACAAGAGTTCCTAAACTTAACCCCGAAACAATTCTATTTCTTCTAGGAAAATTTTGAGCATCAGGTTTCGTTCCAAATTCAAATTCAGTTATTATTAAACCATCAGTTCTAATTTTATCAAATAAATTTTTATTTTCAGAAGGATAAACTATATCTAATCCGGTTCCTATAACAGCAATAGTTTTTCCATTATTGTTTAGCACACTTCGATGAACAATAGAATCAATTCCTCTTGCCAAACCACTAACAACTGTGAAATTTTTAGAGCTAAGTTCTATAGAGAATTTTTCAGCCATCCCTTTACCATAACTACTTGGCATTCTTGTACCAACAACAGCAATACAATTCGTATTTAATATACTTCTATCACCAATACCATATAAAATTAACGGAGGGAAATAAATATTTTTTAATAACTCTGGATAGTCCTTATCAAAATAAGAAATAATAAAACCGTTAAGTTTTTCCAATTTATGAAGTTCAGTTTCAACCTTCGACTTTATGAAATTAAAATTAATTTTACTATTTAAAATTTTCTCAGATAAAGTAGAACTTATTCCCTCAACTTCTAACAATTCTTTTTTAGAGGAATTAAAAATATTTTCAAACGAGTGAAACTTTGATAATAAATTAAAAATTTTCTGTGGTCCAATACCCTCAATGGACAAAAAAAGCTTTAAATAAACTAAATCAAAAAAATTACTATTGTTCAATTTTCTGCTATTTCAATATTATCAACAACCCCAATAATCATAGTATTTACAGGAGCATAAGCATGGCCAAGCATTTGCTGAATCGCATCACCCTCTTGAACAACAATTACTCTATCTCCAATACCTGTATCTACTAAATCCAAAGCGATAAATTCAGGTTTACTAATCTCCCTACCCAAAATATCAATCTGTTTTACAAGTAACAATTTGTGACCATGCAAATACTTGTTTTTAATTGTTGAAACTAAATTTCCTTTAACTATTCCCAGAATCATTTTGTTTTTTATTAAATCTAAAAAAGATAGATAATGGTAATAAAATTAAATATCCTACTAGAAGAACAATCGGTGAGATATTCATTGAAATTACATTAAACCAAGGTGAAAAAGACATTAAATAATATCCTAAAATCAAAACTAAAATACCAATAACTAAAAAAACATAATTTTGCTTTGTCCAATATTCATTAAAAAAAGAAAAAGTGAATTTCCTTTTTGCTTTTGATTGACTAAAACTTTTTTTCATAGTAACCTAAAATATTTATTGCAATTTATTAATAAAATAAATAAAATCAATAAAAACCAGCAAATAATAAATACTAAAGATTTAAAAGAAGAATATTTTAAAAATTTATATAAAAAATAAAAATTTTTTATATAAAAACTTGACAAACAAAAAAAAAGATATTATGTTTCGAGTCCATGTTTGATTATGTTCTTTGATAAAGTGAGCGACTAAAAATAAAATTTAGTAATACAGCTAAAAAAAGATTACAAATGTTTTAAAAAAATTACAACGGAGAGTTTGATCCTGGCTCAGGACGAACGCTGGCGGCGTGCTTAACACATGCAAGTCTACGAGAAAGAGGTAGCAATATCTCGAGTAAAGTGGCGCAAGGGTGAGTAATATGTAAGTAATCTGCCCATGGGTT
>CAZVBT010000063.1:0-2003 GCA_964625385.1 uncultured Melioribacter sp. | reverse complement strand
TAATTAACAACGGTGCACCAATGTTCCCAATTCTTTACACTTAAAATGCAAGGATAACCTTTCTTGAGATGCTGAACTAATAATTTACGCGCATCATTTGGATTGCTTGATTGAAAATGTTTTAATTGACAATTGAAACGACGTGCAGCACGAGCTAAACCAAATTCATCTGTACCAGCCCACCATGTACTACCGGCAATAATTCCAATTTGATCCTCACCTTTAAAAACACCTAACATAACAAGCGCATATTTTAATGCAAATGGTCCACATTGATATTTATTTGGTTGAGGATAAAAACTCATTTACTGCCCTAATTGAATTGAAGCAAAAATAATAAATCTTTTGAAATGGTAAAGTAATTTATTTACTTTGTGCCAAAAATTTTGTGAGTTTATAATGAAAGTTTGCGTTGTTTATAATGAAGTAGCACCTGAAATTTATAATAACTTAAAAGAGGATCTTAAGAAAGTTAATTTTGAAACCAACTTTGATCTCGAAGCTCCTGATCCAATATCAGAATTTAACTATATGGTTGAAGCTTTAAGAAAAGAAGGTTATGATGCTTATACACTTAACATCAGAGATAATTTTTTAACATTCATTGAAGATTATGAAAAAAACAAACCTGATGTTGTATTCAATCTTGTTGAGCTTTATAAAGATCAACCAAAACTTGAAATGAATTTTACAGGATTGCTTGAACTAATGGGAGTAGCTTATACAGGTGCACCTCCAATGGCACTTGCCATATGTCAAAACAAAACATTAACAAAAAGAATAATTAATACTCATGGAATTAGAACACCTAAATTCAAATTTATAAAAAGTATGGAGCAATCATTTAGGGTTAGCTTAAATTATCCATTAATTGTTAAACCTGCTTATGAAGATGCAAGTGTTGGAATTGATAATAATTCAATCGTTACAAATGTTAAAGAATTAAAAAAACGTGTTGAATATATTTTTAATTCTTTTCAACAACCATCTTTAGTTGAAGAATTTATTGAAGGAAGAGAATTAAATGTAGCAGTTTTTGGTGATAAAGATCTAGAAGTTTTACCAATAAGTGAAATAGACTTTTCTGCAATGCCAAAAAATTTATATCCTATAGTAAGTTTTCAAGCTAAATGGGATCCATTTCATGAGGCATATCATAAAACTATTCCTATTTGTCCAGCAGAATTACCAAAAGAGCTCGAAGAAAAAGCGAAAGAAATTGCCATAAAATGTTTTAAAGCAGTTGGTGTACGCGATTATGCAAGAGTTGATATGCGCCTTTCTTCAAAAGATAACCAACTTTATGTTTTAGAAGTAAATCCTAATCCGGATTTACAAGAAGATGCAGGATTCATGCGTTCAGCGTATTACGCTAATTATTCATATTCGAAAATGTTATCCATGATAGTTGAATTAGCATATAAAAGGAAAAGTGAAATTGATAAAACATTTAGAAACTAAAATTTTTCATTTAATATTTTTATTACATCTTCTAAATTATTAACAATGTAATCTGGATTAGCTTTTTGAATAGCTTCTTGAGTAAAACCTTTTTCGGAATTAAAGAAAATAGTTTCTGCACCAAGTTTTTTTGCTGGGTCAATATCTGTTTCTAAGTCATCACCAATCATAATAAATGGATCGTGTAACTCTAAATTGAATAAACTAAGAGCGGAAGCAAAATAAAGTTCGGAAGGTTTACCAATAATAGTTGCTTCTTTTTGGGTTGCATATTCAATAGCAACTACAAAAGGACCAACATCAAGCAAAATTCCATCTTCTGCTGTTTTCCATGTACGTTTTTTGTGCATTGCAATTAATTCAGCACCTTCTCTAACTTTTTTGAAAATGTAATTTAAAGTTTCAAAGTCCCAACGTTTTCCATAATCACCAATAATTATAGCTTGAGGATTTTCATAATCCAGCAATCCACGAAATAGCGATTTAACATGATCAGTGCAGTAAACCGCAACTCTTCTATATCTTAATCTTGCATACATTGC
>CAZVBT010000062.1:0-2757 GCA_964625385.1 uncultured Melioribacter sp. | reverse complement strand
AATAAATCCTGATATTTTCTGAAATATCATCATAAGAGACATTTAAACTATCATAAACAGTAATTCCAAGTTTTGTGATTTTACTAAATAAATTTTCTACTGTTTGTTTTTGATCTTCACTTAAAACATCTAAAAAATTTTGATGTGGTCTGATTTGAGGGAATATTTTTTTTATCGCAGAATTAATTGCAATAATTCTTAATGATTTATCAACAATTAGTGATGAACCTTTAAAGTCGGAAAATACTTCTTTTGTGTTAAAATCATTTTCCATTTTATTGAATAGTTACAACAATAGTTTTAGAATATGGTGTATAAGTATTTGTTTTTGCCTGAATAACTTGACGAACTCTATATTCATACGTTCCGCTTGGTAAATTATTATCAAAATGCTCTGTAACTCCACTTGCTTTGGTTGCAATTCTTGTAAAACTTGAACTACTGCTTAAAATTCTTTTTTCTACTTCAGTTTCAAAAGATTGGCTTTGCGTATTATCATAAGTCCAAACTAACCTGATAGAATTAGTGCTTGTCATTGAATAAGAAAGATTGGGTGCCGGTATATTTAAAGTAGATGTTGCAGCAGAAACTTCATTTGAGTAAGGACTTTTAGAAGTTGATGTAAAATATGCTATTCTGTATGTATAAGTAACACCCGAAGAAATTTGTTGAGTATCTAAATATTCTGTTGTATTTGGCGCTACAATAGTCAATTGTTTGAATTGAGCTGTAAATGCATCCAATCGTTCAATTATAAAGCCTAATTCATTCGGTACAAAATCAGTCCAGGTTAATCTAATTACACTCATTCCAATGCCTTCAGCCTTTAAATTCCAGGGACCACCGCTTTCAGTCATTGGTGAAATTTCATTACTAAAATCTGAATATCCAGAAGAATTAAATGCTCTCACTTTATAATAATATGCTGTGAAAGAAGATAAACCAATATCGGTTGTACTAATTGTATTTTCAGTTAATGTTTTTATTCTTCTATAATCAATTGTTCCATTATTACTTATATCTTTTCTCCAAACCTCAAAACCTTTTTCATTATATGAATTATCTTTCCATAGCAATGTTACTGTTGTTGAATTTGTAAAAGTACCAACTAAATCAGAAGGAGCAGCCGGAGGTTTATCTTTAATATAAATATTCTGCTGAACTTTACTTACTTTTAACTTTCCACTTTTATTATAAACAATAATGTAATAACTAATTGTCTTCCCTATCATGGTTGAATCAACAGTAATATAAATTAAAGGATTTGCCCCATCTGTTGTTTGAGTAAATTTCTGAACATAAATACCATTAATAAACAATTCATAATGAGATAAACCTGTTCCACCAGCACCATCTGCCGCAGTGTAAAAAACTAAATTTTTACCTACCATAATTGTGTCATTTGTTTTGGGAAAATTAATTTCAATTGTTGGAGAACTTGATGTTTGAGTTTCTGATATTGATTCAACACATGAATTAAATATCATCATTACAGAAATTATAATAGATAATAAAACAATATTTTTAAATTTTTTATTCACTTCAAAGATATTCTGTTATTTGATTTCTAATTTAATAAAACAATTTGAGTTTACATAAACTAACAATTAAGATATATTTAATGAAATTTTCGGCTGGACTTTATTAAAAAATTTAAGAAGACACATTTTCATAATCTATAATAAGTGAACGGGTTTCATGTGGTTGCATTACATCAATATAAAAATAAATTGCATCACCAGAAGGACTTAAAGTAAATTTTGGAATTTTTGTATTAATTATATCCGAGCTAACTTCAACATTTTTAACTTTTTTGTTCAAATTAATTTGTACTACAATACCTTCTGCTTTTTCATTTTTAGGATTATTTAATTCAACTGCCATTCTTCTTGCGCTGCGCGCTTCATACCTAACTTCAACACCACCTCTTCTTGTCCACCAATTTTTTAATTCCTGTAATGAAGTAATCCACATTTTTTTTGATTTAGCATATTTCAAAACATCTTTTACAACAGAAGCATATTGCGGCAATAATTGATAATTTGTATGAACTTTAAAAACATACAAGCCTCCTTCAAACAAAACTCTATCCACATCTTCTTCATAAGTGTAACGTTGAAACTCTGTGCTTGTTAATCCATAATTTCTAACAATTTCATAATCATCGCGGGCAGTTTTAGTAATAATCATTATTTGTTTATTATTTCTTATTCTAATTTCGGGTACAGATCTATCTGTCAAAGAATCTGTTACCAAAAATTCTATTCCCAACTGCGACATAGCTTGCATTGTGTTATCATCATAGTATCCATTCAAAGGCATCATTGCTTTAACTGGTTTTTTAGTTAATTTCTTTAACGTATCAATAGCAAATTTTAATGTTGAAGTTTGTACTTCTTTACTAAATAATTTATTAATTGTATCCTCAGGAGAAGATAAAAATCCTATATCAACCACAACGCCAATATCACCATTTTTAGAAATAGATTTAATAACCTGAGGATTATCATTAAAACTATTGGGATCAATAAAAATAGTCGGCTCAACTTTAATTCCAGAAATATTAGAACTAATATTATTGATATTATAAGGTTGTTCTGTAACAGTTGGAACAAACAATAGAGCAGCATCATATTGCTCTGGCCAGTCTTTTACAAATGCAGTTGGATTGTAGACAAGCCAATTGATTGAGTTATTAAACAATTTTTCAAAATATATAAAATCTTTTTGAACGCCAAGAACAGAATTAATTTCAAA
>CAZVBT010000061.1:0-3118 GCA_964625385.1 uncultured Melioribacter sp. | reverse complement strand
AGGAATAACTGCAATTTATTTAAATCCAATATTTGAGTCACCCTCTCTTCATAAATATGATGCAACAATGTATCATCATATTGATAATAATTTTGGTCCTAATCCTGAGCGTGATAGAAAAATTTGGGAAGAAGAAAATCCCGCTGATCCATCAACATGGAAATGGACAACGGCTGATAAACTTTTTCTAAAATTAATTGATGAAGTTCATAAACGTGGAATGAAAATTATTATTGATGGTGTATTTAATCATATGGGTTTAACTTCGTGGGCATTTCAAGATGTAATTAAAAATCAAGAGAATTCTAAATTTAAAAATTGGTTCACAATAAAAAGCTTTGATGACACTAAAACCCCTGAAAATGAATTTGATTATGAAGGTTGGTATGGAATAAAAGATTTGCCAGAAATCAGAGAGGATGAAAGTGGAATAGTCGAAGGACCCCGTGAGTATATTCATGCAATTGTTAAAAGATGGATGGACCCAAATAATGACGGCAATCCAAATGATGGAGTTGATGGCTGGAGACTTGACGTAGCGGAAATGGTTAATCATAATTTTTGGAAAACTTTTAGAAAATGGGTTCGTGAAATTAATCCAGAGGCTTACATCGTTGGTGAAGTTTGGTGGGAAGATTGGAAAAATTATAAAATCTTTGATGCAAGTCCTTGGTTAAAGGGTGATGAGTTTGATGCAGTTATGAATTACAGATTTACTCGTGCAAATAAAAATTTTGTTCTTAATAAAAAAGATAAAGATGATGTTTTCGCTTATATTGATTCTATTAGGACAATGATGAATAATTATAAGGATAATTATTACGTAATGATGAATCTGTTAGGAAGCCATGATACAGAAAGATTGGCTTCTGTTGTTGTTAATCCAGATTTCAAATATGATCATGGAGCAAATGCAAGAGACAGCAAAAACTATGACGTAAGAAAACCAACCGAAAACGAAAGATTAAAACAAAAATTTGTTGTTGCTTTACAAATGACACAACCCGGTGCACCTCATATTTATAATGGTGATGAAGCTGGAATGTGGGGTGGCGATGACCCTGATGATCGGAAACCAAATGTTTGGAAAGAGTTCAAATATGATGATGAAGTAACTCATCCATTTGGCTTACCAAGAAAAGTTGATACAGTAAAATTTGATGATAATTTATTTAATTTTTATAAAAAAATGACAAAGATTCGTAAAGTAAATAAAGCTTTATCTTTAGGTTCAATTGACTTTTTCACTAATGAAAATCAAAAAAATTTAATTATTTATGAAAGAATTTTTGATGGAGAAGAAATTATAATTATTGGTAACAATAGCTCGAAAAAAGAAAAAGTCAATCCAAAAGATATTGAGCTATTTAAAGATGATAATTTATTTATAGATCTTATCACTGAAAAATTGATTGATTTAAATAAAATAAAATTTAATTTAACATTAAATCCTTATCAGTTAATGATTCTTAAAAAAGCTAATAAATAAAATATTGTTCCGACTTAATGATATTTATGGAATTATTAATCTTAATTTTAGAAATAGCGAATTGAATTTTAGCAGTGTTTATGTTTTATTAAAGTATCATGAATCACATTAAATTTTTTATTAGTAAGATAGCTTTTAATTTTATATCTGTTATTCAATTTTAAAAAATTGCATAAATAAACGGTGCTAACGCTGAACCTTTAGTTAATATTATTAATCCACCTAAAAGAATTAAAAAAAATATTATTGGCATTAACCACCATTTTTTATTTTCACGTAAAAATTGGAATAACTGTTTTATTGTTGAAAGTTTACTCATATTAATTCATTATTTTTGCACAAAGATAATTCATTTATATTCAGTTTAACAAATTAATTTTGGTGATTAAGTGGCTCAAAGAATAAAAGACAATAAAAAAATTGCAGAAGAAAAAAAGAAAGTTCCTTTCTATTTTTATTTAGTATTAATATTTATTCCAATTTTATTTTTTGTTTTGCTTGAAATAGGATTAAGAGTTTTCGGATATGGTGAAGATTTATCAATGTGGGTTCAAGCAACACCAGGTAAGAAAATAATAAATGCAAATGTTGCTAAAAGATATTTTTCAAATGTCAAAAATTTTCCCACAACAATTGAAGATATTTTCGACTCATCAAAATCTGAAAACTCATTTAGAGTTTTTGTTTTAGGCGAAAGCAGTGCTGCTGGTTATCCATATATGCCACTTGGTTCATTTTCTCGGTACATCAGAAAAAGACTTGAATTAAATTATCCTCAAAAAAATATTGAAGTTATTAACATTGCATTGACCGCAATTAATACTTACACAATTCGTGATTTTATTCCAGAAGTATTAAAAGAAAAACCCGATATAATTTTAATTTATACTGGGCACAATGAATATTATGGCGCACTTGGTGTTGGTTCACTAGAATCACTAGGTAAATCAAGATGGTTGATAAATATTTACTTAAAATTAATTCATTTTAAAACCGTTGAATTGATAAAAGATTTTTTACAATGGAGTGGTAAATTAATATTTGGTGAAGAGAAACTAAAAACCGGAACATTGATGAGCCGAATGGCAAAAGAACAATCGATTGAATTTAATTCTGAAAATTACTTAACAGGTATTGAACAATTTGATGGCAACATGCGAGACATTATCGAAATGTGTAAAGATGAAAATGTTCCGCTAATTTTAGGTACTCTTGCAAGTAATTTAAGAGACCAAAAACCATTTATTTCAAAGAATGAGGATGAAAATTTTTCCGCAATAAAATTATTCAACCAAGCTCAAGTTGAATTTCAAAAAAATAATTTTAAAAAAGCAGATTCACTTTTTCGTTTAGCAAAAGATTATGATATGTTGCGTTTTCGTGCACCTGAAAAAATTAATCGCTTAATAAAATCTTATCAAAAAGAATATGGTATTGAAGTAGTTGATATAGATTCAATTTTTTCATCTCTTAGTCCAAATGGTATTGTTGGAAATAATTTAATGACAGATCATCTTCATCCAACTTTGGAAGGTTTTCATATTATTGGCAAAGCTTTTTACGAAAAAATGAAAGAGGAAAATTTATTGCCAAAAGAAAATTCCTTGTATGAATTTTCAGTTCAGGATG
>CAZVBT010000060.1:0-2044 GCA_964625385.1 uncultured Melioribacter sp. | reverse complement strand
ACATTATACATTATAAATTATACATTATAAATTATACATTATAAATTATACATTATAAATTATACATTATAAATTATACATTATAAATTATACATTATAAATTATACATTATAAATTATAAACTATACATTAATCATCCTGGCGGCCATGTTAATTTTCTTCCACCAAGTAAATGAATATGAAGATGTGGAACTTCCTGACCTGAATCTTTTCCAGAATTTAATACAAGTCTAAATCCACTTTCAAAAACACCTGATTTTTTAGCAACCTCGTTTGCCGCATAAAATAAATCACCGAGTAATTGTGAATGCATTTGCGGGGATAAATCTTTTGCAGATTCGATATCAGTAATTTTGGGAATTATCAACACATGAACAGGTGCTTGTGGATTAATATCTTTGAAAGCAAGAACAGTTTCACTTTCAAAAACAATATCAGCAGGAATTTCTTTACGAATAATTTTAGCAAATATTGTTTCAGCCATAATTATTCCTTTTCGATTTTATATTTTTTTAATTTGTTATATAAGTGACTTCTTTGAATGCCAAGAATTTCAGCAGTTTTACTCATATTCCAATTATTTGCATTTAACTGTTTTATGATAAAAGCTTTTTCAGCTTTTTCTTTGAAGTCTTGAAAACTATTTGACACATCAAATAAATCATCTGTTATTGAATTAGATGATGAATAAAACAAATTCACTTCTTTTTCTGTTATTTCATTTGTTGATGACATTATTACTATTCTTTCAATTACATTTCTAAGCTCACGTATATTACCTTTCCATGTAAAGCTTTGCAAGTTTTTAAGTGCTGCATTTGTGAAAGTTTTTAATGGGAATTTATTTTTTTCACAAATTAATTTTGTAAAGTGTTCAACTAATAAAGGAATATCTTCTTTTCTTTCACGAAGAGGCGGAATGTGAATAGGAATAACATTTAATCGATGAAACAAATCTTCACGAAAGTTTCCCTTTGCAATTTCATTTTGAAGATCTTTATTAGTAGCTGAAATTATTCTTACATCAACTTCAATTTTTTGTGAACCTCCAACTCTTTCAATTTTGTTTTCTTCTATTGCACGAAGTACTTTAGCCTGAGCTTGCAAACTCATATCACCAATTTCATCAAGAAAAAGATTGCCGCCATCAGCAAGTTCAAATTTTCCTATGCGTTGTTTAATTGCACCAGTAAAAGAACCTTTTTCATGCCCGAATAATTCAGATTCAATTAGTTCATGAGGAATTGCAGCACAATTTACTTCAACTAACTCTTTTTTTGAACGTAAACTTTGTTTATGAATTTCTTGAGCAACTAATTCTTTTCCAGTTCCATTTTCACCAGTTATTAAAATTCTTGCATCTGTTTTGGCAACTTTTGAAATTGTTTCTAATATAGTTTGAATGGCTCTGCTATTTCCGATTATTTTATTTGTTGTTAATAATTCTGATTTAAGTTTTTTATTTTCTTTTTGAAGTGATATTTGATTAGCAGCATTTCTTACTGAGATTATTAGTTTATCTCTGTCTATTGGTTTTTCAAGAAAATCGAATGCACCAAGTTTAGTTGCTTTAACAGCATTTTCAATATTACTTTGTGCAGAAATTATTATTGTTTTAATATCAATTTCTTTTTCATTTATCCATTTCAAAATTTCAAAACCATTTTTTTGAGGCATATTGATGTCAAGTAGCAAAATGGAAAAATCACCATACTCGATTTTTGAAAGCCCGTCTATTGGATCTGTCGTTGATTCAACATAATAATCTTCTAGCTCTAAAATCATTTTAATGCTTTCGCATATTTCATTTTCATCATCAATAATTAATACTGATTTCATATTTTATCTCTAAAAAATAAAAGTTGGTAAATTAATAAAGCATCTGATGGTTTTGCATTTTTATCTTTCAATAACATTTCAGCAAAAATTTCACCGAGATTATTAGCAATTAAATCGCGATAATTATAACCACCATTGGAAAAAAAATTTTCTTCTGTAACTTCAACAAAAATACCCATAAATTTTGAAATTTTGAAAGGTGAAA
>CAZVBT010000059.1:0-34168 GCA_964625385.1 uncultured Melioribacter sp. | reverse complement strand
GGAATGTTTTTAATCTACTTTACTTTCGATTCTCTTAATTTCAAAGAAGTTTTTTCTAAAGCTGCAACATTTCCAGTTACAGAAACAACATTTAGCTTAATAGCTTTATTTCTATTTATAGGGGCAACTGGAAAATCTGCTCAAATTCCATTATTTGTTTGGCTGCCAGATGCAATGGCGGGTCCAACACCTGTTTCAGCATTAATTCATGCTGCTACAATGGTTACGGCTGGTGTTTATATGGTAAGTCGTGCTTCAATTTTATTTGCAAGTGCACCATCAATAATGATTGTTGTAGCTGTCATTGGTTTATTGACAGCATTAATGGCTGCAACAATTGGTTTGGTACAAAATGATATTAAAAAAGTTTTAGCTTATTCAACTGTAAGCCAATTGGGTTATATGTTTTTGGCTGCTGGCGTTGGTGCTTTTAGTGCTTCCATCTTTCATGTTATGACGCATGCTTTCTTTAAAGCACTTTTATTTTTGGGTGCTGGTTCTGTTATTCATGGAATGCATGAAGAACAAAACATCCAAAATTATGGTGGCTTAAAAAAATACATGCCTAAAACTTACATTACATTTTTTATTGCTACTTTAGCAATTACAGGTGTTCCAGGATTATCTGGTTTCTTTAGTAAAGATGAAATTCTGTGGAATGCTTATGCAAATGGAAGTTTTCTATTTTGGTTAATTGGTGTTTTAACTGCAATGATGACTGCATTTTATATGTTCAGACTTTTATCATTAACATTCTATGGCAATGAAAGATTTAACCATCAACATGTTCATCCACATGAATCACCTGCAGTTATGACAGTTCCTTTAATGATTTTAGCTTTCTTATCAGTTATTGGTGGATATATTGGTATGCCTAAAGTATTTGTTGGTGAGCATGGTAATTTATTTGAAAATTGGCTTGAACCAGTTTATAAACCAGCACAATTAAAATTAGCTCATTTTGGGTTACACTCACATTTTGAAGAAATCTTATTAATGGTTATTTCAGTTGTTTTAGCTTTATCATCAATTTATTTTGCCTTGAAAGTTTATACACAAAAACCTGAAATAGCCGAAAGATTTTCTTCTAAGTTCAAGGCTATATACAATTTACTTTTGAATAAATATTTTGTTGATGAAATTTATGAAGCGGCTGTTGTTCAACCTATTCAAAAGGGAAGTGAAAAGTTATTGTGGAAATTTGCTGATATAAGAATTATTGATGGAGCAGTAAACGGTGTTGCTTATCTAATTGATAAACTTGCTGAGCAAATTAAAAAAATTCAAACTGGTTTTGTCCAATACTACGCATTAGTAATGATTGCGGGAATTGCTGTTACTTTATTCTTTTTATTACTTAGTTTATAATTTATTTACTATTTATAGTTTGAAATAATGAATACAATAATCTTATCCATCTTACTAGCTATCCCAATTTTAGGGAGTATTTTTGTTCTTTTTCTAAAGGATGAACAAAAAAAATTAATTCGTTGGTATGGTTTAGGTGTTTCATTGATGACATTTTTTATCTCATTAATTGCCTATCAGAAATTTGATTCTTTAAATCCAAATTTTCAATTAATACACAACATAGTTTGGGTTAAAAGTTTAAATATTTCATATTTAGTTGGTATTGATGGCATTTCATTATTATTAGTTTTGTTAACAACTTTTCTAACACCAATAACTTTTCTATCAACATGGAAAGCTATAGACAAGAAACTTAAGATGTTTACATTTTCAATGTTACTGCTCGAAGCTGGAATGATTGGAGTGTTTATCTCGTTGGATGTTTTCTTGTTTTATATTTTCTGGGAAATGATGCTTATTCCAATGTATTTTATAATTGGAATTTGGGGCGGAGAAAGAAGAATTTATGCTGCGGTCAAGTTTTTCATTTTTACAATGTTTGGTAGTTTGCTAATGCTTGTTGCTATTATTTGGTTAGCAGTTTATTCTTCCGGAATGAATGGAACTTTTACAACCAATTTAATTGAACTTTATAAAATTAGTCCAACAATTCCAATTCAAATTCAAGCGTGGATGTTTGGTGCATTCTTTTTGAGTTTTGCAATTAAAGTCCCTTTATTTCCATTACACACTTGGTTGCCAGATGCACACGTTGAAGCACCAACAGCAGGTTCTGTAATTCTTGCTGGTGTTTTATTAAAAATGGGAACTTACGGTTTAATTCGTTTTTGTTTACCATTGTTTCCACATGCTGCGGTTAATTACGCTCCAGTTATTTCAGTTTTTGCTGTTATAGGAATAATTTACGGTGCTCTGGTTTCAATGGTTCAAACTGATATGAAAAAATTGGTTGCATATTCTTCTGTTTCTCACTTAGGTTTTGTCGTGCTTGGAATTTTTGCTATGACTGTAGAATCTGTTCAAGGTGCTGTAATTCAAATGATAAATCATGGCTTATCAACAGGAGCTTTATTCCTCTTGGTTGGTGTTGTTTATGAAAGAACACACAAACGTGATATTGGTTTTTATGGTGGCATAGCAAAGTTAGTTCCATTATACTCAACTGCATTGATGATTGCAATGTTATCTTCTGTTGGGTTGCCAGGATTGAACGGATTTATCGGTGAGTTCTTAATTCTTATTGGAACATTTAAATCATCAGTATTAAATGGTTTTTGGTTTACTGCATTCGCTGCAACAGGAGTGATATTTGCAGCTGTTTATTTACTATGGATGTATCAACGTGTAGTTTTTGGTAAAATAACAAATCCTGTTCTTGAAAAAGAATTAACGGATTTAAACAAAAGAGAACTTCTGGTTCTTATTCCAATTTTCATTTTTATTGTTTGGATAGGAATTTATCCAAGTACTTTTCTAAATTTTACCGATTTATCTGTTAAAAATATTTTACAGCAAATTTCACAAACAACAATAAACTTTTTAAAGTAAGAGTTTTTCATAATGCCAGCTAATAATTACGAATATTTTTTGTTGCTTCCACACATTGTATTAAGTGTTGGAATCGTTTTATCAATATTGATTGAAATATTCACACATAAGGGTAAAGAAATAATTCCTTGGTTTTCAGCACTGTTATTTTTATTTGTTGGGTTATATTCTTTAGTTAATGTCGATAAAAATTTCTTCATTTTTGGTGGAATGGTTGAAGTTGGTGGAAAAGCTGCCATTTTCAATTTAATATTTAATATTGCAGCTTTATTAACTGTTTTAGCTTCAAGTGATTATATAAAAAAGTATGGAATTCATTACAGTGAATATTATATTCTGATTCAGTCTTCTGTTTTAGGAATGATGGTTATGGCAATGGCTCATGATATTCTTGTGATTTTTATGGGTTTAGAGCTGATGTCAATTTGCTTTTATGTTTTAGCAGGTTTAAATAGAAAAAAATCTTCCAACAATGAAGCTTCCTTAAAATATTTTTTGCTTGGATCTTTTGCCACAGGTTTTATAGTTTATGGAATTGCATTAATTTATGGAACAACAGGTTCAACAAGCATTCAGAATATTGTTGAAAACTTTATGTTGTACTTAAATAACATTCTTTTTATTGTTGGAATGTTATTACTGTTAATTGGATTTAGTTTCAAAATTGCAGCTGTACCATTTCATATGTGGGTTCCGGATGTTTATCAGGGTTCAGCTACTTCTGTAACAGGATTAATGAGCACTGCTGGTAAAGCTGCTGCCTTTAGTGTTTTGATAATTTTACTTGGAACAAGTTTATCATATAGTTCACCAATTGTGTTTAGAAATTATTTCTCGGTTATTGCTGTTCTATCAACTTTGGTTGGAAGCATCATTGCTATTGCACAAAATAATTTAAAAAGAATGTTAGCTTACTCATCAATTGCACATGCTGGTTACATGGTTATTGGACTTGCCGCAGGTAATAATTATAGCTTTGCTGGTATAACTTTTTATTTAGCTGCTTATGTTTTTATGAATATTGGTGCATTTACAATCATTTCTGTTATTGAAGGCAAAGATGAAACAAGATTAACTTTAAATTACTACGCTGGTTTAAATAAGAAAAGTCCTTTCTTAGCGGCAATGATGTCTTTATTTATGTTTGCTTTAGCGGGAATTCCACCAATGGCTGGCTTCTTCGGAAAATATTATGTTTTCTTTGGTGCTATCAAATCAAATTTAACCTGGTTAGCTATTGTTGGTGTTCTTTCAAGTGTAATTAGTGTTTATTTTTATTTAAGAGTTGTCGTTTATATTTATTTTATGAATGAAAACGAAAGTTTTGAAATAGATAAATCAGTAGGAAGCAATTTAGCAATTTCTTTAACCGGGTTGCTGGTTTTATTTTTTGGTATTTTCCCGGATACTTTAATGAATTTGATTGTGAATTTTATAAAATAATTTTCTTGACTATTAGCTGGTCTTAAATTAATTTTACTATTGAAATGAAAATAAAAAGCATTATCATATTGTTTTTAATTGTTGCATCAGTAAGTTTATATGCTGGTGCGGATATTTTAAAACTTACAGCAAGAAGTCAAAATGGAAATGTTGTTGTATTTTGGCAATCTTCAACGGAGACAAACCTTAAACATTATGTAGTTGAAAGAAAAACAGTAAACGGATCTTTTGTTGAAGTTGGAACAGTTCTTCCAAAAACTGATAAGAATTATGAATTTACTGATCAAACAGCATTTAAAGGTGCTGAAACGTTATATGTTTATAGATTAAAAATTGTTGATAATGATGGATCTGTGAGTTATTCATGGGAAGTTGCCGTACCTCATAATGTTTCAAGCGTAAAAAGAACATGGGGAAGTATCAAAGCTCTCTTTCGTTAATCTCATTTCATGTTAAATAAAAATACCCAAATTACATTAGCTTCAAAATCTCCACGCAGAAGAAAGTTACTTAAATTACTTGGATTAAAATTTAATTCTATTTCAGTTGATTTGTATGAGGAAATTCTTGATGGTGAACATCCAATCCGCACTGTTAAAAGGCTTGCATTTCATAAATTAGAATTAGCTAAAAATAAAATTAAATCTGGAATAATTATTACTGCAGACACAATTGTTGTGTTGAATAAAGAAATAATTGGTAAACCGAAAAATGAAAAAGATGCATTTCATATTCTAAAAAAGTTAAGTGGAAAAACTCACCTTGTTTACACTGGCTTTGCAATAGAAAATCTTAAAAATCAAAAAAGAATAATTGATTATGAAAGAACAAATGTAACTTTTAGAATTTTAAGCGATGAAGAAATTTATGAATACATCAAATCCGGAAGTCCGATGGATAAAGCCGGGGCTTATGGAATACAAGATGATTATGGTGCTTTGTTTGTAAAAAAAATAAATGGTTGTTATTATAATGTTGTAGGGTTACCACTTCAGAAATTATATATAGATTTACAAAAGATAATCTAATCTATCAAAAACATATCTCTAATTTTTTGATGATTTTCAGTTTCATTTTTATGATGATATTCATTTGTTTTTTTGGAATATATGTAATCAGTTTTCCAGTTTTTGATATTATTAATAATTTCTTCGATAGCGTTCAAAACAAATTCTAATTCATTATCTGTCATTGTTGGGTGTAATGATAAACGAACCCAGCCAGGTTTTTCAGAAAGATCTCCTTTATTAATTTTATCTGTAATTCTTTTAGAACGAGTAGGATCAACATGTAAAAGATAATGCCCGTAAGTTCCTGCACATGAGCACCCACCACGAACTTGTATACCATATCTGTCATTTAATAGTTTTACCATCAGGTTATAGTGAATATCTTCAACATAAAATGATATTACTCCAAGTCTATCCTGATGTTCTTGTGCAAGTATGTGTAACGATGAAATTTTTGTTAATCTTTCAAAAGCAACCTTTAATAATTCTTTTTCACGAAGATTAATTTTTTCAACATTCATTTCTTCTTTTAATTTTATTGCAAGTGCAGTTTTTATTGCTTGTAAAAATCCGGGTGTTCCACCATCTTCACGCTGTTCAATGTCATCAATGTATTTGTGTGAGCCCCAGGGATTTGTCCAATCAACAGTACCACCGCCAGGATTATCTGGAACTCTTCTGTTATATAATTTAGAATCAAAAATTAATATTCCGGATGTTCCTGGTCCTCCTAAAAATTTGTGTGGCGAAAAAAATATTGCATCTAATTTTTCTTTAGGATTTTCTGGATGCATATCAATTTTAATATATGGTGCAGCTGCTGCATAATCAACAAAACATAATCCATCATACTCATGAATCATTTTTGCCATTTCATAAACGGGTGGTTCAATTCCTGTAACATTTGAAGCAGCTGTTAATGATGCAATTTTTAATTTTCTATTTTTATATAATTCAAGTAAATGTTTGAAATGATCTAAATTTACCAAACCAAATTCATCAGGTTCAATTATTACAACATCACAAATTGTTTCAAGCCATGATGTTTGATTTGAATGATGTTCCATGTGTGTTAAGAAAACAATTGGTTTTTCTTCTTTTGGAATTGAAGTGTATTTATTTAACTGTTCAGGTATCCTTAATCCTAATAATCTTTGAAACTTATTTATTGCTGCAGTCATTCCATAACCAGCAAAAAGTAACACATCACTAGAAGAAGCATTAACATGTTTTTTTATAATTTGCCTTGCTTCATGATAAGCTTTAGTCATTGTTGTTCCGGTAACAGAAGTTTCAGAGTGTGTGTTTCCTACAAATGGATAAAAATTTTCGATTAAAATTTTCTCAATTGGATTATATAATCTTCCGCTTGCAATCCAATCTGCATAAACTATTTTTTTTTCTCCAAATGGTGACTGGAACGTTTTATTAATTCCAATTATATTTTCTCTAAATCTGTTGAAGTGTTTTTCTAATACCATGGTTCACCAATTACTTTTTTGAAAAATACAAAATTTAATAAGTATAAATGAAATTTTAATTAGCAAAATTAATTTGCCTTCATTATTTTGTTGTAGAATAAAAAAAGTAAAATATCATGAAAGAATTTTACCATAAATTTTATACTCAATATCTAAGCCGCGATTTTGAAATGCTTGTGTTTGGTGAAACAGGTCAACCTTTAATTTTATTCCCAACTTCTAAAGGAAAATATTACGAAGTAAAAGATTTTGGCTTGATTCATTCTATTGAAAAATTTATTGATGATGGAAAAATTAAAGTTTATTGCCCCGATAGCATAGATCAAATGAGTTGGTATAATTATATAATTCATCCTGCTGATAGAGTTAAAACTCACTTAGCATATGAACAAGTAATCCTAAATGATGTTATTGAATTTGCTAAGTATGAAACTGGACAAGATAAAGTTGGGTTAGCTGGATGTAGCTTTGGTGCATATCATGCAATGAATATTGCATTAAAATATCCCGATAAAGTAAATAGCGTTATTTGCTTAAGCGGCACTTATGATATTAAACCACATATTTTTGGTTTTTATAATGATGAATGCTATTTCAATAATCCTTTTGATTATATGCCCAACTTAAATGATTTATGGTATTTAGAGAATATTCGAAAAATTAAAATGTTTATTGGCGTCGGAGAACATGATTTTTACACAAATGAAAATAGAAGATTAAGTGAAATCTTCAAATCAAAAAATATTGAACATTTTTTTGAAATAAGATCAAATGCTTATCATGATTGGCCTTATTGGAAAGAAATGTTTTTAGATTATGTTTCAAAACTTTTATCATAATGAAGGAGATTAAGTGCAAGCGATTGAAAATCTATTAACTGAAATCAGCAATTTTATTTGGGGCTATCCTTTGTTGATATTACTTTTTGGCACTCATCTTTTTTTAACTTTAAGATTAAGATTTATTCAACGTTTTATTGGGAAAGCAATAAAAATTTCGCTGAAGAGAAAAAAAGAAGGGAAAGGTGATATTTCACAATTTGGAGCTTTAACTACGGCATTGGCAGCTACAATTGGAACCGGCAATATTGTTGGAGTCTCTACTGCAATTGCAGCAGGAGGACCAGGTGCTGTTTTTTGGATGTGGTTAACAGGTGTTTTTGGAATTGCTACTAAATATGCTGAAGCTTTGCTTGCTGTTAAATATAGAGTTGAATTAAATGATGGTTCATTTGCTGGTGGACCAATGTATGTATTAGAAAAAGGGCTAAATAAAAAATGGCTGGGAATTGTTTTTGCAGCATTAACTTCTGTTACTGCTTTTGGAATTGGAAATATGGTACAAGCTAATTCAATTTCTGTTTTGGTTCATGATTCTATTGGTATTTCTACATGGATTACTGGTCTTGTACTATCTATTTTAACTGCATCTGTCATTATTGGTGGAATTAAATCAATTGCAAAAGTTTGCGAAGCTTTAGTTCCATTTATGGCTATTTTTTATGTTTTAGGTTGTATAATTTTATTACTAATTAATATTAAAACATTACCAGATTCATTTTTACTGATAATAAATTCAGCTTTTAGCGGGCATGTCGCAATAGCTGGGTTTTTAGGAGCCGGAATGAAAGAAGCAGTAAGATTTGGAATTGCACGTGGTTTATTTTCAAATGAATCGGGTTTAGGTAGTGCACCAATTGTCGCAGCAGCTGCTCAAACTAAAAATCCTGTGCGCCAAGCTTTAGTTTCATCCACTGGCACATTCTGGGATACTGTTGTTGTTTGTGCATTTACTGGTTTGGTTATTGTAAATTCTTTTGAATGGCAAAATGGTCTTAATGGTGCTATTCTTACAAAAACTGCTTTTTCGGATATTCCGGTTATTGGTCCAACAATTCTTACAATTGGTTTAATGACTTTTGTATTTTCAACTATTCTTGGTTGGTCATACTATGGAGAAAAGTCAATTGAATATCTAATTGGAACAAAAGCAATTTTACCTTATCGCTATATTTGGGTTGTAATGGTTTTTATTGGTTCAATTATATCTTTGAATTTAGTTTGGACTTTTGCTGATATAACAAATGGTTTAATGGCAATTCCAAATTTGGTAGCTCTTTTAATGTTAAATAAAGTATTGGTTTCAGAAACAAAAAAGTATCTTTGGGATGGAAATATTGATAGTGAATAATAAAAATTGTTTCAAGTAAACTTAATGATGTTAATTGTTTTTAACACCTTATAAAATTAAGTGTAAAATAATTTTATAAAAAGAAATTTTAATTAACTATGATTTCATAAAGTTTAATGGTATCTTTGTAATGTATTTTGCGTAGTTGTTGAAGTAATATATCTGTTTTTCCGAATTTACCTTTCACCGAGTACTGCATTTTTTATTAACAAATAGGATTCAAATGAAAAAAAATAATTTTGAAAGTCTTGGACTTTCAGATGTTATGTTACAATCAATCAAAGAAAAGGGATTTGAAGAACCAACTGAAATACAAAGTAGGATAATTCCTTTAATTTTAGAAAACAAAGTGGATTTAATTGGACAAGCACAAACAGGCACAGGAAAAACAGCTGCATTTGCTCTTCCAATTTTAGATTTACTTGACGAACAACAGAATTTTGTACAAGCTTTAGTTTTAGTTCCAACTAGAGAATTGGCAATTCAAGTTTGTGATGAATTTAATTCAATAAAAGGTTCGAAAAAATTTCATATCGTGCCAATTTATGGCGGGCAATCTTATGAAACTCAATTTAGAAGATTAAAAAAAGGTGTTGATATTGTTGTTGGAACGCCAGGAAGAATCATTGATCAGTTAAATAAAGGAAGTTTAATTCTTTCAAAAGTTAAATTTGTTGTTCTTGATGAAGCAGACGAAATGTTGAACATGGGTTTTATAGATGATATTGAAGAAATATTGAAATCTACAAATGATGAAAGGAGAACTTTATTATTTTCTGCAACTATGCCGCCAAGAATTCTTTCTCTTGCTAAAAAATACATGAAAAAACATGAAGTAATAAAAACCAAATTATCAGGGAAAACAACGTCTCTGACAGATCAAAAATATTTTGAAGTTAAAGAAAGCGACAAATTCGATGCTTTATGTAGAATAATCGATACAACAGATGAATTTTATGGCTTGATATTTTGCAGAACAAAAAATGATGTTGATTTTGTTACTTCAAAATTATTGGAACGTGGTTATGATGCTGAAGGTTTACACGGTGATATTTCTCAAACAATCAGAGAAAAAATTTTAAGTAAGTTCAGAAAAAAATTAGTTAATATTTTAGTTGCCACAGATGTTGCTGCTCGAGGTTTAGATATTGAAGATTTAACACATGTTATTAATTATTCGTTACCACAAGACCCTGAAGCATATCTTCACAGAATTGGAAGAACTGGAAGAGCTGGCAAAGAGGGAACAGCAATTACTTTTGTTACTCCGGAAGAATTTAGAAAATTAAACTTTATAAAAAATATAACACAAACTAATATTCGAAAAGAAAGAGTTCCTCAAATTCAAGAAGTGATAGAATTCAAAAAGAAGAAAATTTTAAATGAAGTTAATGAATTGGTTGAATACGGTACAGGAACTAATTATTTATTACTTGCAAAAGAACTTTTAAGAAATCACAATCCTGAAGAAATTGTTGCAGCTTTAGTAAAATATAATTTTCAGGATGAACTTGAAGAGAAAAGTTATGCTAAGATTCATGATTTATTCGAGCATACTAAAAGATTTGAAAGAGAACAAGATTCATATAACAAAAAAGAAAAAGTAAGAGGAAAAGAGCGATCTGGAGAAAATAAAACTCGTGCAGATAAACCATTTACCGAAAAAGGCAAAGTTAGAATGTTTTTAGCTCTTGGCAAATATGATGATTTAGATGTAAAAGGACTTTTGAAAATGTTAAAGAAAGAAACAGGAATTGCTCCAGAAAAAGTAACTGGAATTCAAATTTCAGATGCATTTTCATTTTTTAATGTTAGTGAAAAAGAAGCAGATTTAGTTTTGAAAACTTTAAACAAAGATAAAAAAGCAAGACCAATTGTTGAACGAGCAAAAACATCGAGATAAATTTAAAATCAAGATAAAATTTCTTGATAAATTGAAAATGAAAAAGTAATTTAGCGACGCATTTTTGCCGAAGTGGCGGAATTGGTAGACGCGCTGGACTCAAAATCCAGTGAAGCTTAAACTTCGTGCCGGTTCGAGTCCGGCCTTCGGTACAAGATGTATTACGTTTATATCATATCGAGCACAATTCGAAACTACACATATATTGGAATAACAAATAACTTAGAGCGAAGAATAAATCAACATAACTCAGGTTATAATAAAACAACAAAACCATATCGACCATTCAAATTGGTATATTTTGAAGAAGTTAAAGATAGAAAAGAAGCCAGATCGAAAGAAAAATATTATAAGAGTGGAATAGGAAGAGAAAAAATAAAACAATTTAAACTTCGTGCCGGCCTGTCTACCGACAGGTAGGCCTGTCTACCGACAGGTAGATTCGAGTCCGGCCTTCGGTACAAGATGTATTACGTTTATATCATATTGAGCACAATTCGAAACTACACATATATTGGAATAACAAATAACTTAGAGCGAAGAATAAATCAACATAACTCAGGTTATAATAAAACAACAAAACCATATCGACCATTCAAATTGGTATATTTTGAAGAAGTATAATCATTTTATTTTATAACAAGTATTTTTATAGCATCAAAAGTGAATTAATTATTATAAAATTGATAAACTTTAGTTACTCAAATATGTTAAATTTGGTTAGTCAAATAATAAAAGTTTATTAATTATGGAAGAAAACAGAATTATAGAAGAACGTAAACCAAAAAACTTTATATATGAATTAATTGATAAAGACAATGAAACAAATAGATTTGGTAAAAAAGTACATACTAGATTTCCTCCTGAACCAAATGGTTATTTACATATCGGACATGCAAAAGCAATTTGTCTGAATTATGGAATTGCAAAAGACTACAGTGGAAAATTTAATCTTCGATTTGATGATACAAATCCAGAAAAAGAAGAACAGGAATATGTTAATTCAATTATAGAAGATGTAAAATGGTTGGGTGCTGATTTTGAGAATAGAATTTTTTATGCATCGGATTATTTTGAAAAAATGTATGAATACGCTGTTCAATTAATTAAAAAAGGAAAAGCATACGTTTGTGATTTAACTGCAGATGAAATTCGTGAAACAAGAGGCACATTAACAGAGCCAGGTAAAGAAAGTCCATTTAGAAATCGTTCGGTTGAAGAAAATTTAAATTTATTTGAACGAATGAAAAATGGTGAATTCCCAAATGGTTCAAAAACATTACGTGCAAAGATTGATATGGCTTCACCAAATTTTAATCTTCGTGATCCTATAATGTATCGCATTATTCATGCAGAACATCACCGGCAAGGAAATAAATGGTGTATTTATCCAACTTATGATTGGGCACATGGATTAGAAGATTCAATCGAAGGAATTACTCATTCAATTTGTACTCTTGAATTTGAAAATCACAGACCATTATATGATTGGTTTTTAGATGAACTCGATGTTTATCATCCACAACAAATTGAATTTGCAAGACTAAACTTAAGCTACACCGTAATGAGTAAACGTAAGTTACTTCAACTTGTAAAAGAGAATTATGTTGATGGTTGGGATGATCCAAGAATGCCAACGATTTCCGGATTTAGAAGAAGAGGATACACACCTGAATCAATTAGAAACTTTGCAGAAATTATAGGTGTCGCTAAACGAGATGCACTAACTGATATTTCACTTTTGGAATATGCAATCAGAGATGATCTCAATAAACATTCTAAAAGAGTAATGTGCGTTTTAGATCCATTAAAAATTGTTCTTACAAATGTAAATGAAGAAGAAGAACTTGAAGCAATTAATAATCCTGAAGATACAAATGCAGGAACGAGAAAAGTTAAATTCACAAAAGAAATTTTTATTGAAAGAAATGACTTTATGGAAAATCCGCCAAAAGGATTTCATCGTTTAGTCCCGGGTGGTGAAGTAAGATTGAGATATGCTTATATAATTAAGTGTGATGAAATAATTAAAAATGAAAATGGTGAAATTATTGAAATACATTGCTCAATTGATCCTGATACAAAAAGTGGAGTAGGGAAAAGCACAAAAAAGGTTAAAGGAACAATTCATTGGGTTTCTGCAAAATATAACATAAATGCAGAAGTTCATTTATACGATAGATTATTTACCATCGAAAATCCTGGAGCTGAGGAAAATTGGTTAGATTTTATTAATCCTAGTTCAATTCAAATTGTAAAAAATGCAAAGTTAGAATTATCACTTCAAAATGCAAAGGTTGGTGAAAACTATCAGTTTGAAAGACTTGGATACTTTTGCGTTGATAGTAAATACAGTAAAAAAGAAAATCTGGTTTTTAATAGAACAGTTACACTGAAGGATAGTTGGAAACAAGGTAAGTAATTTTTTGGTTGAGTTGTCAGGTGTTAAAATTATATCTGACAACTTTTACTGATTAAGTTGATTTGTTAAATAAATCATTCAGAATTTTTCGCCTATAATTAAAAATATCTTCAATTCTTTTTCGTATAAAAAGACTATTCATAATTCTACCTAAAAAGCCAAATGGTATTGCATAGTTAACTAAGTCAATCATCAATATTTCGTTTTCGTTTATAATTTTAAATTGATGTAAATGATGCCATAATTTATAAGGGCCAAATCTTTGTTCATCAACAAAATATTCTTTTTCTTTTACGTGAGTTATTTCTGTAACCCAATTCATTGGTAATTTCAAAACAGGTTTTACGGTATAGGAAATAATCATACCGGCAAACATTTTTTGGCTATTAAACTTCGAGGTAATTTCAAAACCCATGTAAGGTGGAGTAATTTTCTTAAGGTTATTAGGTGATGAGAAAAATTCCCACGCTTGATCTAAATTTAATTTTAATTTTTGTTCTTGGTAAAGTGAATAAATTTTCATAATTATTTTTTACTTACGAAACCATAAATAAAAATTATAAGTTCCTTTTGCTTAACGTTTCAATTGCATTTTCAATTCTTAAAACAACTTCATCTTTTCCCAAAATTTCAAGTATATCAAAAATTCCAGGGCCAGTTGATTGTCCGGTGACAGCTA
The DNA here is from genome assembly GCA_964625385.1 of uncultured Melioribacter sp. GTDB lineage: Bacteria > Bacteroidota > Ignavibacteria > Ignavibacteriales > Melioribacteraceae > Stygiobacter. Next base: position 20,121 of record CAZVBT010000059.1, on the reverse strand, counting down.
ATCTTAAGGGATGTATTAATTTACCTTTACCAATTTCAAATTCATGAACAATTTTATTGAATACATTTTCAAAATCTTCTTTGCTTGGATTTTCAAATCGTTCGATTTCTTCTTTAAATTTTACAAGATGAATTTGTGTTTCATTTTTCCAATTCTTTTCAACAGATTTTTGTTCATATTCTTTTGGTTGTTCATAAAAATATTTGCAATTATTTACAAATTCATGAATAAACGAAACACGTTCTTTCATCGATGCAATTATCTTTAAAAGTTTCTCATCACTAAATTCAAGATTTGAATATGGGGTTGTAAAAATAAAATCTTTCAGCATTGAAAGTAAAATTTTATCATCAAGTTTTCTTAAATGTTCTGCGTTCAACCAATTCAATTTTTGAAGGTCAAAAACTGCACCCGCTTTGTTAACTCTTTCCAAAGAAAATTTTTCTATAAGTTCATTCATATAATAAAATTCTTGATCATCACCTGCATTCCAGCCAAGCAGGGCAACAAAATTTACCAATGCTTGTTGCAAATATCCTTTAGCTCTGTAATCTTCTACAGCAACATCACCTTGTCTTTTACTTAACTTTGAACGATCAGGATTTAATAATAAAGGAAGGTGAGCAAATTTTGGTTTTTCCCAATTAAAAAAATCATAAAGTAAAATATGTTTTGGTGTTGATGAAAGCCATTCTTCGCCACGAATTACATGTGATATTTTCATAAAATGATCATCAACAACATTTGCCATGTGATATGTAGGATAACCATCGCTTTTAATTAAAATTTGATCATCAATATTGTTACTATCAAATTCAACTGTACCGCGAATTATATCTTCAAAAATTATTTTTTGATTTGGAATTACATTTAAACGAATAACGAAAGGTTTATTTCCATTTAATTTTTTTTGAATTTCTTCTTTAGAAAGATTCAGGCAATGTTTATCATATTTTACCTGTGGAAGTTTTTGCTTTTCTTGTTCTTCACGTAATGATTGCAATCTTTCCTGTGTGCAAAAACAATAATAAGCATGGCCTTTATCAATCAATTCCTCTGCATATTTTTTATAAAGTTCTATTCTTTGTGATTGCATATAGGGACCGTAATTTCCACCAATATCAGGACCTTCATCATAATTTAATCCGCACCATTTAAGCGATTTAATTAAATTTTCAACTGCTCCTTCTACATAACGATTTCTATCGGTGTCTTCAATTCTTAAAATAAATTTACCATTATTTTTTCGTGCAAATAAATAATTATATAAGGCTGTTCTTAAACCACCAACGTGTAAATAACCAGTTGGACTTGGTGCAAAACGAACACGAATTTCTTCCACAATTTCTCCAAATTTTTTTTGCAAATATAAAAAATAGCTGTCAGCAATTGGCTAACAGCTATTAAAAATTATGAATTGGTTTATACTAATGAGTTTGTGTAGTATTTAACTTTTTCGATGAACTCTTTACTATCGATTGGTTTAGGAATGTAATCTGTGGCGCCGGCTTCAATACACTTTTCGCGATCTCCCTTCATTGCAAAAGCAGTTAGTGCAATAATTGGAGTGTTTTTGTATTCAGGGAATTCACGAATTTTTTCTGTTGCTTCAAAACCATTCATTATTGGCATTTGCATATCCATAAGTATTAAATCAAATTTTTTTTCTTTTGCCATTTTAATTGCATCTTCACCATTTTCAACAACAACAATATCTTCAAAACCATTTTTCTTTAGTAATCTTGTAACAATTATTTGTGAATGTTTGTAATCTTCAGCTAATAATATTTTTAATCCACCTTCTTTTTTGATAACATCTTCAACAGGAGGAAGAGTTTCGTATCTATTAATCATTGAATTAATTGTTTCAGCAAGGTCTTCAATGTTTGTTGATCTTTTTTCTAATAAATCTTCAAATAATCCTTCAATCTGTTTTAAGTCTTCTTTGTAGTTTTCTTTACCAGTGTAAATAATAATTGGAAGTTTAGAAAATTTTTTTTCTGATTTAATTAATTTTATCAATTCAAAACCATTTGGAGTTGGCATATCAAGATCAACAATTGCAAGATCAATATCTTTATCTTTAATTGCATCCATTACTTCTGAAGAAACATTAAAAGCCAATGGGTTAAATCCAGATTGCTCAATTGCTTGTTTTACTAAATTTAAAGTTGGTAAATCATCATCAACACAAAGAACATTTGAGTTTTTTCTGAGTTTATAACTTGTTAAAACTTCTACAAGATAATTGTAATTTATTGGTTTAATAAAATATTCAACTGCACCCATCATAAATGCTTTTTGTTGCTCTGGTTCAACAGAGCAAACTATAACAGGAAGATTTTTTGTTTTGGGGTGTTCATGGATTTTTTTGAGTAATTCCAAACCATTAACTTGAGGAAGTTCAATGTCAAGTATTACTGCAAGCAGTTGCTCTTTTTCAATAACATCAAAAGCTTGATGTTCGCTGCTTACAATTAATGGATCGTATCCCCATTTATTCAAGTAGTTATTTAGAAGTTTCGAAGTTGCATAATCATCTTCAATTACAAGAACTTTATTCTTGGTAGTTGGTTTTGGTAATTGCGATAATGTTGATTCAAAATCTGACATCATTTCTCCACGTATTGTGAATATATATTTATTTCTTTTTTCGTGGGTAAGAATATATAAATCTCCACCCATTAAATTTACGAAACTTTTAGCTAGAGATAAACTTAGACCTGATATTGGTGAGGATTTAAATTCATTTTTTTTTGATATGAAAAATGGTTTGAAAAAATTATCGGTTGATTCTTTATCATAAATATTTGCATTATCAATAATTTCAACAGATAACTTATTCTTATCAGCAACTTTTGCATTGATAAATATTTCACCATCATTCGATTGTGTAGTTGCAACAAATAAAAGCATAGTAAAAATATATCTAAATTTTTGTTCATCTATTGTAATCGGATTAAATAATATTTTATCAGCTTCAAGATTATATATTAATTTTTTAGAACCCAGTCTTCCTTTGAAAGTTTCGATTATTTCACTTATTAATTGAATTAACTCAACTTTGTTTTTAGACAAAACAACATTTTTCAATTCAATTTTTGTTAGCTCAATTAAGTCATTAATATTAAGAACTATACCTTGAGCCGATTTTTTTATTGATGTTATATATTCTTTTTGAGACTGAGATATATTTTCATAATTAAAGTAATTTACAAACCCCAAAATTGAATTAGCATAATTTCTTAGTTCAATTAAGGACTCTTCAATTAATATTGTGAAATCATCTTTCTTTTGGATATGAGTTTTTTTTAAAAACCAAATGCCAAATAAAAATGTAAACAAATTAAGAGTTTTTTCAATTTTTGCTTTATCATTTGGTGTGATAGAGTTTTTCTTTGCTATTGTGATTAAAAATATTTTTGAATCTATATTAAAAAAATAATTGTATTGATTTAATAAAAAATCAGAGATATTTATTTCGATGTTACTTGTTGAATTTAGTTTTTGATATTCAATTTCTTTTGATAAGTCAAAATTATCACTTTCTAAAATTTTGCCAACTTGAAGTAATTTCTTTGCTTCATTTGATTTAGCAATAACCTTTAATTTTTTGCTATCAATAATTTCAAAAATTACAATTGCATCAATTTCTAATTCTTGACATAAAAAGTTAGAAAAGTTATCCGGGAAATTTAATTCCTTTTCATTTACAGATCTGATGAAATTATCAAGTTGAGAAATTAATTCAATTTTGGAGCTGTTCAAATCTTCCTCTTAATGTAGTGCTCAATATATTTTTACTAAAAATAATTAATTTGAATAACACATAAAATGTTTTCAATTATGTTTTTATAAATTTTCCAAAAAGTAGTTTGTAATTTTAGTGTAAAGATGAATTGCATCTTTTCCGGTAACGCCATGTCCATGACCAACATAAGGAAAATAATCTAATGGTTTATTTAAATCCTGAGCTTTTTTAACAAATGCTAATGTATTTTGCCAAACAACAGTTGGGTCTAATGTTCCATGAACTAACAGCAATTTGCCATTAAGATTTTCAACATAATTCAACAAGCTTGATTCATTAAAACCATCGGGATTAGTTTGCGGAGTATCCATGTATCTTTCTCCATACATAATTTCATAATATTTCCAATCAATCACAGCACCGCCGCATGCACCAACTTTAAAAGTGTTATTTGTTTTTAACATTAATGATGTTGTCATAAAACCTCCGTAGCTCCAACCATATACACCTAAACGATTTTCATCAACATATTTTAATCTTTTCAAATAATTTACGCCAGTCATTTGATCTTTTATTTCAATTGTTCCCAGCCTTCTGAAAGTTGCTTGCTCGAATTCTAATCCACGATTTGCCGAACCACGATTATCAAGAGTAAATATAATAAAACCTTTTTGAGCCATTAAATAAAACCATGTAAAGTATCTTCCCATACCAAAAATATTATTTACTTCCTGAGCGTGTGGTCCGCCATAAACATAAACGATTACTGGATATTTTTTTGTTGAGTCGAAATCTGTTGGTAAAATCATTCTGCAGTAAAGATCGATATCTTCATCATTTTTTATTGAAAAAATTTTTGTTTCAGGCATTTTATATTCTTTAAAAGGATTTTCTGAAGTTAAAATATTTTTTATCAATTCACCTTTGTGATTGATAAGATTAACAATTCTAGGAGTTTTTACATTTGAATAATTATCAATAAAATACTTTTTATTGTAGTTAGGAATCACTGTATGTGAACCAGATTCTTTTGTGAGTTTGGTAATTTCTCCTGATGCCAAATTAACTTTGTAGAAATGTCTTTCAATCGGAGATTCTTTAGTAGTTGTTATAAAAATATTTTTAGCGTTTTCATCAAAACCATTAAACTGAGTTACAACCCAGTTTCCTTTTGTAATTTGTTTTATCAGATTTCCATTTGTATCATACAAGTAAAGATGATTATATCCATCTTTTTGTGATTGCCAAATAAATTTATCACTAGACTTTGGTAAAAAGTTTAAGTCATTTTGAGGTTCAACATATTTTTCATTTTTTTCTTCAAAAAGAGTTTTAATTAACTCACCATTTGAAACATCATACTTTTTTAATTGCATTTGATTTTGATCTCTGTTGAGATGAGCTACATAAAAATATTTTTCATCTGGTTGCCATGTTAAACAAGTTAAATATTGATCCAGTGGTTCACCAGTTTTAAGCCACAATGTTTTTCCGCTCCTTGTATCATAAATCCCTATTGTTACCTGATGACTTGATTGACCAGCCATTGGATATTTAATGTTTTTAAGTTTTGCAGGAGTTTGAGTAATATCTACCAATGGATAATCTGTAACCATTGTTTGATCCATTCTGTAAAATGCTATGTAATTACTATTTGGCGACCAAAAGATTCCAGAGTTAATTCCAAATTCATTTCTATGAACAGATTGGCCATTTACAATATTTGTATCTTTATCAAAAGTAATTTGAATTTCTTTATCCATCTCATTTCGATAAAATAAATTGTTTCCAACAGTGTAAGCAATTAATTTATTATTTGGTGCAATAAATTTTTCTTCTGCGTTTTCGTTTACTGAATTTACTTTTGATAAAAGTTTTGATTTTGTGTTGAATGTGTAATAATTAAATCCATTCCAAAAACTTAATTCATCATTTGAAATCCAGTTGAAAAACAAATTTAAAACAGGTTTATCAGGTTGCAATTTAAGTTTATCATTAATTTCTTTAAGTGAAATTATAGTATCGGTTTTTGAAGATTTGATATTAAATGAAACTAAAACTTGATTTTCACCATGACCATCAATCCAGGAATAACTATCAGAATTTGGAATCCAGCTTAATTGTCTATATGGTTGAGCTTTTCTCGATGTGCCCAAAATTACATCTTCTATAGTAAACAATTTGTTTTGAGAAAATATTATTGTTGATAGTAAAAGAAAGATAGGTAAAAATAATTTTTTCATAATAACTCCAAATCTATTTAAAATAAAAAAGGGCAACTTTCGTCGCCCTTGATGAAAAAAACAAATTTATTTTTTTGAATTATTAGGTGTAGCCCGATGAACTAAAATGTTATCAATTAGATTATAATCTTTTGCTTCTTCACTCGTCATAAAATAATCACGATCACAATCTTTCAAAATTTGTTCGTATGATTTACCTGTTGCATCAGCTAAAATATTATAAAGTGTATCGCGAGTTTTAATCATTTCCTTTGCATGAATTTCAATATCAGTAGTTTGCCCTTGAAGACCACCAACCCATGGCTGATGAATCATAATTTTAGAATGGGGAAGAGCTGAACGTTTACCGGGTTCACCTCCAGCTAATAAAATAGCACCCATGCTTGCAGCTAAACCAACACAAATTGTTGAAACCTTTGATTTTATATACTTCATTGTATCATAAATTGCTAAACCAGCAGAAACACTTCCACCAGGAGAATTAATATAAAGGTTAATATCTTTTTCAGGATCCTCAGCTTCAAGAAAAAGTAACTGGGCGATAATTAAACTTGCAATGTGATCATCAATAGCAGTACCTAAAAAAATAATTCTTTCTCGTAATAAACGAGAAAAAATATCCATGCCACGTTCACCACGTCCGGTTTGTTCAATTACATAAGGCACAAGTTGGTTGAAAATTTCAGGTTGATTTAAATAATCATGATAAGATAAAATTTTAGTGGTCATGAATGTGTCCTTCATTTTCTTTAAGATCATTTGCATCGACTTCAATAATATTAGCGTTCTCTTTTAAAAAGTTTATTACTTTATCTTCTAATAAAACATCTGTGCGATAAGTATCTTTGTAATATTTTAAAAGTTTGTTGACTGATATACCAGTTTGTTCAGATTCTTTTTGAGCAAGTTCTTCTAATTCTTTTTCTTCTACTGTAATATTTTCAATCTCACAAATGTTTTCTAAAATTATCATCCATTTGGCAGTCCATTCAGCTCTTGGCCTAAGGTATTCTGTTAATTGATTTTCATCTGGTTGTTGTTGATTATACCTTTTTGCATTTTCAATTTCGTTTTCAACCATTCTTTTTAATAAATCTTCAACATAGTTTTGTGGAGGATTGAAATCATTATTTTTTACAACTGAATTTAAAAGTGAATTTATAAGAATATCATCAGATTGTTTAGTGTAATAATCTTCGAAATTTTTCTTTACAAAAGCAAAAAGCTCATCGTATGTTGAGGCTTTATTTTTAGATATTTTCTTTATCAATTCTTCGGTTAGTTCTAGAGGATTTAATTTTTCAATTTTAGTAATTAATGCTTGATATTTATACTCTTCCCGGTGAAGCTCTTCTCCATGATAATGTTCATCAACAAATTGGAAATCAAAAGTTTCATTTACTTTTTTGTTCAAGGCGTTATCTTTGATTTGAGGATTCACTTTTTCATCACTTAAATCTATTTGAATATTATCTGTACTTTGTCCGATTATTAAATTTCCATTTTCATCTAATCTTTTAAGATTTACAGTAATTCTATGATTCAAATCTAAAACTTGTTCAACTTCTTCAAATTTATAATGAGGTTTTAACATGAAATCAATTTCTTTTTTAATATCCTCATCGGTGAATTTAAAGATTGTTTTTTTTACTTCAATGCCTTTATAATCTTTTAGTTCGAGCTTTGGTTTTATTTCAAAACTAACTTTGAAATTTAATTTTTCATTTGGAATAAAATTAAGATCAATGAGTTGTGGTGTACTTATTGGTTTTAATTTTTGGTCTTCAACAACTTTCCAAAAATGCTTTATGGCAATATCTTCGCTTGCTTTGTATTCAATAGCTTCACCATAAAGTTTTTTAATTAATGACAATGGAGCTTTACCTTTTCTGAAGCCATCAATTGAAATAGATTTGCTCTCTTTCTTATAAGCTTCATTTATATCATTTATTATCTCTGAATAAGAAAGAGTTACTTCAACTTCTTGTGTATCAGATTTTGGTTGATTAACGTTTATTTCCAATTATTCCTCATGTTTTTTAAAGATTGTGCGAGAGGGGGGACTCGAACCCCCACACCTTTTGGGCACTAGATCCTAAGTCTAGCGCGTCTGCCAATTCCGCCACTCTCGCTTTTTGGCTTGCAAAATTAGGTATAACTTACTTAATATCAAAAATTAAATGACTCTTTATTCCAATCACTTAATTAAAACATAAAATCATTAACGAAAGTTTGTTTTTTCTTATATTGCATAAAAAATTTTCAAGAGAATAATGGAAAATTTAATTGGTAAGTCAATTGAAAATTATAGAATAGTCTCTGTTCTCGGAAAAGGTGGAATGGGGATTGTTTACAAAGCTTATGACACGAAGCTTGATCGTTATGTAGCTATAAAACTTTTAAATTCTAATGTTGTTGATAAAGATAGATTTGTAGAAAGATTTAAACGCGAAGCTAAAAATCATGCAAAACTATCTCATCCAAATATTGTAACTGTTTATGGTTTTATTGAGTATTCCAATTTGCTTGGTATTGTAATGGAATATGTTGAAGGTGAGAGTTTAGAGAAAGTAATTGATCGTCAAGGCCGGTTCAATTTATTTGATGTTATATATATACTAAAGCAATTATTGCAAGGTATCGGCTACGCTCATTTAAAAGGATTTATTCATCGCGATATAAAACCAAGTAACATCATTCTTAATAAAGAAGGTGTTACTAAGATAATGGATTTTGGAATATCTAAATCACTCTATGATAATGATATGACAAAAACAGGATCAAAAATCGGTACTGTTTATTATATGAGCCCTGAACAAATTCGTGGTCATGATGTAACCAATAAAAGTGATATTTATTCAATTGGATGTACAATTTATGAAATGATTACCGGGTTACCTCCTTTTGATTTTACAAGTGAATATGAAGTTATGGATGCTCATTTAAAGAAAACTGCACCCAAGTTAAGTGAAAAAGTGCCCGGGATACCAGATCAACTTGAAAAGATAATTTCTAAAGCTCTTCAAAAAGATCCAAATGCAAGATACAGTTCATGTGAAGAAATGTTAAAAGATGTTCTACATCTTGATAAATTAATAACTAAAATAAACTCAAGTTACTTTGAAAGAATGCCTCAAAGATCAACTAAATACAAGTTCTTTGCTATAAGTGCGTTCGTTGGTGCTGGTTTGTTTTTATTGATATTAATGTATTTTGTTATTAAACAGGTTGATTCCATTCTAAATAGTAATGAAATTGAAAAGTTTAAAAAATATAGCATTCAAACTTTATTTAGTGGTAATGATAATAAATATAACTTAACAGAGATTAATAGAATTCCAAGTAATGTTTTGGCAAATTTAAATTCAATATCATTTTCAGAGGATAATTCATTTGCTACTATTGTAGCTGATTCTGGTTACATCCTAAATTCATTTGATGGTGGAAATACGTGGATCAAAAAAAATATTTCTAATAAAATTAATTTAAGTGATGTATGGAATTTTAAAAATGGGAGTTCAATAATTGTCGGTGATTCTTCAACAATTTTTATTGGTGTTAAAAATATCGATTCACTAGTTTCTATACCAATTGAAAAAGGAAATACTTTTTTCAGAATAAAGTTTAATAAAAATAATGTAGGTTTTATTACAGGAACCAGAGGAACAATCTTAAAATCACTGGATGGTGGACAAACATGGGCTAAAACAAAAACTAATACAAAAGAAATAATATTTGATGTTGATTTCTTTGATGAAAAATCTGGCTTTGCAGTTGGCTGGAATGGAACGATTTTAACTACTACAAATGGTGGAGATAATTGGTATAAAATTGAAAATGATAAAACGGACAATTATTTGAAATCAATTGATTTAACTGATAATGGGTATGGATTAATTGTTGGTGGTGATGGAACTATATTAAGAACTTCAGATTTTGGAAATACCTGGGAAAAAATAAATCTTTCTTTCTCTGGTGGATATCAAAAGGTTAAATTTATTGATGATGATTATTGTTTGATAGTTGGTAGCAGAGGAGTAATGTTAGTTTCAAAAGACAAAGGTGAAACCTGGAATGTTGTTGATTCTAAAATATTTTCAAACTTGAATGGTTTTACTGTTAATTCATATGGGAAAATTTTTATAGTCGGTGTAAATGGAATGATTTTTAGAATTCAATAAAAAGAAATATGGAAAAGTTTATAATACATGGTGGAAAAGAACTAAATGGAAAAGTTAAAGTTAGCGGAGCTAAAAATTCTGCTTTAGCTTTAATGCCAGCTACATTATTAAATTCAGGTTTTAATAAGATTTCTAATGCACCAGAAGTAAATGATATTTTTACAATGAAAAAACTTCTTGAACAATTAGGAGTAGTTTCCGAATTTATAAATAACGAAATAGTTTTGAACACATCAAATGTAAATAATCAAGTTGCACCTTATGAATTAGTAAAGAAAATGAGAGCATCAATTTATGTTCTGGGTCCGCTATTGTCTAAATATGGTTATGCTAAAGTTTCTATGCCAGGTGGTTGTGCTTGGGGACCACGACCTATAAACTTACACATTGAAGCAATGAAAAAATTAGGTGCTGAAATAGAATTAGATGAAGGATATATAATTGCAAAATCTAAAAGATTGATTGGTGCAAAAATTCATTTTGATGTACCTTCAGTTGGAGCAACAGGCAATACCTTAATGGCGGCTTCTTTAGCTAAAGGTACAACTTTAATATCTAACGCTGCTATTGAACCCGAAATAACTCAACTTTGTGATTTTTTAGTTTCAATGGGAGCAAAAATAACTGGAATTGGGACAAATAGTTTAGAAATTGAAGGTGTAGATGAATTATTCCCTTCTGACATAGTCAACATTTCTGATAGAATTGAAGCAGGCACTTTATTATGTGCGGCAGCTATAACTAAGAGCAATATACAAATAGAATATTCAAATTATACTCATATTGATTCTATAGGAGCTAAGCTAGAGGAATCTGGTTGTAAAATATTATATAATAATAATTTAGTATCAATAATTGCAAAAGATACATCGCTTAAAAGTATTGATGTAACTACTGCAGTTTATCCAGGTTTTCCTACAGATATGCAAGCTCAGTGGATTTCACTCATGTCCCTGGCTGAAGGTACTTGCACCGTAACAGACACAATTTATTTAGATAGATTTGCTCACGTACCTGAACTATGCAGATTGGGAGCGGATATTGAGCTTAAGAATAATAGTGCAGTTGTACGTGGCAAGAAATATCTGCGGGGAGCAAAAGTTATGAGTACGGATTTAAGAGCAAGTGCAAGTTTGGTCCTGGCAGGTTTGGCGGCTAAGGGCACTACTGAAGTTTTGAGAATTTATCATCTTGATCGTGGATATCAAAGAATTGAAGAAAAACTTAAATCTCTTGGGGCTGAAATTGAAAGAGTTCCAACAAATGAGTTTTAGTTTTGAGATTATTATATAGAAATAATTCTTTATTTCTTATCTTATTTTTAATTTTAACAGAATTTATAATCATAAAATTTCCTTTGTTAAATTCGATTGGTTATGAATTTTCTGTTATAAATGGATTTTTTCTTTTTATATTTTCAGGATTAGTTACAAAATCTGTCTTCAAAAAAAATAAGTATGACTCATTTGCAACATTTTTATTTGAAAATCAATTTCTTTTCATTAATGTTTTTTTGATACCTTTAATAATTGCATTTCTATCAACATTTCTTTTTACAAAGTGTCCATTAAGTATGGGATTAAAATTTTATTTCTATTTAACTTTTTTTTCTTTTTTTAATGGATTATTTATAAGTTATTTATCAAACCAGAATTTTAAAAAATTTCCAAATTTTGTTTTTGTATCAATATTGTTTTTATTTCTAATTCTTGGCTTCTTAGAATTTTACTTTTACCCTCAAGTTTATTCTTTTAATCCAGTTTATGGTTTTATAAACGGGACTATTTATGATGAAAATCCAAAATTGGGTAATGATATTTTATACTTCAATTTTTATTCGATATTTGTTTTTGTTTTTATTAATTATTTAACAAAAAAATTAATCAATAAAAATATTGGCAGAGTAAAAATTTATTTTATGTTGATTTCTATTTTTATTATTTCATTCACTTTAAAGCCATATTTAGGATTTGCTACTAACAAAAATATTTTGAAAAATAAATTATCTTCTGAAATAGTAACCAATAATTTTAGAATTATAATTGATAAGAATATTTCAAATGATGAAAAAAGAAACATTGCTTTGTTGCATGAATATTATTTAGAGCAAGTTTGTTCTGCATTAAAGATTAAATTTGATAAGAAAATAACTTCATTTGTGTTTAAGGATAGAATTCAAAAAGGTCAATTATTTGGGTCAGCAAGTGCAGATATAGCAAAACCATGGTTAAATGAAATTTATGTTTCATCAGAATCTTTGTTGGAAACATTAAAGCATGAGATTGTTCATGTGGTTTCTTCTGAATTTGGAAAAACAATATTTAAGATAGCCAAAGATCTAAATCCAACTTTAACCGAAGGATTAGCAATGTTTGTAGAAAATGAATTTGATGGTTATGAAATTGATTATGCAGCATTTTTGTACTTAAAATCAAACCCACATTATGAAATTGAAAATTTATTTTTCAAGTCAAGTTTTTTTTCAAATTATTCTGCTATTTCTTATGTAATAGCCGGCTCATTTTTAAATTTTATTTCAAATAATTATGGGGTAGAGAAAGTAAAAGAAATTTATGCAAAAAATAATTTTGATTCATTAAATAAAGAAAGCTTTGATGTTTTAATTCATGAGTATTTTGATTATCTGAATTCAAAGAGTTATCCATATAATAAATTCAAAGCTCAACTTTATTTTGGTGGGAAATCAATAGTGGAAAAATATTGTCCGAGAAATGCTGCAAAAGATTTATCAGAAGCAAATGTTTTGTTCAACCAAAAAGAATATCAAAAAGCTGCAAACTTGTATTTTAAAATTTATGGATATTCAAAAACTTATCATTCACTCTCTGGATTCATAAAATCTAAATTAATGATGAATGAATATAAAAGTGCATTAATGTTTTTGAAAAATGAGATTGAAAATTTCATTGATGATCAATTTTATTTTAATCTGGAACTTCTTTTATCCGAATGCTATTTAGCTAATAATAAAGTTGAACAATCAATAGAAATATTAAATAAAATAATTGAACAAAATCCAAATTATAATTACACGAAGGAAGCTAAATTTAGATCATTGTTAATAACTCATTTAGGTAAAGAATCTTATTTCTATCATCAAAAAAATAATTTTGAAAAATATCAAATCTTAGCAAGTATTTATTCTAAAGAAAAAAGTGAACTTGTTTTAATGAAGTTAATCTATTTGTCAAAACAACTGAAAATAGGTTACTACCAAATATTAAATAATGTCCATATTGATCAAAATCTCAACGGATTTTATACTAATTTAGAATTATCAAAATTTTATTTCGATGAAAGTAATTATGATTTATCGAAGAAATTTACAATTGATGCCTTAAAAATAAATGTTCCTAGTGTCGAAAAATTCAAAGCTATTGAAAATTTAAGAATGATCAACTGGATTGTGAATTACAAAGATGAAATCAAAATTAAAATAACAGAAGAATGAATCTTAAAAATCAAATTTCAGAATATAATTTTTTAGAACTTTTCACTGAAGTTTCAGAAGAACTTAAAGTTGATATTTATCTTGTTGGTGGTTTTGTTAGAGATTTGTTTATCGACAAAAAGAAAAATGAGTTTGACTTTTTAGTAATTGGTGATGGACCAAAATTTGCAAAAGAGGTTGCTACCAAATTTGGAATAAATGATATAATTATTTACAAAAATTTCGGAACTGCACACTTTAAATACCTCAATTACGATTTTGAATTTGTTGGTGCAAGAAAAGAATCATATAAAAGAAATAGTCGCAATCCAAAAGTTGAAACAGGAACTTTGGACGATGACCTGAACCGAAGAGATTTTACAATCAATACTTTAGCAATATCATTAAACAAAAATTCATTTGGTGATTTGATAGACAAATTTAATGGACTTGAAGACATCAAAAACAAATTAATTAAAACTGCAAATGATCCAGAAAAAACATTTGACGATGATCCATTAAGAATAATGCGCGCTTTTCGATTTGCATCTCAATTAAAGTTTAATATTCAGAAAGATACATTCAATGCAGCATCTAAAATGGCAGAAAGATTAAAAATTGTTTCTCAAGAAAGAATTACTGATGAGTTTCTTAAAATATTATCTTCACCAAAACCATCAATAGGATTAAATCTTTTATTTCAAAGTGGTGTATTAAATGTAATTTTTCCCGAAGTAAATAATTTAGCTGGTGTTGAACAAAGAAAAGATTTTCATCATAAGGATGTTTTTTATCATACCTTAATGGTTGTTGACAATATATCTAATGTAACTGATAATGTTTGGCTTCGATTTGCAGCCTTGATGCATGATATTGCTAAGCCACAAACAAAAAGATTTGTTGATGGAATCGGTTGGACTTTCCATGGTCATGAAGATCTTGGCGCTAAAATGATGAAATCAATTTTTGAAAAATTAAAACTTCCTCTCATTCATTTGGAATATGTTGAAAAATTAGTAAGACTTCACTTAAGACCAATTGCTTTAGTTGATGAAAATGTTACTGACTCTGCAATAAGAAGATTAATTGTACAAGCCGGAGAAGATCTCGAAGATTTAATTACACTTTGTCGTGCAGATATTACAAGTAAAAACCAGGCTAAAGTTTCCAAGTATTTAGAGAATTATGAAATTGTAATGCAAAAAGTTCGTGATGTAAAAGAAAGAGATCAACTTAAAGCATTCCAATCTCCTGTGCGTGGTGATGAGATAATGAAAGTTTGTAATATTCCTCCTTCAAAATTAGTAGGTGAAATTAAAACAGCAATTGAAGAAGCAATTCTTGAAGGAATTATTGGAAACAATTATGAAGAAGCTTTTCAATATTTTTTAAGCATAAAAGATAAATTCCTAAATTCAGAAAAAAATATTTAGTTTCGTGTAACTTTTTTAATCGAGTGGCGTCTCAATAATTAGTAAATAAAATTCGTTCTCAAAAGGAGAATATTAATGAAAAAAGTAATTCTATTATTAACATTATTTTCTGTAAGTATTTTTGCACAAAAACAACTTACACTAAATGAAGCAATAAAAATTGCTTTACAAAAAAATCCGAACCTTATAAAACTCCAAAACAGTTTGAGTGGAAATGAAGCTCAACTGAAAAATGCATACGGAGAACTTTTACCCAATTTAGGAGCTCAGGCATCTTGGAGCTGGCAAAGAATTGATGATGCTGGAAGTCAGCAAAGAAATTTCCTTGGCGAAATTGTTAACGTTCCACCATCCACCGTTGAAAATAGAAGCTATAGCGCTGGTATTGGTGGAAATGTTTTGCTTTTTAATGGCCTTGCTAATTACGCAAATATTAATCTGAAAAAAGATAACCTGAAATCAACTGAATATAACATTGCAAAGCTGAAACAAAACATAGTTTATCAAACTTCCGACTTTTTTTATGCAGTTTTAAATGCTGAAGAATTAATGAAAGTGCGTGAAGAAAACGTCAAGTATTTCCAAAAATTTTATGAAAGCGTTAATGAAAGAAATAAACTTGGCTTGGTACCGGTTGCCGATGTTTATTCTGCTCAGGTTCAATTGGGAAATGCTGAACTTGCATTAATTCAAGCACAAAATGATTATGATAAATTAAAAAATGGTTTGCTAACATATTTAGCATTAAATGTAATGGATGATTATCAATTGGTTGATCCTTTTACGAAAGACAAAACTGTCGAAACAAATTCTTATTTAAAGAACTTTGAAGATATTCAAACATTAGTCAACGTGGCTTTAGACAATCGTTTTGATTTTAAAAGTCAACAACTTTTGGTTAAAGCGGCTGAAAGCAATTTAACTATTGCTAAAAGTGGATTTTTCCCAACCTTGAGTGCAGATTACTCTTATGGAAGTGGCGCTGTTGATATTAGTAAAATGTTTGATAGAAAATCTTTAAGAGTTGGAATGACTTTAAGTATTCCAATCTTTTCAAACTTTTCTACAGAAAATCAAATACAGCAGGCTGAAATAAATAAGATGAATCAACAAGAAGATTTACTTTCATTAGAAAGACAAATCAAAATTGAGATTAAACAAGGTTATAACGATTTAATTGCTGCCAAAAAAAGTTTAGATGTTGCAACCAATAATGTATTAGCAGCAGAAGAAAACAGAAAAATAAATTTGGAAAGATACAACTTAGGTTCTGCAACAATTTTAGAAGTTCTTCAATCGAACCGCGATTATATTGATGCATTAAGAAATAAAATAAACAATGTTTATGATTTCTATAGAAAATATGATAACCTAAACAATGCAATCGGTCGTTTAGATTTTTCAAAATATGAATAAAATATTTCAAGGAGTTAAATAAAAATGGCTAACGGAAAAAAATCGAAAAAGAAATTTTTCATCTTTGGTGGAATTGGATTAATGGTTCTTGCTGTAATTCTTCTTGTAGTTTTGAGCGGAAATAAAGAGCAAATAGTTACAGTTCAAACAGAAAAAGTTCAAAAAAGAACAATCACTCAAGTGGTTTCTGCAACTGGTAAAATAAATCCTGTTTATCAGGTTATGATAAGTGCCGAAGCAACTGGTGAAATTGTTTACTTACCAATTAAAGAAGGAGATGTTGTAAAAAAAGGACAACTTTTAGTTAGAATAAAACCAGATATATACGAAGCTCAAAGAAATAATGCAGCTGCAAGGCTTGAACAAGCCAAAGCAACTTTAAGATCTACAGAAGCACAATTAAATAAAGTTCAATCCGATTATAAAAGAATTCAAGGTCTATATGAAAAAAAATTAGCAAGTGATTCTGAAATTGAAACTGCTAAAGCAAATTATCTTCAAACATTAGGCAGTTACGAATCTCAAAAATCTTTTGTTGCTCAATCAGAAGCTGCATTGAAAGAGGCTACTGAGAATTTAAACAAAACTTATGTTTACGCTCCGATGGATGGAACAATTAGCAAGCTTAATGTAGAACTTGCTCAAAGAGTTCTGGGCAGCAATTTTAGTCCCGGAACAGAAATTTTAACCGTTGCTGATTTAAGTAAAATGGAAGCTCGTGTTGATGTAGATGAAAATGATGTTGTGTTAGTTTCTGTTGGCGATGAAGCTACTATTAAAGTCGATGCTTTTAACGATAAAGAATTCAAAGGTAAAGTAACGCAGATTGGCAATAGTGCTGTATCTAAAGGTTTAGGAACTCAAGACGAAGTAGTAAACTTTCAGGTTAGAATTTTAATTGAAGACCCTGATAAACAATTAAGACCCGGTATGTCTTGCGATGCTGATATTAAAACAGAAACTAAATCGAATGTTATTGCTGTTCCTATTCAATCAGTTACAGCAAGAGTTGATAAACCCAAACAAGACGAAATGAAAAATGATGAAGAATCTCAAGTTGAAAAACCAAAAAACGGAAAATCAAATAAACCAAAAGAAGTTGTTTTCTTAGCTCAAGATGGTAAAGCAAAAATGGTTGAAGTAAAAACTGGCATAAGTGATGATTCATATATTGAAATTATTAGTGGATTAAAAGGCGGTGAAGATGTAATAAGCGGACCTTATAAAGCTATCTCAAAAGAATTAGAAGATGGAGTTAAAATATCTTTGCAATCAAAACGCAAAGGCGAAAAAGAAAATAAATAATTTGATAGTGAGTAATTAAAAATGAACATAATAACTATAGAACATATAGCAAAAATTTATCAGGTTGGTTCAGAAGAAGTTCATGCACTTGCTGATGTTTCATTAAAAATCGATAAAGGTGAATACGTTGCAATCATGGGTCCATCTGGTTCAGGTAAATCAACACTTATGAATATACTTGGCTGTCTTGATACTCCCACACATGGAATTTATACATTCAATGGTGTAAATGTAAGCGAAATGAATGACAACGAACTTGCAAAAATCAGAAATAAAGAAATTGGTTTTGTTTTTCAAACATTTAATCTATTAGCAAGATCAGATGCTCTTCATAATGTTGAATTACCATTAATTTATGCTGGTGTTCCTTCAGCAGAAAGAAAAGAAAGAGCAAAAGAAGCACTTGCTCATGTTGGATTAGCTGATAGAATGCATCATAAACCAAATGAACTTTCCGGCGGGCAGCGTCAAAGAGTTGCAATCGCAAGAGCTTTAGTTACTCGTCCTTCTATCATTCTTGCAGATGAACCAACAGGTAACCTTGATACAAAAACCGGTGAAGATATTATGGCTTTGTTCAATGAAATTTATGAACAAGGAAATACAATTATTCTTGTAACTCACGAAGAATATATTGCAGAACATGCTGAAAGAATTTTAAGAATTCGTGATGGATTAATTGAAAAAGATGAACAGGTTAAAAACAGATTTATTCCAAAGAAAAACGATGCTTCCAAAATTTAGGTGTTAAATGAAAAATTTTTTGTTTGAACTAAAAGAAGGTTTATTGATTGCATTCAGAGCAATTCGTGCTAATAAAGTTCGTTCTATTCTAACAACTTTAGGAATTGTTATTGGTGTAACTTCTGTTGTTTTGATGTCTACAGCAATTAAAGGAATTGATAATGCTTTTCAAACAGGTGTTGCTTCTCTTGGTTCAGATAATCTTTACATTGATAAATGGGAATGGTTTAATAATGATATTCCATGGTGGGAATTAAGAAATCGTAAAAACCTTACGCTAGAAGATTATAAAAAGTATAAAGAATTAGCTAAACTTCCTTTAGCTGTTGCACCAACAGTATGGAATTTTAATAATGTTAAATTCAAAGATAGAGTTGTAGAAGGATTAATTATTCAAGGAACAACTTCAGATTATATTCAAACAACAAATCTCAATTTTAGCGAAGGTAGATTTTTTAATGAATTAGAAAGCAACGGTGGCAGAAATGTTATTGTTCTTGGAAGTGAAGTTGCAAAAAAACTTTTTCCAATTGGTTATGCTATTGGTCAAGAGGTAAAAATTAAAGGACACAAATTCAAAGTTATTGGAGTTCTTGCTGAACAGGGAAGTTGGGTGATGGGTAATTTCAATCCTGATAAACAAGTTTTTATTCCTGTTCAAAATATTTTTAAATATTTACAAAGTGAAAACTTAAGAAGCATTACAATTAATGTTCGAGCGAAAAATAGTAAAATGATTGAAGCCACAAAAGAAGAAGCAATTGGAATAATGAGAAAAGTTCGTGGCTTAACTTATAATCAAGAAAATGATTTCTCTATCAACCAGCAGGAAGGTTTATTAAACACTATTAATCAAACAGTTGGGGTCATTCAAATTGCAGGTCTATTTATCACAGGTTTGTCATTATTTGTTGGTGCTATTGGAATTATGAATATAATGTTTGTATCAGTTAAAGAACGTACTAAAGAAATTGGAATAAGAAAAGCAATTGGGGCAAAAAGAAGAGCAATACTAGGACAATTTATAACTGAATCTGCCGTTATCTGCATGATTGGTGGATTCATAGGTTTAATATTTGCAATTGTATTGAGTTTAATAATTAATCAATTTTTACCAACTTCAGTACAAGTTGATGCATTAGTTTTAGCAATAGTAATATCAATTGCAACTGGTGTAATATCAGGATTTGCACCAGCTTATACTGCAGCTAAATTAGATCCAGTTGAAGCATTGAGGTATGAATGAAAATTTTTGAAGTAATTAAAGTAGCTTTTGCTTCCTTAAAGGCAAATAAATTGAGATCACTTTTAACAATACTTGGAATAGTAGTTGGGATATTTTCAATTATTGCAATTAGTACTGTTATAGAAATGCTTCAATCAAGTATTGAAAAAGGTGTTTCGCAATTAGGGCAAAACACATTTCAAATTCAAAAATGGCCTGCAGTTAATGAAGGTGGTAACAATCGTTCAAAATTTAGAAACCGCCCGGATATAACTTTAGAAGATTACTACGCATTAAAAGAAAAATTAGTTGAAGCAAAATATGTTGCAGCAGAACAATGGAATTTTGGTAAACAACTTAAAGTTGGAAATA
>CAZVBT010000058.1:0-9140 GCA_964625385.1 uncultured Melioribacter sp. | reverse complement strand
GTAAAATATCATCATAAGCTCAAAGCTTAAACAAATCCTTCGGGTGGTTAGCTCAGCGGAAGAGCGTTCGCCTCACACGCGAAAGGCCACAGGTTCGAACCCTGTACCACCCACCAATAAAAAAGATGCGTAGACGTATAGACGTATAGCAAGAAAAAAAGCAAGAGGTAAGCGACACAACTGCTTGTGTCGCGTCAGGGTTCGAAAGCCGCAGCGATGTCGAGCGAGCACGCGAGACCGCGAGGTTGACTCTTGTCAACTCCGTTTTTCTTAATTTAAAGAAAATTTAAAAAATATTTAAAATCCGGTTCCGGATATGCTTTTTTAAAAAAAAGATTAATTCCCAAATTACCTAAATAATAAAAATTTATATTTAGTTTGCGTCCTCTACTCTTAGAGCGATTTAAAATATTTAGTTTTTTTATAAATTGCATAAAATTATTGTAAAATTATTTTATGCTCGGGGTTCATCGTTGTATTTTAAAAATAATAATCTTGTTATTTTTAACATTTTTTCTTTCAATTGCGGATTCAATTGCAATTTTATATTTGATATTCATGCTTCCCTTTCATAAAGAAGGATATGTTTTTTTAATAAGAAATTAAGGTAAAATTAGGAGATAATATGACAAAAGAAACGCTTTCCGAACTTGAAAAAAGATTATGGGATATTGCGGATAAATTAAGAGCAAATTCCGATTTAAAAGCTTCTGAGTATTCGGTCCCGGTTTTAGGCCTTATATTTTTAAAGTATGCAGACTATAAATTTACACAACAAGAGAAAATATTTTCCCAAAAATCCAATTCAAGAAGAAAAATAGGAAAAACCGATTTTCAGGCCGCAGGGGTTATGTATTTACCCGAGAATGCAAGGTTTTCATACTTATTAAAATTACCCGAAAGTGCCGATATAGGAAAAGCGATAAACGAAGCTATGAAGGCTATTGAAAACGAAAATGAGGACCTTAAAGGTGTTCTTCCTAAATCCTATAACAGATTTGAAAAATCTTTGCTTATAGAGTTATTAAAATTAATGTCCTCAATACCCGACGATATAGAAGGGGATGCTTTCGGTAAAATTTACGAATATTTTTTAGGACAATTTGCAATGGAAGAAGGCCATCATGGCGGAGAGTTTTTCACTCCCACCTGTCTTGTTAAATTAATAGTTTCAATAATCGAACCGTTTCACGGAAAAATATTCGACCCTGCATGCGGGTCCGGCGGCATGTTTGTCCAAAGCGCCGAATTTGTAGAAGAGCATAAAAAAAGAGCGGTTGATGAAATAAGTATTTATGGAGTTGAGAAAACAAGCGAAACTGTTAACCTTTGTAAAATGAATTTAGCGGTTCATGGTCTTTCGGGAGATATTCTTCAGGGCAATTCTTATTATGAAGATTTACACGATATGGTTGGGAAATTCGATTTCGTTATGGCAAATCCTCCGTTTAATGTAAAAGGAATAGACAAAGAAAGAATAAAAAACGATGTTAAAAGATTTCCTTTCTCTATGCCTTCGGTAGATAACGGTAATTATATATGGATTCAGTTATTTTATAGCGCTCTAAATAAAAATGGAAGAGCCGGTTTTGTTATGGCAAACTCCGCAAGCGATGCAAGAGCAAGCGAGATGGAGATAATAAAAAAAATTATTGAAAGCGGGGTAGTGGATGTTATGATAGCGATTAGCTCAAACTTTTTTTATACCGTTACTCTTCCCTGTACATTATGGTTTTTCGATAAATCAAAGATAAACACAAAAAGAAAAGATAAAGTATTATTTATAGACGCAAGAAACATATATAACCAGATTGACAGAGCCCACAGGGAATTTACCCCCGAGCAGATAGAATTTATATCAAATATCGTAAAACTCTATAGAGAAGAAAAACCGGAAAATAGACACGGAAGCGAAAAAATGTTAAATGAAAACTTTCCCGAATCTAAATATAGGGATGTTCTTGGGCTTTGCAAAGTAGCCGACATAAAAGAGATAGAAAAACAGGGTTGGAGTTTAAATCCCGGAAGATATGTGGGAGTAGCCGATAAAGATGAAGAGGATTTCGATTTTAAAGAAAAAATTAAAGAATTAAATGACGAATTAGAAAAACTAAATGCGGAAGCTAAAGAACTTGAAGGGCTTATAAGAGAAAATGTTAAAGAGATTTTGAACTAAAAAATATGAGAAAAGAAGTTTTAAAAGACAAAGAATATAAAAAATTTTTATTTGATTTAAAACAAAAAATTATATCCGCCCGCCAAAAAGCATATCAAATGCTTAATAACCAGCTTATAGATTTATATTTTTATATAGGCAAAAGCATATACGAAAAGGTAGAACTTTCCAGATGGGGTGATGGGATTATAGAGAGGCTATCCAAAGATTTGCATAAAAAATTTCCGGATATAAAGGGATTTTCATCTCAAAATTTGTGGAGGATGAAGCAGTTATACGAAACATATAAAGACAGTCCAAAACTCTCACCGCTGGTGAGAGAATTATCCTGGTCGCATAATTTGATTATATTGCATCAAACAAAAACGATTGAAGAAAAAGAGTTTTATATTAAAACAAGCATATCTGAAAGATGGAGCAAAAGGGAATTGGAAAGACAAATAGAATCTTCGTTATATGAAAGATTTATGTTGTCTAAAAAATCCAAAAACCTGATAGGAAATGCCGGAGAAAAAAATATCCTATCTCATTTTAAAGACGAATATGTTTTTGATTTTTTGGGATTAAAAGACGAGTTTTCGGAAAACGATTTAAGAAAAGCTATTATTCAAAATTTAAAACAATTTATACTTGAATTCGGAAAATATTTTACTTTTGTCGGAGAGGAATATAAAATAACGGTAGGCAATGATGATTATAAAGTAGATCTTCTTTTCTTCCATCGCCTTTTAAAATGTCTTGTGGCGGTTGAATTAAAAATAGGAAGATTTAAACCGGAATATGTTGGTAAAATGCAATTTTATCTTTCTGCGCTTGATGAGAAAGAAAAAATAGAAGGCGAAAATCCGTCTTTAGGATTAATTTTATGTAAATCGAAAAATGAAGAGGTTGTTAGAATTGCAATGAGTAAGGCCGCTTCTCCTGTAAAAGTAGCGACATATAAAACTAAAATAATTGATAAGAAACTATTAAAACAAAAACTTCATTCTTTGCCTTTACCCGAAGGTTATGAAGATGGAATTTAAGTCAATAAAAGAAGTAGCTCTTATTAATCCTGATTCTATTGCTAAAAATTATCCATATGATGAAATTGAATATATTGATATTCAATCTGTTGGAAGCGGATATTTAATTGAAACTAAAGCAATGTCCTTATCCGAAGCGCCAAGCAGAGCAAAACGCATTGTAAAAAGTGGTGATATTATTTTGTCAACTGTACGACCAAATAGACGCTCTTTTTTTTATTTTAAAGAAGCTAAAAGTAATATCATAGTTTCAACAGGATTTGCAGTGTTGCGAGCAAAAAATAATATTGATTCTAAATATCTTTACTATGCTATAACAGATGAGAAATTTACAAATTATCTTACACTAAATGCTAAAGGAGCTGCTTACCCTGCAGTTGATACTGAAATTATTGAAAATGGGAAAATTTCTTATTTTCCTATTAATATACAGCGCAAAATTGCATCAATTCTTTCGGTTTATGATGATTTGATTGAAAACAATACCAAGAGAATTAAAATTCTTGAGCAGATGGCGGATACTATTTATAAAGAATGGTTTGTAAAATTTAGATTTCCCGGTTATGAAAAAGTCAAGTTTGTGGATTCCGAATTAGGAAAAATCCCCGAAGGCTGGGAAGTGAAGCAATTAGATAAATATGTTGATTTTGAAAGAGGAATTGAACCTGGAAGTGATAATTATGAGAATTTTCCTACTAATGATAATATCCCTTTCCTTCGTGTTGGAGATTTAGGAAATAGAAATAGTGAAATATTTGTTGATGTTTCATTGGCAAAAGATAAAATAATTAATGAAGATGATATTGTAGTTAGTATGGATGGTACTCCTGGAATAGTAAAAATAGGATTATTCGGTTGTTATTCAACAGGGATAAGAAAGCTGATTATTAAAGATAATATAATAAAAAAGAGTTTTTTATATTTTTTGATGTCATCGGAACATATACAAAATATTATAAAAGCTTATTCTAAAGGAACGACCATTTTACATGCTGGAGAATCAATAAAACATATGAATTTTGTACTACCAGACAGTCGTATAATTAAAATTTTTGATGATATAGTGAGCCCAATAATGAAAGAAATTTTGCTAATTAATAAGCAAAACAAAATTCTTCGTCAAACACGGGATGTTTTATTGCCAAAACTCATTTCTGGCGAATTAGACGTCTCGGATCTGGAAATTAAAGTAAGAGAAACCGATAAAGAGAAGGTTTAATTAATGACAGAAAAAGAAGCAAAAGAGTTAATATTAAGAAAAAATGAAAGTAAAAATCTTGACTATAAAGAAAAATTCAATTGGGATAGTGCATCAAAATCGGAAAAAGGACAAGCAATAAAAGACATACTTGCTATGTTTAATACGCAAGATGGTGGTAAGATTGTGTTTGGTGTAAGAGATAGCGATTTTGAATTTATAGGTCTATCTAAAGAAGATGTTGAATCTTTTGATTCAACTAAAATTAATGATTTCTTACATAATTATGCAGACCCGGAATATTCTTGTCTTATTTATAAGTTTAACATTGATGGAAAATATGTTGTTATAATTGATGTGCCTGAATTTAAAGAATTACCCGTTATTTGTAAAAACAACTTACATTCTCAAGATAACAAATTAATCTTACAAGAAAAACAAATTTATATAAGAACAGAAAAAGCGACAACCGAAGTTATATCTTCTTCAGAACAAATGAGAGAATTTTTAAATAGAGCTATTAGAAGAAAAAGCAATGAGCTATTGGAAAACATTAAAAAATTGATTGAAGGCAAAAGTTTAATATATAGTCAAGAGTCAAAAGAGAGATATAAATTAGAGTTTGAACAGTATTCTATATTTACAACTGAAAAGATTGGAATAATTAAAGATAAAGGTTATTGGAAAATCTTTGCATATCCAGAGAATTATATTCATAATAGATTAGATCAAAAAAAGATAAAAGAATTAGTGGAAAAAAATAAGGTTGATTTAAGAGGCTGGGATTTTCCACATATTGATTACAAAAATACTACTAATTTTAATAATGGAAGACAATCTTTTGCGATATGGGAGTATCATACAGAAGTTTGGAGATTTTATAATAGCGGATTATTCGCTTGGGTATCTACTTTTTGGGAAGATGATAGAGGTTTTAGAAAAGATGGAAAACAAGTATTAGATTTTATAAACGTAATTCATTCACTTACAGAGTTTTTTTTATTTTTCAAAAGATATTATCAAGAAGTATCTTCAAATTCATACTTAAACATTAATATAGCTTTAGTTAATGTCGATAATAGAAAACTTATTTGTTCAAATCCAGGAGTTAATTTTTATGGTAATTATTTTTCTTCAGAAAAAACTCTTACTTATGAAATGAAGGTAGATATTATTGATTTAACATCTTCTTGGAAAGAAAAGGCAAATGAAATAGCCAGAAAAATATTTTTGGCTTTTAATTGGGACACAATAAGTGAAGAAACTATAGCTTCTTGGCAAAATAGGTTATTAAAAAAGGAATTTTAACTATGTCTCTCCCAAACAATAACTACTCCGAATCGGCTATGGTTGAAAAGCCTGCGATAGAGTTATTTAAAAATTTGGGTTGGGAGTTTGTAGATTGTTATGGTGAGTTTGATTCGGGTAAAAGTTTTTTAGATCGCGAGACAAAAAGCGATGTAGTTTTAATTTCACGACTTAAACCGGCAATTAAAAAACTTAACCCAAATGTTTCGGATGATTTTATAAACGAAGCTATAAATATAATTACCGCCGATAGAAATCTAATGGGTATGGCTTATGCCAATAAAGAGATTTATCAATTGATTAAAGATGGAGTTGTCGTAGAGTGTTTGAATAATAAAAACGAGTCGGTTTCCGAAAGACTAAAGATAATAGACTGGGATAACCCTGAAAATAATGATTTTCTTTTAGCATCGCAATTCTGGATTTCCGGTGAGATTTACACAAGAAGAGCTGACCTTGTTGGCTTTGTTAACGGGATACCGCTTTTGTTTATTGAATTAAAAGCTTTTAGTAAAAATATCAAGGAAGCTTATGACAATAATTTAAGGGATTATAAAAATACCATACCTCAGATTTTTCATTATAACGGAATTATAATTCTTTCCAACGGAAGCGAAAGTAGAGTCGGGAGCATTTCTTCGGATTGGGAGCATTTTGCCGAATGGAAGAGAATAAACGATGAAGGAGAAAAAGGTGTTGTTTCGATTGAGACGGTTATAAAAGCGGTTTGCGATAGAAAAAGATTTCTTGATATTATTGAAAATTATTCGATATTTAGGGAAGAAAAGAATGGCTTAATTAAAATAATAGCTAAAAATCACCAGTACTTAGGGGTAGAAAAAGCGATAAGAAATTTTAATACTGCGTATAAAAATAAAACTAATAAACAGTTGGGGGTTTTCTGGCATACTCAGGGTTCGGGTAAAACCGAGTCGATGATTTTCTTCTCCCAAAAAATTTTAAGAAAAATACCGGGTAACTGGACATTTGTAATAGTAACCGATAGAAAGGAGTTAGACGAGCAGACATATAAACGATTTGTTAGAAGCGGTATTATAATCGGCCCTCAGGTATGGGCTGAAGACTCAGAGAATTTGAGGAAATTATTAACTGAAAATCACAGGTTTATATTTACTACAATACAGAAGTTTAGAACCGAAAAAGGAAAAATTCATCCTGTAATTTCCAATCGCTCGGATATAATCGTCATAGCGGACGAAGCGCATAGAACCCAGTATGATATCTTTGCAATGAATATGAGAAACGCTTTGCCTAATGCCGCTTTTATGGCTTTTACAGGAACGCCTTTAATAGCCGGCGAAGAAAAAACAAAAGAGGTTTTCGGCGATTATGTCAGCATTTATGATTTTAAGCGGGCTATTGAAGATAAGGCGACGGTGCCTTTATATTATGAAAATAGAAAACCGCATTTAAACATTAAAAATTTAAATCTAAACGAAGATATTTATAAAATCCTTGAAGAAGCGGAATTAACGGATGAAGAAGAAAGAAAATTTGAAAGGGAGTTTTCAAAAGAATATCAGCTTATTACCCGTGAGGATAGGCTTGAAGAAATAGCCCACGACATAGTCGTTCATTTTATGAACCGCGGCTTTATGGGAAAAGCGATGGTAGTTGCCATAGATAAAGCTACGGCGGTTAAAATGTATGAAAAAGTTAAAAAATACTGGCTAAATTATATTGATAAATTGGAAAAAGATTTGAAAAAAGAGTCGGATGATAAGAAAAAAGAAGAAATATCTGAAAAAATTAGATATATGAAAGAAACAGATATGGCGGTTGTGGTATCTCAGTCTCAAAACGAAGTCGAGGATTTAAAGAAAAAGGGAGTCGATATCCTGCCTCATCGCTTAAGAATGAATAAAGAAGCTTTGGATGAAAAATTTAAAGACCCGGATAATCCTTTAAGATTGGTTTTTGTTTGCGCTATGTGGATGACGGGTTTTGATGTGCCGTCCTGTTCGACTATTTATTTAGATAAACCGATGAAAAATCATACCTTAATGCAGACGATAGCCAGAGTTAATAGAGTTTTCGGCGAAAACAAAGTAGCTGGTCTTATAGTCGATTATATCGGTATTTTATATCAACTAAATCAGGCGCTTTCTATTTATATAACTACCGACAAAGAAGGGATAAGTAATTCACCGATTGTTGAAAAATCTGAACTTATAGCTCAGCTTGAAAAATATATAAACGAAATAAAAAATTTGTTTTCAAAATGGGATATAGATATCGAGAAAATTTTAAATTCCAAAGAACTTGAATGCATAAATCTTATAGATAATGCAGTGGAAAATATCCTTCTAAACGATGAAAGAAAAAAAACCTTTGCGGTTAAAAATTCAATCATACAAAGAACTTATAAAGCGATACTCCCCGATATCTCCGTTTCCAAATATCAGCCTGTCGTTAAACTTCTTGACACAATATCCAAAAAAATAAATTCAATTTCCCCGGAAATAGATATTTCGGATGTAATTAAACAGGTTTCGGATTTGTTAGACCGGTCAGTTAAAGTAGATACTCGTTATTCAAAAGAAACCTTTGAAGAATATGTCGCCGGCAGTATTATGGATTTGACAAAGATTGATATAAATAAATTGAAAGAAGAATTTGAAAAAGGTAAAAAAATAATTATTGCGGAAAGGATTAAAAAAGCCATAGAAGTTAAACTTCAGGCTTTGTATATGTTAAATAAAAGCAGAATAAATTTTCTGGAAAAGTTTCAGGAATTGGTTAATGAGTATAACGCCGGTTCGGTAAATGTCGAAGAGTATTATAAAAAATTGCTGGAGCTTGTTGAATCGCTAAATAAGGAAGAAAAAAGAAGTATTTCGGAAAATCTCACTGAAGAGGAACTTGCCATATATGATTTGCTTACTAAAAATACCCCTATCGTTTTGACACAAAAAGAAATTTTAAGAGTTAAGAAAATCGCAAAAGAATTACTGGAAAAGTTAAAAAAAGAAAAATTAGTAATTGACTGGAGAAAAAAACAACAGGCGAGAGCATCGGTTAAGTTGTGTATTGAAGAGGTTTTGGAAGAACTGCCCGAGTCTTTTAATGACGATTTATACCATCAAAAATGCGAATTGGTTTTCCAATATATTTATGAAACTTATTTAAGCAATGTAAATAATATATATAATTCACAAAATTTTACTTATACTCGCTATAATTATTAATTTTTACCTATACTACAAGTTGTTTGTGATAATATGGAGTATAACTACAAATTATCATAATTCAAAAAATTAATTTTGACGTGTTATTTTCTTAATTTTGAAACATATTCCAAAGCGGGAATTATTAAATTTGGACTTAGAAGATCGTCGTCGCTTTGAGCTCTGGCATAAAGTTTTATTTGGCCGTAATCCATGTCTATTTTATAAAAACCCAAATCCGTTAA
>CAZVBT010000057.1:0-4130 GCA_964625385.1 uncultured Melioribacter sp. | reverse complement strand
GGTTATTTGGGTAATACTTTAGGTATAAATTGGCTAATCCCATATGAGCAAGCTTTTTGGTTTATCTTAAAAGGATGGTTTTTTATTTTTGTTCAAATGTGGTTGCGTTGGACCCTTCCTCGTCTTCGCGTAGATCAATTAATGACCCTTTGCTGGAAATATTTAATCCCTTATGCTTTTGTTAATTTAATTATTATTGGCATTATAACTTTATTATAAATTTTGAAAATTTTATGAAAGAATATCTTAAGAATACTTGGTTAGGAATTTATACAGTACTTGTAGGAATGAAAATTACATTTAAACATCTTTTCACTCCACCAGTAACAATTCAATATCCAGAAGTAAAATTAAAATTACCTGAAAGAGAAAGAAATCGCTTATATGTAAATATTGATGATTGTATCGGTTGTGACCAATGTGCAAGAGCTTGCCCTGTTAGTTGCATTACCATTGATACTGTCAAAAGTGTTCCAGGTGAAGATTTAGGAACAACTTCCAATGGAAAAAAGAAAGCACTTTGGGTTACAAATTTTACTATTGACTTTGCTAAATGTTGTTATTGTCAATTATGTGTATTTCCTTGCCCAACTGAATGTATTTATATGACAGATGTTTTTGAATTCGCATCTTATGAAAGAAAAGATTTAGTTTATCAATTTTCAAATTTATCTCCAGAAGAAGCTGAACAGAAAAAAATTAATTTCGCAAATTTTCAAGCTGAGAAAGAAAAACAAAAAGCAGCTGCTGCTCCTAAACCTGAAAATCCTTCTCAGCCGAGTACAAATTAAATTGAGTTGAATTAAATATGAATTATTACGATATCTTATTTTATCTTTTTGCAATTATAACTCTTGTTTCTGCTGGATTTGTTGTTACAACAAGAAACGTAATTTATTCTGCTTTCTTTTTATTATTTACTTTTTTTGGTGTTGCGGGTATTTATGTACTTCTTGCTGCTGACTTTTTAGCTGTAGTTCAAATTATGGTTTATGTCGGTGGAATTTTAATTCTATTATTATTTGGTGTGATGTTAACTAATAAAATTACAAATGTTGATATTAGAACTGGCACAGCAAACTTACTTCCAGCATCCATTGCTGTTGGTTTATTGATGGGGGCTTTAGTCTCTATTATGATTTATACTGGCTGGAAAGTTCAACAAACTGCTGAAATTCCTGAAACATCTATTAAATATCTTGGTACATTATTAATTACAGATTATTTATTGATTTTTGAATTACTTGGCATTTTGCTTCTTATTGCTTTAATTGGCGCTGCTTCTATAGCAAGAAGAGATAAAGAATAATAATTTTTTAGGAGCTTACTTTGTTTCAAATTACTTTACAACATTTTTTAGTTTTAAGTGCAATTCTTTTTTCATTAGGAGTTTATGGAATTGTTACAAGAAAAAATGCAGTGATGGTATTAATGGGTATCGAATTAATATTAAACTCTGCTAATATTAATTTTGTAGCTTTTGCTAAATATGGGAATTTTGGTTTTAGCGGTCAAATTTATGCATTATTTGTAATAATTCTTGCTGCAGCAGAAGCTGCAATTGCACTTGCAATTGTATTAAATATTTATAAAACATTTACAAACGTTAATATTGACGAAATTGATAACTTAAAAGAATAGACCATGAGCGAAAGTTTATTAGTAAACCTATCAATTGCTATCTTATTTTTACCATTAATTGGTTTTGCAATTGTTGTCATTTTGGGTAAAAGATTTCCAAAACTTTATTTATTAGAAGTTGGAATATTAACAATTGCTTTTATCCTTTCCTTAATTGTTATGTTTTCAAAATTATCCTATTTCCCAAATGATATTATATCAGAATTTACCTGGATTACAATTGGTAATGCCCCACTTAATGGTGTTATTAATATTGATTTGGGAATTAAAATTGACAACTTAACTGTTCTAATGTTATTTGTTGTTAATCTTATTAGTATGCTGGTACACTACTTCTCTGTTGAGTATATGCACGGTGATAAAAGATATACAAGATACTTTTCTTACTTAGGTTTATTTACCTTTTCAATGTTAGGAATTGTTCTTACTCATAATATTTTAATGATGTACATTTTCTGGGAACTAGTAGGTGTTTCTTCTTATTTATTAATTGGATTTTGGTTCGAAAAAAAATCTGCTTCTGATGCTGGTAAAAAAGCATTTATTGTAAATAGAATTGGCGATATTGGAATGTTTATTGGAATTTTAATTCTATTTACAAATTATCATACATTTACTTTTGATACTATCTTTGAGCAAATTAAAAATGGAGTTATTCCTTTTGGAAGCAATGCTTGGCTTACTGCAGCAGGTATTTTAATTTTTATGGGTGCCGTAGGTAAATCTGCTCAATTCCCTCTTCATGTTTGGTTACCTGATGCTATGGAAGGTCCAACTCCTGTTTCTGCTTTAATTCATGCTGCTACAATGGTTGCTGCCGGTGTTTTTTTAGTTACAAGAATTTTCGCCTTACTTACTGCTGATGCAATGCTTGTAATTGCTGTAGTTGGGGCTTTTACATCTTTTATTGCTGCAACAATTGCTATTACTCAAAATGATATTAAAAAAGTCTTAGCATATTCAACTGTAAGCCAACTTGGTTATATGATTATGTCTCTTGGCGTTGGTGCTTATACCTTTGCTTTCTTTCATTTAGTTACTCATGCTTTCTTCAAAGCTTGTTTGTTCCTTGGTTCTGGTTCTGTTATTCATGCTATGCACCATGAACAAGATATTAGAAATATGGGCGGATTAAAAAAGAAAATGCCTTTAACTTATGCAACATTTTTAATTTCAACTCTTGCAATTTCTGGTGTTCCATTTACTTCTGGCTTTTTAAGTAAAGATGGAATTCTCGCTGGTACACTTGCATTCGGTAAATTAACTGGTCATTGGTTAATTCCAATTATTGCTTTTACTGTTGCTGGAATGACCGCTTTCTATATGTTTAGATTAGTATTATTAACTTTTCATGGTGAACCAAAAGATCATCATAAATTTGATCATGCACACGAATCACCAAAACTAATGGTTATTCCACTTTTGATTTTAGCTGCTCTTTCAATTTTTATCTGGTACACTCCAAATCCAATTGGTGCCGATCAAGGGTGGTTTCTTAAGAGTTGGGTTAAAACTCCTCATCAAGTAACACCTGATGAAACAAGATTTTCTTTTATGCTTGAAAAAGAAAATAATGGAGTTAATGCTGATGTACATGGCGAAATTGTTAATTCTTTAGAATATACTGAAACTATGCATTGGGCACATTATAAAGCAATGTTTGCTTCTCTTGCTATTGCTGGTTTTGGTATTCTTTTAGCATTTATGTTTTATGCTTGGAAAAAATTGGACGCTGACAAAATCGCTGATAAAATTAAAGGTCTATACAACTTCTCTTTAAATAAATGGTATTTAGATGAATTATATGATGCTACTGCTGTTTCTGGTACTTTAAATACAGGTAAAGGTTTATCCTGGTTCGATCAAAAAATTGTTGATGGTGCAGTTAATGGTTCTGCATGGTTAACAAGATTTACATCAAAATTAAGTGGGTTTTTTGATACTTATGTTGTTGATGGTTTAGTTAATTTTTCCGCTTTCTTTAGTGGTTTTGTTGGTTTGAATTTCAGAAAATTACAAACTGGTAAAGTACAAACTTATATCGTTTATGTTGTATTTGCTGTTATAATACTTTTGTTTTTCTTTAAACCATTTTAATAAATATTTTTTGAATTTAACAAGTTAGATAAAAATTAAAAAATAGGTCATTTATTATGATTGGATTTCCAATTCTATCGTTAATTACTTTTTTACCAATAATTGGAATGATCTTGCTTCTATTCATTCCTAAAGAACAATCTAAATCAATTAAATATTTAACACTAGCTATTACCGGGATTCAGGTTGTTCTTGCTATTATTTTACTTGCAAATTATAATTATAATGCCGCTGGCGTTTATGATGAAAAATCATTTCAATTTATTGAAAAATTCCGTTGGATTTATATCACTGGAATTTCTTGGTTAGGCAATGTAAAAGTAGATTACTTTTTAGGTATCGATGGTCTTAGCATGCCAATGGTCCTTTTAACTGCAATTGTTTCTTTTATA
>CAZVBT010000056.1:0-34353 GCA_964625385.1 uncultured Melioribacter sp. | reverse complement strand
GGAACTGGTATAATTAAATCTGCATCCCATGCTTTGATAAATTTATCTAAATTATAATATATCAAATCACCTAAAAATTTACCGACATAGATTTTATTTTCATATTTATATGAGTGAAGTAGCTTTTGTATTACTTTTTCTTTTTCAAATAAGAAACAAGATTCAAAGTCGTCAATGATTAAATTGTTGTGAAATTTTTTTAAGTATTCAAGTTTAAGAAATTCTTGAGGAATGATTTTTATGGTATTCTTACATGTATTACAAATTACCGTTTCATGAACTTTTAGTTTTGCATTACATGATAGACAAATTCTTGGAAAAATAAAATCAAAAATTATTTTAACTGTTTTATTTAATTCCCAATTTGGCAAAATAATTACCCATCTTTTTATCATTCATTTCAAGATGATTCTTAAACCAGTTTTTAATACTTTCAAAAAAATCTATACTAGGTATGATGTTATTATTCAAATAATTGTTTTGTAGATTATTTAATTTTATTAAGTATCTGTCGTGCTCAAGTTTATGTGAGTAATAACCTTCATATTTTGTTTCAAGCATTAATTTTTCTTCGGTAGAAAAGTGAAGCTTTAAAAAAATCACAAGGTCATTAAACAAATGAGTGGATTCTTTAAAATTATTATTTGTTGAAGCAATGTACAGTTTGTTTATAAGATTAAAAAAATGTTGATGTTGATCATCAATCAACTTAAAATTTACTTTTTCTTTTTTGGTGAAATTTAAATAATTCATAGATTATCTAAATCATTCCATATAATTTTCTTGAAAGCCATTCCATTGATAAAAGAAAAATTAATGCTATTATAATGTACTTATTATACCACAATTCAAAATCTTTTTTGATTGTAATCTCATTTTTTGTCGGCTGCGAATGAAAAATAAAATCACCAATGTTCTTTGCATTGTCTATGTAAAAATATTTACCATTTGTTTGAAATGAAATTCGTTTTAAATATTTGGAGTTTAATTTAGTTTCAATTTTTTCAATTGGAATATTCGAAACATAAAATCTACTTGTAACATGATTAAAAGAGTTTTTGTAATATGAATTAATTGCTTCGAACAAAATTTCTCCATTAGTATTTGGAATAAATTTACCAGAATAAATACCATTACCTTGCGGCACTAAGTCTACTTCTGAATTTGTGTTTTTAATCTTAATTTTTATTTTGCTTGTATCAATTGGATTAAACGATTGATCGTAAAGTTCAGCGTAGAATTCTACTTCTTCATTTTGTGAATAGCTTTTTTTATTTGTTCTTATAGAAAAATAATTTTTGTTTTTCGTCTGACTTAACCATTTAGCTATTTCAATTATAAAATTTGAAAAAAAATCTTTATTTAGTTCTGAAATTTGAAACTGCCAATACCAAAAATTATATCCATTGAAAAGAAATGATCTTTCATTCCCGATATTACGAATTATCATCATGGGTTTGTTCAAATCAGTATTTCTAAATATAGAATTAACTATTGGTTTACTTTCTGTTTTGAGAGTGAAATTAAAGTTAAGTTGGTCAATTGGTGCTAATTTATTCCAAATATCTGTTCTGCTGCTAACTTGAGAAAAATTTGATATAAAAACATTTTGTAAAATTTCAGGTCGAACTTTTTGTGATTCATTAGAATATGATTTTATTGTAATTGGTAAGTTAGTTGAAAAATATTTAAGCTTTTCTAAGTCTGTATAATTTGAAATAGAAATATAAAATGGTTTTCCTTTTTTAATTTGATTATAAAATAAATCAAGATCGCTTTGTTTTGTTGTTTTAGAAGGAAAGTTTATAAAAAAGAAAATATCAATACTATCAAGTGGAGTATTGGTGGGTTCAATCCACGATTTTAATTCATTGATTTTATAAAACTTTATAACCTTATAATTTTCATCATTCTTTAATGCATTTGATATAACAGTTAAATCATTACTTGGTACGTCTGAAACTAATCCGATCTTAAATTTATTTGATAAAACATTTATAAAAAATATTTTTGAATTGTCGCTAAATGAATCCTCTCCACTATATTTATCAATATCAATTTTGTATTTAACCTCACCAATTTTACTTGGTTTAAATTTTAAAATAATTTTATTAAAACCTGAAGAATTAAGTTGATCACTTTTTTGTAAAATTAATTTATCTTCTTCGTACAGTTTAATATTATATTTTTTGTTTTCATAGCCTTTGTTCAAAATTACAACTGAAATGACAATATCTTTATTAAAGAAAACAAAATTGCTGTGTTGAATATTATTAATTCCAACATTCTTGGAAATTGTTGAATCACCAACGCCTATTGTAAAAATTGGAAAACCCAAATTTTCGAATTTGTTAATTGGATCTTCGCCTTGATTTAAATTCCCGTCGCTAATAATTACAGCATTTTCTATTTCATTTTTGTTTTTAGCAAGATGATCATAAAGAGACGATAAATTTGTTCCTTGTGCATTAAAATTTAATAATGAATTATCATCAATTTGTTTAACATTATTATCAAAAGAAAAAATTGCAATATTATTATTTTTTAAGCTTGTTAAATAATTTGTAAATGAATTTATTTTCGAGACTGTTTTTGAACTATCTTTTATTACAATAGAATTTGAATTATCTATTAGTAAATAAGTTAATTTATTATTTTCATATTTATAGATTAAACTAATCGTAGATTCGAACAATAAAAAAAATATAATTATAAAAATTATACTTCTTAAAGATGTGAAAAATATTTTTTGCAGTGTCGAAATATTTGGGATAGTATATTTATAAATAAATATTGAAAATAGAATTGATAACAGAATAAAAGAGAAAAGGAAAATTGAATTTCCTTTAACTATTAAATTGAAATTAGAGAATGCTAAAAGATATATCATCAAAATTATTTTTTGAAATTTTCAATATTCCAATTTTTTAAAGTTTCGAAAGTCTTATAATCAGTTAAGTCAAAATGAATGGGAGTAACAGAAACGTAATTGTTTTTTAGAGCAAAATGATCTTGTTTAAGATCTTTATCGGTTTCAATTAATTTACCTGTCAGCCAATAATATTTATTCCCATAAGGATCAATCCTCTCTTCATAAACATCATCCCATTTCGATTTACCTTGAAAAGTTATTAAAACACCTTGAATTTGATTTCCCGGTAAATCTGGAACGTTAACATTTAGCAAAGTTCCCTTTGGTAATCCATTTTTTACAACTAATTGTGAAAGTTGCGCAGAAAATTTTGCAGCAAAATCAAAATGCTTTGCATTATGACTGGCAACAGAAACAGCAATTGCAGGTACATCCATAATTGCAGCTTCGCGTGCGGCTGAAACAGTACCTGAATAAATTATATTTATTGCCGCATTTGAACCAATATTTATTCCAGAAACAACTATATCAGGGGTTTCGTTTAATATATTTCTAATACCCATTTTTATACAATCTGCAGGTGTACCATCAACTGCATAACCAAAAAACTCTCCATCTTTGAAAATTTCTGTAACACGCAATGGATATTTCATTGTAATTGCATGACCAACAGCACTTTGCTCTGTTAAAGGTGCTACAATTATTACATTCCCAACTTTTTTAAGTTCTTTTGCAAGAGCTAGCAGTCCTGGTGAATTAATACCATCATCGTTTGAAATTAATATATTCAATTTATAACTCATTTTATTTTTGGATGCTGCAAATATAATAAAATCATTTTACCATAGTTTGATATTAATTAATTGAAAAAGAATTATTTTTAAAATCAAAAAAAAGAACCATGAAAAAAATAATTTATTTATTAATTGTTATTTCGGCAAATATTTATGCGCAAGAAGAACAAACAAACATTCCATTTGATGTTTTTATAATTGATTCTTACATAACACCAGAAAAACCACACAAATTTATTCTTTCGTTTAGCACTTCAGATAGTTGTAAAACAAGTGTTAAAATAAATAAATTAAATAGCTATCAAGTTTCAAATGAATATACAGATCTTCATAAAATTGACATTGAACTGAATGAAAAAGATTTCATTAGTAACATTATTACTTATCAAATAAACTTTATATCAAAAGAAAATAAAATTTATACAAGTGAAAATTATTTTGTTGAATTACCTCAAGATATTATTATAAAAGAAACTAAAGAATTTGATTATACTCAATTATGTATTGGTGGAATTGTTTTCGCAATTCCAACATTTGAATATGCTTTTATTGATGGTAAAGAATATTGGGGTTTAAGCAAAGAAATTCCTTTATATAATTTTTATGGAATAGGTTATAATTACCCTCAAGGCTACATTTCTTTTGAATATTCTCATTATCTCAAATCTGAAAGAAAAAATATTATTCGATTTGGATATAAACATTTATTTCAACCGAATGAAATTAAATACATTTCAACAGGAGTTTCTTACCTAAGCAATTTAAAAGGTTATAATGGAATTAGTCTTGAACTTTCACTTGGACTTTTTCAAATAAAAAATATTTTTACTTTTTTTACTCGATATAGATATAATGTTCCATCCCAAAAAAATATGAAAGACTTTTATGAATTTTCAGTCGGATTATATTCAAACTTTTTCTCATTAAACTTATAGAAAATGAATAACATACTATCGGTAAGCGAAATTACAGGTCAAATAAAAGAAACATTAGAAAATAATTTTTTTGATGTTAATGTAATTGGTGAAATATCAAACTTTAAACAGCATGTTTCTGGTCATTGGTATTTCACATTGAAAGATAATAATGCACAAATTAATTGCACGATGTGGCGTGGATTAAATAGCTATGTCTTTTTTACACCACAAGATGGAATGAAAATAATTGTTACAGGTAGAATTACAGTTTACCCGCCAAGAGGTAATTATCAGATTGACGTTAAAAGTATGAAAGTTGCAGGAGTTGGAGAACTTCAGGCAGCTTTTGAAAAATTAAAACAAAAACTGGAAGCCGAAGGGCTTTTTGATGAAAAACATAAGAAACAAATTCCACAATTCCCGCTTAAAATTGGTATAGTAACAGCTATTGATGGTGCAGCATTACAAGATATAATTAGTATAGCAGCAAGAAGATTTCCTTTAGTTGAACTTATTATATCTCCTACTAAAGTTCAAGGAGAAGGTGCTGCTGAAGATATTGTTAATTCAATTAAATTATTCAACAAATTAAATAATGTCGACTTAATAATTGTTGGAAGAGGTGGAGGTTCACTTGAAGATTTATGGGCTTTCAACGAAGAAATTGTAGCCCGTGCAATTTTTGATTCTGCTATTCCAATCATTAGCGCCGTTGGACACGAAGTTGATATTACAATTGCAGATTATGTAGCCGATTTACGAGCTCCAACACCATCAGCAGCAATTGAATTAGCAACTCCAAATCAAAATGATATCCTTAATTATCTTGAGCAATATATCAATGATTTGAATTTTATACTCACTGAAAAAATTAATGAATACTACGAAATAGTTAATGATTGGACTAAATCTTATGGTTTCAAACAAACTGAAGACCGAATAAAAAATCATTATCAGACTTTAGATAATCTTACTTATGTACTTAATAATGAAATCTCACTAAAAGTAAAAAATTATTTCCATATTTTAGATTTACAAAACAGCAAATTAAATTCGTTTAATATTGATACTATTTTAAAGAGAGGTTTTTCATATATAGTGCAACATGATAAAGTTATACCAAGATTAAAAAATTTCAACGAACAAAATTCATTTACAATAAAATTTTTCGATGGAGATATAAATATTAATGGCAAAGAAAAAAGAGAATAATTTTGAAAATTCACTTAAAAGACTTGAAGAAATTTCAAACTTACTTGAAAGTGGAGAAGTTAGTCTTGAGGATTCCATAAAACTATATGAAGAAGGAATTATTTTAGCAAAAAATTGTTACTCAATATTAAAAGAAGCTGAAATAAAAATCACACAATTAAAAAAGCAGCTTGAAACAGAATAAGTAACAAGAGGAAATTTTATGATCGACACATCAAAATATTCTATTTTATCTAAAGTCAATAATCCTAAAGATATTAGAAAGCTAAATCAAACTGAACTTAAAATATTATGTGATGATGTTAGAAATTTTTTGATTGATGTAGTTTCTCAAGTAGGTGGACATTTTGGTGCTGGTTTAGGAGCCGTTGAATTAACAGTTGCACTTCATAAAGTATTTGATACTCCAAATGATTTAATCGTTTTCGATACAGGGCATCAGGCATATCCTCACAAAATTTTAACTGGACGAAAAGAACAACTTCATACCATTCGACAACTGAATGGATTAAGTGGTTTTTTGAAAAGAAGTGAAAGTGAATATGATACTTTTGGTGCTGGGCATGCTACAACTTCAATCAGCGCTGCACTTGGAATGGCTGAAGCGAGTAAAATTCTTTTACTTGGTAAAAAAGTTGTTGCTGTTATTGGTGACGGCGCTATGACTGGTGGTATGGCCTACGAGGCTATGAATAACGCTGGATTAAACAAAAGTAACTTGATTGTTGTGCTGAATGATAATCGTATGTCTATTGCTCCAAACGTTTGGCAAATTCATAATTACTTCAACGAAATGATTGCTCATCCGGAATACAAAAAATTAAAAGATGCCGTTTGGGATTTGACAGGAAAACTAGATCAATTTGGTGATAGAATTAGAAAAGCAGCTCTTCGACTTGAACGTGGCATTAAATCTGTTATTACTCCCGGAATGCTATTTGAAGCATTAGGATTTAGATATTTCGGACCAATTAATGGCCATAATGTTTCACAACTTGTTAAACTGTTTGAACATATTAAAGATTTAAGTGGCCCGATGTTGGTTCACGTTCTAACAGAAAAAGGAAAAGGTTATACACCAGCCGAAGAACATAATCAAAGATATCATGCTGCAACACCATTCGATAAATCAACTGGTAAAGCTATAAAAGCTTCTTCATCAATTCCTTCATATACTTCCATATTTGGAAAAGCATTAGTTGAAATTGCTAGTGAAAATCAAAAAGTTGTTGGCATAACAGCTGCAATGCCAGATGGAACAGGAATGGATTTCTTACAAAAAGAATTTCCAGATAGATACTATGATGTTGGTATTGCAGAAGAACATGCTGTTACATTTGCTGCAGGGTTAGCAACTCAAGGTGTAATTCCCGTTGTTGCAATTTATTCTACTTTTCTTCAAAGAGCTTATGATCAAATTATTCATGATGTAGCATTACAAAAATTACACGTTGTTTTTGTTCTTGATCGTGCTGGATTGGTTGGTGCAGATGGACCAACTCATCACGGCGCTTTTGATTTATCTTACTTAAGAGTAATACCAAACATGGTTATTATGGCTCCCAAAGATGAAGCTGAATTAAGAAATATGTTGTTCACAGCAATTAATTATAAAAATGGTCCTGTTGCAATACGTTATCCACGTGGAAATGCAGTTGGCGTAGAATTAGAAAATGGATTTAAAGAAATTGAAATAGGGAGTTCAGAAAAAATATCTGATGGTGATGATTTGGCAATTTTAGCAGTTGGTAATATGGTTCAATATGGCAAAAAAGTTTACGAAAAATTAATTGAAGAAAATGTATCTACAGAATTAATTAACATGCGGTTTATTAAACCGCTTGATGAAAATAGATTATTAGAAATTGCAAATAAACACAAAACAATTATTACATTAGAAGAAAATAGTTTAATTGGTGGATTTGGTACAGCTATTATTGAATTTTTATCAGACAGAAAATTAAAAAATGATATATTAAGAATAGGATTACCTGATCAATTTATTGATCATGGAACACAAGCAGAGCTTCATAACATTCTTGAAATAGATCCGCAAGGAATAATTAACAAGATTAAAAATTTCATAAATCAAAAGTAAAATTATGGATAAAACAAAAATTGCAATAATTGGATTAGGAGGTATCTCTCAATTAACACATCTTCCTGCTTTATCTAAAATGAGTAATGTTAAAATTGTAGCTGTTTCAGATATTAATAAAAATAGACTTAACATTATATCAGAGAAATATGGTATTAAAAATAGTTACACGGATTATAAAGAAATGTTGGATAAAGAAGAAATTGAAGGAGTAATAATTGCAACACCAACAGATACACATTCTGAAATTGCAATTGAATGTTTAAAAGCAAAAAAAGATGTATTAATTGAAAAACCAATTTCAAGAAATTTAGAAGAAGCAAAAGCAATTCAAGCGGCAGCAAAGAAATATAAAAAACAAGTAATGATTGGTATGAATTTACGTTACCGTCCAGATACAATGTTAATGAGAAGTTTAATTAATAGTGGTGAACTTGGTGATATTTTCTACGTTCGATGTGGCTGGCTGCGTAAACAAAGTAGCAATCAAAAATGGTTTGTTAACAAAGAGATTTCGGGTGGTGGTGTAATGTTAGACTTAGGAGTTCCTGTTCTTGATTTAGCATTATGGATATCAAACGATTCTCAATTAAAAAGTGTTTCAGTTCAAAATTTTTATCATACAACAAAAAATGTTGAAGATTCATCAATTGGATTTATAAGATTCACAGATGGAAAAGTTATTTCTTTTGAAGTTAGTTGGGGTTTACATGCTGAGTGGGATAAATTCCATCTTGCATCTTTTGGTTCAAAAGGAACTGCTCACTTAAATCCACTTCGTGCATATAAAAGACTTGAAAGCGGTCATGTTGACTATTCATTACCAATTGCTAATACAAAAGATCTCTATAAAAAATCATTTGAAAATGAATTAAAACATTTTATTGCTGCAGTCAGAGATAATTCACGAATGATTTCTACTTGTGATGATTCTGTTTTCTTAATGGAACTTGTTCAGACAATTTATAAATCTGCAGAGCTTCAAAAAGAAATTGAAATAAAATGAAAACTAAAATTCTTTTAGTTGATGATGAAAAAGATATTCTTGAAATTATTAGCTATAACCTCAAAAAGGAAAATTATAATGTAATTACTGCTAACAATGGATTGGAAGCCTTAGAAAAACTAAATGAGAATCCTGATTTAATAATCCTTGATGTAATGATGCCCAAACTTGATGGTTATGAAACTTTTAAAAAAATCAGAGAAAATGAAAAATATAAATCTATCCCGATTATTTTTTTAACAGCAAAGAATAATGAACAAGATGAAATATTTGCTTTAAATATTGGTGCAGAAGATTTTATAACTAAGCCAATTTCACCTCAAAAGATTATTGCACGTATAAAAACAAATCTTCGTAAAAATGAATTAACTAATAAAAATCAAAATATAATTCAACACGAATTCATTAAAATTGATAAAGAAAAGTATTTGGTTTTTATAAATGATAAAGAGGTTTTTTTCCCAAAAAAAGAATTTGAATTGTTGATGTTACTTTTAGAAAACAAAGGTAAAATTTTAAAAAGAAAAAAAATTTTAGAGGAAATTTGGGGAAATGAAGTCTTTGTTATTGATAGAACAATTGATGTTCACATAAGAAAAATAAGAGAAAAACTTGGTGAATACTCCATATACATTGAAACAATAAAAGGAATTGGATATAAATTCAGA
The DNA here is from genome assembly GCA_964625385.1 of uncultured Melioribacter sp. GTDB lineage: Bacteria > Bacteroidota > Ignavibacteria > Ignavibacteriales > Melioribacteraceae > Stygiobacter. Next base: position 24,786 of record CAZVBT010000056.1, on the reverse strand, counting down.
GAGTCAATTGAAAAATTATCTTAGAAATAAATATCTATATTTAATAACATTAATATTTCTTTTAATTTCTATTTATTTGTTAGATTTTAAAACAATATACTTTTTAATAATTTCAATTATTCTATCAGTAACACTTTATTATTTAAATCATAAAAGAAATAAAGAAATAAATGAAATTAAAGAAGTAATAAAAAAGATACGTAACAATCAAATAAAAAACCCTAACGAAATTAAACTAACCAGCTCCTTAAAAAATTTAGAAGAAGAAATCATACTGACACTTAATAGCTGGAATAATATTATTGAAAACATGAAAAAACTTGAACAAGCAAGAACTGAATTTTTAGGAAATGTATCACACGAATTAAGAACTCCGATTTTCACAATTCAAGGTTATTTAGAAACTCTTTTAGATGGTGCTATTGAAGATAAAAATGTAAATAAAATATTCTTAAATAAAGCATTAAATCACACTAACAATTTAAATACTCTACTAAATGACCTAATTGATATTTCAATGATTGAAGCTGGACAAATGAGAATGAGTTTTCGTTACTTCAACATACATAATTTTTTAAAAAACTTAGTAAATGAATTCAATCAACAAGCTGACTCAAAAGGACTGAAAATATTTTTACACTCATTCAACGAAAAATTAGAACTATTTGGTGATAAAAACAGATTAAGACAGGTAATGGTAAACTTAATTACTAATGCAATTAAATATACCGAAAAAGGAAATATAGAAATCGGTGTTATTGAAGAAGGAAATAATGCAATAGTTTATGTACAAGATACCGGATTAGGAATTTCACCTGAAGACCTGCCAAGAATATTTGAAAGGTTTTATCGGGTTGAAAAAGATAGATCCCGCGATCTTGGAGGCACCGGTTTAGGTTTAGCAATAGTAAAACATATTTTAGAAGCCCACGAATCAAAAATCAATGTTGAAAGTAAGCTTAACAATGGTTCAAAATTTTATTTTCGATTGAAAAAGTGAAAATTCAAATTAAATAATTATTTGAATCATTTGTTGACAGCTAAAAAGCTATTCCATATATTTACGCCTCAAAATTTTGAAGTATTGGAGGAAGAATGTTTGCAGTTGTTGATATAGCTGGACAACAATTTAAAGTTACTGAAAAAACAAAATATTATGTTCCACTTTTAAAAGCTGAACCTGATTCAGAAATTGTATTCGACAAAGTTTTGTTATATGGTGACGAAAATAGTACTAAAATTGGTGCTCCAACTTTAAACGATGTTAAAGTTTATGCTAAAGTTCTTGAACATACAAAAGATGACAAAGTAATTGTTTTCAAGAAAAAAATTCGTATCTCTTATAAAAGAAAAAGAGGTCATAGACAACAATTAACAAGAATAGAAGTTACTAAAATAGCTTAGTAACCGGAGGAAATTTTATGGCACATAAAAAAGGTCAAGGTTCATCTCGAAACGGTCGCGATAGCAATCCACAATATCTTGGAGTAAAAGCTTTTGGCGGCGAATTTGTTTCTGCTGGCTCTATATTAGTCAGACAAAAAGGAACAAACTTTCACCCTGGTAAAAATGTTAAACTTGCCGGAGATCATTCATTATTTTCAACTATAGATGGTTATGTTAAATTCGAACGCAAAAAAAATGACCGTAAATATGTAAGTGTTCTTGAATCACGGGCATAGTTAAAACAAATTTTAGCCCCGCTTTTGCGGGGTTTTTTGTTTTAAAATTTTCTTTTTATTACTTTGCAAAAAAAATCTTGGGGCGTTCTTTAATGTTTTCAAAAGTTTTTTCTGGGGCAACAATAGGTATCGATGCCTATGTAGTTGAAGTCGAAACACATAGCGAAAATAATATCCCTTCTATTTCAATTGTTGGTCTTCCAGATAATGCAGTAAAAGAAAGTAAAGAAAGAGTTACAGCAGCAATTAAAAATTCTGGTATAGTTCTACCACACAGAAAACTTACTGTTAATTTAGCTCCTGCTGATATTAAAAAAGAAGGTAGTTCTTTTGATTTACCTATCGCTATTGGAATTTTATTAGCAACTGAAATTTTTAGTTCAGACAAAATAGAACAAACTTTATTACTTGGCGAACTTTCCCTTGATGGGACACTTAGAAAAATTAAAGGTGCATTACCAATTACCGTTGAGGCTAATAAAAAAGATATTAAAAATATTATTATTCCTGCCGAGTCAGTTAATGAAGCTTCTATAGTTGATGGAATTAATGTTTATGGAATGAACACTTTAAATGAAGTAATTGAATTTTTAAAGGATGAAAAAAAATTTGAACCTGTTATTACAGATAAAGAAAAATTGTTTTCAGAGGTTAACACATATCACCTGGATTTTTCCGATGTAAAAGGACAAGAAAATGTAAAACGTGCTTTAGAAATTGCTGCCGCAGGTGGCCATAATATTATTATGATTGGCCCTCCTGGTAGTGGAAAAACTATGCTCGCAAAAAGATTACCAACTATACTTCCACCTTTGACTTTTGAAGAAGCACTCGAAACAACAAAAATTCATTCAGTTGCTGGAATTTTACCAAAAGATAAAGCAATAATTACAGAAAGACCTTTCAGAAGTCCACATCATACCGTAAGCGATGCAGCATTAATTGGTGGTGGTTCTTTTCCAAGACCTGGAGAAGTTTCATTTGCACATCATGGAGTTTTGTTTTTAGATGAGTTACCAGAGTTTAAAAAAAATGTTCTCGAAGTAATGCGTCAACCATTAGAAGATTATAAAGTTACAGTAAGCCGTTCAAAAATGTCTATAGAATTTCCAGCTAATTTTATGCTTGCGGCTGCTATGAATCCATGCCCTTGCGGTTATTTTACAGATCCATATCATGAATGTACTTGTAATACTACCATGATTCAAAAATATATGGCAAAAATTAGTGGGCCTCTTTTAGATAGAATTGATATACACATTGAAGTACCTGCAGTTAAGTTTAATGAATTAGCATCAAAACAATCTGGTGAAAGATCTTCTGAAATTAGAAAGCGTGTAATTCTTGCAAGAAAAATTCAGCAGGAAAGATTTAAAGAAATAAAACACGTATTCAAAAATGCTGATATGACAACTAAAGAAATTAAAATATTTTGCCAGTTAGATAAATCAAGCGAAGATTTGTTAAAATTGGCAATGAATAGATTAGGTCTTTCAGCTCGAGCTTATGATAGAATTTTGAAAGTATCAAGAACTATTGCTGATTTAGATAATTCTGAATCAATACTTGCAAATCATGTCTCTGAAGCTATTCAATACAGAAGCCTTGATAGAGATATTTGGGGGCATTAATAAATGTATAATTATGCATTAAAATGAAAAATTATAAAAAATTATTCTTGCTACTATTGACATAGTGAAATTCAGACATTATATTGGAATCAAAAATTTACGAACACTTGAAAAAGTTGATGCAAAATATAACAAACTTGAATTTACTCGAATCTAGTCGAGTTAAAAATTTTGCGTCTTTATCTTTTAACCTTTCTTCAGAAATTACACTTCTAGGGATTATCAATATTCTAATTATTCTAGGAATTATTCTAAACTAGAATATTTGGTCAATCCCAAAATCACATCATAAAATAAAATTTAGATTTCGGGATTGACCGAAGCCCTAAAGTTATATCTGAAGATTTTTTTGAGGAAAATATGAGATCAGATTTAATTAAAAAAGGTTTCGACAAAGCTCCACATCGTAGTTTATTAAAAGCTACCGGAGTAATTCAAAATGATGATGATTTTAACAAACCATTCATAGGAATTGCCAATTCTTATATAGATTTAATACCAGGCCATGTTCATCTTCAGGAATTTGGAAAATTAATTAAAGATGCAGTAAGAAAAGCAGGTGGTGTACCATTTGAATTTAATACCATTGGTGTTGATGATGGAATAGCCATGGGGCATTTAGGAATGAGATTTTCTTTGGCAAGTCGAGAATTAATTGCCGATAGTGTTGAAACTGTTGTAGAAGCACACAGACTTGATGGATTAATTTGCATTCCAAATTGTGATAAAATTGTGCCTGGTATGTTGATGGCTGCTGCTCGTGTTGATATTCCAACTATTTTTATTTCTGGCGGTCCAATGAAAGCCGGTAAACTACCTACCGGTGAAAAAGTTGATCTTATTTCCGTGTTTGAAGGTGTTGGTAAATACAGCACTGGTGAAATTGATGATGATAAATTAAAACTTCTTGAAAATTATAGTTGTCCTTCTTGTGGTTCTTGCTCTGGTATGTTCACTGCTAATTCAATGAATTGTTTGTGTGAAGCACTTGGAATGGCATTGCCAGGCAACGGAACAATTTTAGCAATTGATCCCAAAAGAAAAGAACTTGCCTTAAAAGCTGCCTCACAAATTTTATATCTCGTTGAAAATGATATTCGTCCAAGTAAAATTCTCAACTTAAATTCATTCAAAAATGCTTTTACTCTTGATTTGGCGATGGGGGGAAGTACAAATACAATTCTTCATACTCTTGCAATTGCTGAAGAAGCTGGATTAAAGTTAGACCTTAATTTACTTAATGAACTTTCAGAGAAAACACCTTATCTATGTAAAGTTAGTCCTGCTTCCAGAAATGTTCATATAGAAGATGTTGACCGTGCTGGTGGAATTTCTGCAATCTTAAAAGAATTAACAAAATTAAATTTATTAGATGAATCTGCTTTAACAGTAACCGGAAAAACTTTAGGTGAAAATATTTCTGATGCAGAAATTAAAGATTTTGAAGTCATACGCTCAATTGAAAATCCATATTCTCAAAAAGGTGGGCTTGCAATTTTATTTGGAAATTTAGCACCAGATGGTTCAATTGTTAAAACAGGTGCCGTAGATGAAAAATTAATGAAGTTTTGCGGTCCGGCAAAAATATATGAATCTCAGGAAGAAGCTGTTGAAAAAATTCTAAAAGGTGATGTCAAAGCTGGTGATGTTGTAGTCATTCGCTACGAAGGTCCAAAAGGTGGACCAGGAATGCCTGAAATGTTAACACCAACTTCTGCAATTATGGGGCAAGGACTTGGAGATAAAGTTGCATTAATTACAGATGGAAGATTTTCTGGAGGTACACGTGGTGCATGTATTGGTCATGTTTCTCCGGAAGCTGCTGAACGCGGTCCAATTTCAGCTCTTTATAATGGTGATATTATTGAAATTGATATTCCCAATAGAAAATTAAATGTTCAACTTTCTGATGAAGAGATTCAGCGAAGAATTTCATTGTTGCCAGAGTTTAAACCAAAAATTACAAAAGGTTATCTTGCTCGTTACAGCAAGATGGTAACTTCTGCAAATCGAGGTGCGATTTTAAAAACTAATTTTTAGGAGTTATAATGAAAAATGATCCAAACTATATGAGTGGGGCAGAAATATTTTTTGAATGTCTTAGAAAAGAAAATGTTGAATATATTTTTGGCTACCCCGGCGGTGCCGTACTAAAAATTTATGAACATCTTTACGATGTTGATTTTCTTAAACACATTTTAGTTCGCCATGAACAAGGTGCGGTGCATGCTGCTGAAGGTTATGCAAAAGCAAGTGGTAAAGTTGGCGTTGTGTTAGTTACTTCAGGCCCTGGTGCAACTAACACAGTAACAGGAATTGCAGATGCTTATATGGATTCTGTACCTATTGTTGTTTTTACAGGACAAGTTTCATCTCATCTTATTGGTAACGATGCATTCCAAGAAGCTGATATCGTTGGTATAACAAGACCAATTACAAAACATAATTTTCTTGTTCGTGATGTTAAAGAATTAGCTTCAACAATTAAAAAAGCTTTTTATATTGCATCAACAGGAAGACCGGGACCTGTTGTTGTTGATTTGCCAAAAGATGTTATTGTTTCTAAATGTGTATTCAAATATCCCGAAGAAGTTGATATTCGTGGTTATAAACCAACCTACAAAGGAAATAGTAATCAAATTAAAAAAGCTGCAGAAGTAATTTCAAAAGCAAAAAGACCATTGCTTTATGTTGGTGGTGGTGTTATTATGTCAGGTAGTTCAGAAGAACTTAAAATTTTTGCCCGTGAAAACAAATTACCAGTTACTATGACTTTACAAGGTTTGGGTGCTTTCCCTGGCACTGACCCACTTTCACTTGGTATGTTAGGTATGCATGGAACATACTGGGCAAATCGTGCTGTTGATAATTGTGATGTTTTAGTTTCTCTCGGGGCAAGATTTGATGACCGAGTTACTGGTAAGGTTGAGACTTTTTGTACTAAAGCTTATAAAATTCATGTTGATATTGATCCAACTGCAATTGATAAAAATGTTGTTGTCGATCTTCCAATAGTTGGTGATGTAAAACATGTACTTGCTGAATTAGCAGCTGAAATGATTAATCCACCAGATACTTCGGAATGGCTTGCACAAATTGAAGAGTGGAAAAATGAATGCCCATTAGATTATGAAAAAAATGATGGCCACTTAAGAAGCGAATTTGTTATTGAAAAAATATTTGAAAAAACTAACGGTGATGCTGTTGTTGTTACGGATGTTGGTCAACATCAGATGTGGACTGCTCAATACTATAGATACAATCACCCAAGATCAAATATTACAAGTGGTGGATTAGGTACAATGGGTTTTTCGTTACCTGCTTCTATTGGTGCTGCTTTTGCTGTTAAAGATAGAACTGTTGTTTCAATTAGTGGTGATGGTGGTTTCCAAATGAATATTCAAGAATTAATAACTGCTGTTTATAATAGATTGCCTTTGAAAATTTTCATTCTTAATAATTTATTTTTAGGAATGGTGCGTCAGTGGCAAGAGTTATTTCATCAGGAAAAATATAGCTTTACAGATTTAGGCAGTAGTAATCCCGATTTTGTAAAAGTTGGACAAGCATTCGGAATTGAATCTTATTCAACAGATAATCCAAAAGAAGTTGAATCTCTTTTAGATAAAGCAATGTCAATAAATGACAGACCAGTGTTGATAGAATTTAGAGTTGTAAAAGAAGATATGGTCTTTCCAATGATTCCAAGTGGTGCTTCAATTTCTGATATGATGGTAAAAAGATTAAATCCAAAGAGGATGATATAATGAAAAAACATACAATATCAATTTTAGTTGAAAATCATTTTGGTGCTTTCGACCGTGTAGCAACTATGTTCAGCGGAAAAGGTTTTAATATTCGCAGTATATCAATTGGTGAAACAGAAATTGAAGAAATTTCCAGAATGACAATTGTTACAGAAGGTGATGATAAAATAATTGATCAGATAGTCAAACAATTAAATAGATTGATTGATACAATAAAAGTTGTTGATTTAACTGGTTCACCACATATTGAAAGGGAATTAGCACTGATAAAAGTTTCAGTTCCAAAAGGCTCAATGGAAGAAATAAAAAATATCAACGACATTTTTAGAGGTAATATTGTTGATATTACAGGTCGCACAATGACTTTAGAAATAACAGGTCCACCTGATAAAATTGATGCAGCAATTAATCTTCTTTCAGCATTTGGAATCAAAGAAATAGCTCGCAGTGGAATTGTTGCACTCAAACGTGGTGAACAAATAAAAATAAAAAAAGAAAAAAATTTAACAACATAAAAAGGGAACACTAAAATGAAAATATATTATGATAGCGATGCAAATCTGGATTTATTAAAAGATAAAAAAATTGCTGTTCTTGGATTTGGAAGCCAGGGACATGCTCATGCATTAAATCTAAAAGAAAGTGGAATGAATGTTTGCGTTGGTTTAAGAGAAAATTCTCCATCAGTTGAAAAAGCTAAAGCCGGTGGTTTAGAAGTTAAATCTGTTGCCGAAGCCGTAAAATCTTCTAACGTTATTATGATTTTACTCCCGGATCAAAATCAGAAAAAAGTTTATGATGAAGAAATTGCACCAAACCTAAAATCAGGTGATACTCTTGCTTTTGGTCATGGCTTTAATATTCATTACAAACAAATCGTTCCTCCTGCCGACGTTAATGTTATGATGATTGCACCAAAAAGTCCGGGGCATTTAGTTCGCCGAACTTTTCAGGAAGGAAGCGGTGTGCCTTGTTTAATTGCAGTTTATCAGGATCCATCTGGTAATACGAAAGATTTAGCTCTTGCTTGGGCAAAAGGAATTGGTGGAACTCGTGCTGGTGTAATTGAAACAAACTTTAAAGATGAAACTGAAACAGATTTATTTGGAGAGCAAGCAGTTCTTTGTGGCGGCTCGGCTCAATTAATTAAAGCTGGTTTTGAAACTCTTGTTGAAGCAGGTTATCCACCGGAACTTGCTTATTTCGAATGCATGCACGAAATGAAATTAATAGTTGATCTTTACTACGAAGGTGGTCTTTCACGAATGAATTATTCTGTTAGCGATACAGCTGAATATGGCGGTATGACTCGTGGACCAAGAATAATAACAGAAGAAACAAAAAAAGAAATGAAAAAAATTCTCGATGAAGTTCAAAGTGGAAAATTTGCAAACGAATGGTTGAATGAATACAACTCTGGCTCTAAGAACTTTAATAAACTGCGAGAAGAAAATAAAAATCATCCAATCGAAGTTGTTGGTTCAAAGCTTCGCAGTATGATGAGTTGGTTAAAAAAATAGGTGAATGAATGTACAAAATTGCTTTTTTACCCGGAGACGGAATTGGAATTGAAGTTGGCAATGCTGCAATGAGCGTTGCAAAAGTAGTTGCCGAACATTTCAATGTTGAATTAATTATTAACCAAAAATTAATTGGTGGTTCTTCTTATGATGAATTTGGTTCACCTTTAACTGATGAAACTTTGCAAGCTTGTTACGATGCCGATGCAGTTTTTCTTGGTGCTGTTGGTGGACCTAAGTGGGAATCTCTACCACATAATTTAAAGCCAGAAGCAGCTTTATTAAAACTTAGAAAAGCTCTTGGTCTTTACGCCAACATTCGTCCAGCAAAAATTTATCAGCCATTAATTGATTCTTCTTCATTAAAAAAAGAAGTTCTGCAAGATGTTGATTTTATTGTTTTACGTGAATTAACAGGTGGAATTTATTTTGGTGAGCCACGTGGTTATGATGATGAAAAAGGTTTTAATACAATGATATATAAAAAAGAAGAGGTTGAACGTATAGCTAAAATTGCATTTTCATTGGCAAGAGAAAGAAACAGAAAAGTTGTTTCTGTTGACAAAGCTAATGTTCTTGAAGTATCTCAATTTTGGAGAAACATTGTAATTAAAGTTCATCAAGATTATCAGGATGTTGAACTTACACATATGTATGTTGATAATGCAGCAATGCAAATTGTTCGTAACCCCAAACAGTTTGATGTCATTCTTACTTCAAATTTATTTGGCGATATTTTAAGCGACATTGCAGGAATGATAACTGGAAGTTTAGGCATGCTTCCTTCAGCAAGTTTAGGAAGTAAATATGCATTGTATGAACCAGTTCATGGAAGTGCCCCAGATATTGCAGGCAAAAATTTAGCTAATCCTTTAGCCTCAATTTCCTCAATTGCTATGATGTTTAATTATTCTTTTCAGATGAAAAAGGCAAGTGAACTTATTGAAATAGCAATTAATAAAACTTTATCACAAGGGTATAGAACAAAAGATATTTTTAATGAAGGTGATAAACTCGTTTCAACAACTGAGATGACTGAAATAGTAATTAGAAATTTTCTGGAAGTTTTTCATGAACAAGGACTTGGAGTTTTCACTCTTTAAGGAGAAAATTATATGAAAGAAAAAATTATAATATTCGATACAACATTAAGAGATGGTGAACAATCCCCAGGTGCATCTTTAAATGTTTATGAAAAACTTGAAATTGCTCGTCAACTTGCTAAACTCAAAGTTGATGTAATTGAAGCTGGATTTCCAATTTCATCTCCATCACAATTTGATGCTGTAAAAAGAATTGCGGATGAGTCTGAAGTTATTATAGCAGCGCTTGCTCGTGCAAAAGAAATAGATATTAAAACTGCATTCGATGCGCTGCGAAATGCAAAACATCCAAGAATACATACATTCTCTAGCACATCAGATTATCATATTCTTGGAAAATTTGGTGATGTTAAATATGGTTCAACAATTCAAGAAAAAAGAAAAACTATTTTGAATATGTCTTACGATGCAGTTGCTTATGCTAAAACATTTTGTAACGACGTTGAGTTTTCCGCTGAAGATGCTGGTAGAACCGATATCGGTTATTTAGCAGATGTAATCGAAATAGCAATTGAAGCTGGCGCAACAACTATTAATATTCCGGATACAACCGGTTATACTTTTCCATCTGAATTTGGAAACAAAATTTTAGAATTAAAGAAAAGAGTAAAAAATATTGATAAAGCAATTATCAGCGTTCATTGCCATAATGATTTAGGTTTAGCAGTTGCAAATTCATTGTCAGCAATACAAAACGGTGCTCGTCAGGTTGAATGTACAATTAATGGAATTGGTGAGCGTGCCGGTAATGCATCTTTAGAAGAAATTGTAATGGCGTTAAAAGTTCGGAATGACATCAATAATTTTTACACAGATATTGATACATCAGAAATTTATAACACAAGTAAAATGGTTTCTGCTTTTACTGGAATAATTGTCCAACCAAACAAAGCAATTGTTGGTGAAAATGCTTTCGCTCATGAAAGTGGAATTCATCAAGATGGAATGTTGAAAAACAGAGAGACTTACGAAATTATGTCTCCTGAAACTGTTGGTGTAAATAAAACAAAAATAGTTTTAGGAAGACACAGTGGTCGTCATGGATTAAAAGCAAGATTAAATGAACTTGGTTATCATCCTGATGAAAATGAATTGCAAAAAGTTTACGAAATGTTTCTCGAAATTGCTGATAAAAAGAAAGAAGTTTTTGATGAAGATTTGCGAGCATTAATGGGCGATGAAATTTATAAAGAAGAAGAATTATTCGATTTAAAGTATATGCACGTCAATGCAGGCACAGGAACTATTCCAACAGCAACAGTTCAAATTCAATTTGGAGAAAAATTATTACAAGAGTCATCACCTGGAGATGGACCGGTTGATGCAGTTTTTAATGCTATCGAAAGAGCATTAGGAATAAAACCAGTTGTAGAATCTTATTCAGTTCGTTCTGTTACATCAGGAAGGCAGGCAATGGGTGAAGCTATTGTTCGTATTCGGGAAAATGAAATTTCTTTTCATGGAAGAGGAACATCTACAGATATAATTGAAGCAAGTGCAAAAGCATATTTGCAGGCTCTTAATCATTTTATTTCTTCAACAAATAAGAAAATTGAAATTTCTGAAAATGAATTCTCAATCAAATAAGTAAAGGATAATTATGGGTAAAACTATTACTGAAAAAATTTTTGAAAAAAACTCACATAGAAAAAACTTAACTCCCGGAGAAAGTGTTTGGTTGGATGTTGATGTTTTAATGACTCATGATGTTTGTGGTCCGCCAACAATTGCTATCTGGAAAAATGAATTTGGTGATAAAGCTAAAATTTGGAACAAAGAAAAACTTGTAATTTTTCCTGATCATTATATCTTTACCAAAAATGTTCACGCAAACAGAAATGTTGATGTACTTCGTCAATTTGCAAATGAACATCAATTACCTAATTACTACGATGTTGGTACTGAAAGATATAAAGGTGTTTGTCATATTGCTCTGGCAGAAGAAGGTTTTAATGTTCCTGGAACAGTATTGATTGGCACTGATTCACATACGTGCACAAGCGGTGCATTTGGAATGTTTGCAACTGGTGTTGGAAATACAGATGCAGCTTTTATTCTTGGCACAGGAAAAATTTGGGAAAAAGTGCCTGAATCAATGAAATTTATTTTTGATGGTGAGTTACCAAATTATTTAACTGCAAAAGATCTAATACTTCAAATTCTTGGAGATATCACAACTGATGGTGCAACATACAGAGCAATGGAATTTGACGGTGAAGCAATTCATCAAATGAATATGTATGAAAGAATGACTTTAACCAATATGGCAATTGAAGCCGGTGGAATGAATGGAATTATCTCGGTTGATAATATTACAAGAAATTACTTGAATGAAATTGGCATTTATAGTTACGATGAATTCTACTCTGATGACGATGCAAAATATTATTCAGCTTATAAATATGATGTTGCTAAAATAGAACCAACTGTTGCAAAACCACACAGTCCGGATAACAGGGATATTGTTAAAAATGTTGAAGGCACAAAACTTACAAAGTGCTATATCGGTTCATGCACAGGTGGAAAGATTACAGATTTTCAATTAGCTGCAAAAATACTTTTTGGAAATGATGTTAAGGTACCTACCTTTGTTGTTCCTGCAAGTACTCAGGTTACAAAACAATTAGAAATAGAAACCCATAATGGAATTTCTTTAAAGAATATATTTGAAAATGCTGGTTGCACAATTGCCGAGTCTTCCTGTGCTGCTTGTCTTGGTGGACCATCTGATACAATTGGAAGAAGTTCTGACGGCGATGTTGTAATTTCAACAACAAACAGAAATTTCCCCGGAAGAATGGGAAGCAAAAAATCTGAAGTTTATTTAGCATCTCCGCTTACAGTTGCCGCAAGTGCAATCAATGGTTTTATTACTGATCCAAGAAATTATTTATAGGTTGAAAATGGAAAAAATTATTAAAGGAAATGCTTACGTTCTCGGTAATAATATAGATACAGATCAAATTATTCCCGCTGAACATTTGGTTTACAGTACAAGCATTCCAGATGAATTGAAAATGTATGGACACTTCGCTCTTTCAGGAGTTCCAATTGAAAAAGCTGGTTTACCAAATGGAAATATTTCATTTATCAAAGGCGATAATACCGAATCAGAATATTCAATAATAATTGGTGGAACAAATTTCGGATGTGGTTCTTCAAGAGAACATGCACCACTTGCATTAAATGTTGCTGGTGTTAAAGCAATTATCGCTGAATCATATGCAAGAATTTTTTACAGAAATTCTGTTGATGGTGGTTTCTTAATTCCTTTGGAATCAATAGAGAAACTTAATACTAAAATCAAAACAGGTGACGAATTAGAAATTGATATAAACAAAAATACCTTAAAAAATATTTCTGACAACAATGAATATGAATTAAAACCACTCGGCAGTGTTTTTGAAATTGTTGAAAGTGGTGGATTATTTAATTACGCAAGAAAAAATAAAATGATTTAGAGGTAAAAATGAATAATTTAGTTGAACTATTTGACACAACATTAAGAGATGGAACACAAGGAGAAGGAATAAGCTTAACCGTCCGAGATAAAATTCAAATCTGTCATAAATTAGATGAATTTGGAATCGATATTATTGAAGGAGGTTGGCCTGGTAGTAATCCAAGAGACGCTGAATTTTTTCAAACAATTAAAAATGAAAAATTCATTCACACAAAATTATGTGCATTTGGTTCAACGGCCAGATATCCAAATAAAATTGAAAATGATCCAAATCTTCAGGCACTTTTAAAAGCAGAGACACCTTATGTTTCTATTTTTGGTAAAACATGGAAATTTCATAGTGAAAAAAGTCTTGGTCTAACCGATGATGAAAATGCAGAATTGATTTATAAATCAGTATCTTATTTAAAGTCTCAAGGTGTTAAAGTAATTTTTGATGCCGAGCACTTTTTTGATGGATTTAAAGATGATGAAAATTTTGCTATCAAAATGTTGAAAGCTGCTGAAAATGCTGGTGCTGAAACTATAGTTCTTTGTGATACTAATGGTGGTTCATTACCTTCAGATATTATATACGCTATACAAAAAGTAAAAAAGGAAATAAAAACACCTTTAGGAATTCATGCTCATAATGATGGTGATTTAGCAGTAGCAAATTCGCTTATAGCAATCGAAAATGGTGCTGTGCATGTTCAAGGAACCATTAATGGTGTTGGAGAAAGATGCGGAAATGCTAATCTCATTAGTATTATTCCAAATCTCTTACTCAAAATGAATTACAAAACAAAAAAAGAATTAAACTTAAACACATTAACTTTATTGTCACATTCTATTTCAGAAATGATGAATTTAAATCCAAATTCTAGAGCACCATTTGTAGGAAAATCTGCTTTTGCTCATAAAGGTGGAATACATGTAAGTGCAGTTTTGAAGGATAGTAAAATGTATGAACACATTAACCCGAAACTTGTTGGAAATTCACAAAGAGTTCTTGTCTCAGATTTATCTGGCCAAAGTAATATAAAATATAAAGCAAAAGAACTTGGCGTTGAAATAGATGAAACAACTGAATTTAGTAAAAAATTAGTATCAAAAATTAAGCAGCTTGAATTTCAAGGATATCAATTTGATGGAGCAGAAGCTTCTTTTGAATTAATTCTAATGAATGAAAAAAATGAATTTTCCCCCTTCTTCAAAACGATAGATTCTAAAGTCTATACTTTTTTTGATAACGAAGAACATAAACAAGCAGAAGCTGTTTTGAAAATAGAAGTTAATGGAGAAATTGAACATACAGCAGCCGAAGGAGATGGACCAGTTAACGCTCTTGATAATGCACTGCGAAAAGCACTATTAAGATTTTATCCTGAGCTTAATGAAACAAAACTAGTTGACTACAAAGTAAGAGTTCTTGATGAGCAAGAAGCAACCGCTGCAAAAGTTCGTGTTCTGATTGAATCAAGTGACGGGAAAGAAACTTGGACTACAGTAGGAGTCTCAACAAATATAATTGAGGCAAGTTGGCAAGCATTGTGTGATGGGCTCAATTATAAACTCTATAAATTAAGCAAAGAAGCTAAACTTACTGCCTGAAAATTAAATTTAAGATGACATTTACATACAAATAAAAAATTTCAAACAAAAAATCTTGCTTTTTTAATTTACTCCCTCTATATTTGTTGCTCGCTTTTTGACTTATTGGGTGAAAAGTGTCTGGGCGGACGCCGGAGTTGGAGAGCCGGGGCGGACTGTAAATCCGTTGGCTGACGCCTTTGGGGGTTCGAATCCCTCGCCGCCCACTTGTTCATTTTTTTATTGATTGCAAAGAAGGTTTTATCTGCGGGAGTAACTCAGTTGGTAGAGTCACAGCCTTCCAAGCTGTTGGTCGCGGGTTCGAGTCCCGTCTCCCGCTCTATCGCTGATGATCTTCCTGAGTTTGCATCAGCGAATACCTGCTGATGTAGCTCAGTTGGTAGAGCACTTCCTTGGTAAGGAAGAGGTCACCGGTTCAATCCCGGTCATCAGCTCAATTATAAATTTTATTTTGGATATCAAATGGCTAAATCAAAAAATATTAGACAAATTATTACATTAGAAAGCTCTGCCGGAACTGGGTATCGCTATACTACAACTAAAAATAAACGTAATCATCCAAATAGAGTTGAATATAAAAAATACGATCCTGTAGTTCGTAAACACGTAATTTTTAAAGAAACTAAATAATACGTCAGTAGCTCAATTGGCAGAGCAGCGGTCTCCAAAACCGCAGGCTGGGGGTTCGACTCCCTCCTGACGTGCAAGTTAAAGCGATTTTATTATGAAAGAAAAAATTATAAACTTTGTTAATGATGTGGTCAAGGAAATGAAAAAAGTTACTTGGCCCACCAAAGATGAATTAAAAGAATCAACCTCTATCGTTATTGTTGTTTGTCTTATTCTTGCTGCTTTTACTTATATAATTGATATGAGCATTACTTGGGTTTTAAAAGGAATTTTTTAAAAATTGGAAAATACAAACGCAAAATGGTATGTTGTTCGTACTTTTTCTGGGCACGAAAATAAAGTTAAAGCACTAATTGATGCTGAATTAAAAGATAATGAAGAATTAAGAGCTAGAATTTTTGATGTTCTTGTCCCCACTGAAAAAGTCTTCGAAGTAAAAGATGGTAAGAAAAAAACCAAGAAGAAAAATTTCTTCCCCGGTTATATCTTAATTAATGCAGATTTAGATAATAAAGTAAAAGATTTTATATCAAATACTCCATCAGTCATGGGCTTTTTAGGTGGAAAAAACCCTGCCCCACTTCAATCTGATGAAGTAAAAAGAATAGTTGGCAGAATTTCTCAAAGCGAAGAAACTGAAAGAACAGAAACAATTTTTAGAAATGGAGATTTCGTAAAAATTATTGACGGACCTTTTAATAATTTTTCTGGAATCATCCAAGAAGTTAATGAAGAAAAAATGAAAATTAAAGTTATGGTTTCAATTTTTGGTAGAAAAACTCCTGTTGAAATCGATTTTATTCAAGCTGAATTAGAAAAATAATTATAGTAGGGTAAAAATGGCAAAGAAAATTGATAATTATATTAAACTTCAGATACCTGCTGGTGCTGCAAATCCATCTCCTCCAGTTGGGCCTGCTTTAGGGCAAAAAGGTGTTAACATTATGGAGTTTTGTAAGCAATTTAATGCAAGAACTTCAAGTCAACAAGGTTTAATAATTCCTGTGGTTATAACTGTTTATTCTGATAAATCTTTTACTTTTATAACAAAAACACCACCTGCTGCAGTGTTACTTAAAAAGGCTGCTAAAGTTGAAAAAGGTTCAGCAGAACCTAATAAAACTAAAGTAGCTAAAGTTACAAAAGCTCAAATTGAGGAAATTGCAAAATTAAAAATGCCTGACTTAAATGCTCATGATATTGAACATGCTTCAAGTATGATTGCTGGTACAGCTAGAAGCATGGGTTTTACAGTAGAAGACTAATTAAAAATTTGATTGGTATAAAAATATGAAAGTATCTAAACGTATTAAGGCTATAAATAAAATAGTTGATAAAGAAAAAGAATATTCACTTCAAGAAGCAATAAAACTTCTTAAAGAAAATTCTAAAGTTAAATTTAATGAATCTTTGGATTGTGCTATTAGACTTGGAGTAGATCCTCGTCATGCTGATCAAATGGTTCGTGGTACTGTTTCGTTACCACATGGAACCGGTAAAAAAGTTACAGTGCTTGTTGTAGCAAAAGGTCAAGCTGCTCAAGATGCACTTCAAGCAGGTGCTGAATATGCTGGTTTTGAAGAATATATTGAAAAAATTAAAAATGGTTGGGCAGAAGTTGATGTTATAATTGCTACTCCGGATGTTATGGGCGAACTTGGAAAATTAGGTAGAGTTTTAGGCCCTAAAGGTTTAATGCCTAATCCAAAAAGTGGTACAGTTACTCAGGATGTTGTTAAAGCTGTAAAAGAAGTAAAAGCTGGAAAAATTGAATTTCGTGTTGAAAAAGCTGGTATTGTTCATACTTCACTTGGTAAATTAGATTTTACAGCAGAACAATTAACCGAAAATGCAAAAGCATTTCTTCAAACTATAATGAAATTAAAACCTTCAAGTGCTAAAGGCCAGTATGTCAAAAGTTTATATATTTCTTCTACGATGGGTCCGGGCTTGAAGATTAATAAAGATGAAACTGTTTTTGCTTCAAAAACTGAATAGGAATTACGCACTCGTCTCGGTTGTGAACGAGACTTTAAAATGCTTCTAATAAATTAAAGTAACGATGTACGAAAAAAATCCTTAGGGAGAACGATGAACAAAGTAGAAAAAGAAGAAGTTGTTGAACAAATAAAAGAACTTATTAATAACTCATCTGCAATGTTCTTAGTTGATTATAGAGGAGTTAATGTAGCTGATATTAACAAACTAAGATCTAATTTCAGAAAAGATGGTGTAACATATAAAGTTCTTAAAAACACTCTCTTCAAAAAAGCGTTAGAACAAATCGGTGGGTTTGAAAAATTTAATGATTTGTTAGTTGGGATGATCGGTGTAGCTTTTGCCGGAGAAAATTTTGTAGCTCCAGCAAAAATTATAAAAAAATACAACGACGAATCTCAAAAATTAACATTTAAGGGATGCTATCTAAATGGTGTTTTCTATGGTGCTGAACAATTAGAAACTTTAGCATCAATGCCTACAAAAGAAGAAATTATTGCTGGTATTATTGGAAGTGTCAACGCTCCGGCATCCGGAATTGTTGGTGCAATCAATGCAGTATTTAGAGATTTAGTTTCAGTAATTGATGAAATTTCTAAAAAAGAAGCTGCATAAAATTAAAAATTGAAAATTAATATTAAGGTATAGGAGTATAAAAATGTCAGAAAAAGTTCAAGAAATAGTTGAAAAAATTAAAGCGCTTACATTAGTAGAAGCTGCTGAATTAAAGAAAGCATTAGAAGATGAATTTGGCGTAACAGCTGCTGCTCCAATGATGATGGCTGCTGCACCTGGTGCTGCCGCTGCTGCACCTGTTGAAGAAAAAACTGAATTTGATGTTATTCTTCAAAGTGCTGGTGCTACAAAAATTAACGTAATTAAAGTAGTTCGTGCTCATACTGGATTAGGACTAAAAGAAGCAAAAGATTTAGTAGATAGTGCACCAAAACCAGTTAAAGAAGCAATTTCAAAAGACGAAGCAGAAAAAATTAAAAAAGAATTAGAAGAAGCTGGCGCTACTGTAACAATTAAATAATTTAGTCATTATTCATTTTAATTTTTAATACATTTAAGTGGTAGGATGGTGAACTCCGTCCTGCCACTTTCTTTCATTTTATGAAAGTAAATCAATAAACCGAACTGGAGGTTAAGGGTGGAAAAAGCTAAAATTAATAAAAGCACAGGAAGAATTACCTTTGCTTCTATTTCTCCTGTTATTAAAATGCCGGATTTATTAAACATTCAGTTGGATTCATTCGAAGAATTTTTACAATTAAAAACACCACCTTCGCAAAGAGAAAATAAAGGTTTGCAAGCTGTTTTTAATGCTAACTTTCCCATACTAGATAATAAAGAATTCTATCGATTAGATTTTGTTGAATATTATGTTGAAAAACCTCGATTTTCAATCCAAGAGTGTGAAGAAAGGGGGTTAACTTATTCTGCTCCTCTTAAAGCAAAATTAAGACTTTCAACAAAAGATGATGAAACTGGTGAATACGTTAATTCTGTTGAGCAAGAAGTTTA
Source organism: uncultured Melioribacter sp. (assembly GCA_964625385.1). Classification (GTDB taxonomy): domain Bacteria; phylum Bacteroidota; class Ignavibacteria; order Ignavibacteriales; family Melioribacteraceae; genus Stygiobacter. The sequence goes on along the minus strand of CAZVBT010000056.1, from coordinate 5,872 downwards.
TCTTGGGAATTTACCTTTTATGACTCAAAGAGGTACTTTTATTATCAATGGTGCAGAACGTGTAGTTGTTACACAATTACATCGTTCCCCTGGTGTTGCTTTTGCACAAACATTCCATCCAAATGGAACACCAATTTATTCGGCTCGTATTATACCTTTCCGTGGTTCCTGGGTTGAATTTGCTACAGATATTAATAATATAATGTATGTTTATATTGATAGAAGAAAAAAATTTCCTGCTACAACATTATTAAGAGCAATTGGCTACGAAACAGAAGAATCTATTTTAAGATTGTTTGATTTAATTGAAGATGTACCAGTTAAACATCTTGATGCAGATAAACATGTTGGAAGAATTGTAGCTTCTGATATCATTGACACTCAAACAGGAGAAATTCACGCTGCTAAAGATGTTGAATTGACAGAAGAAATTATTGATAACATTAAAGCATCTTCAGTTCAAAAAATTCAACTACTAAGTTTAGAAAATTCGGTTGACCAGGATTTAATAATTAATACACTTAAAAAAGATTTATCAACTTCAAAAGAAGAGGCTTTATTTTCAATTTATCGTCAATTACGATCCGGCGAAGCCCCAGATATAGAAACGGCTGTTGGACTTTTAGAAAAAATGTTTTTCAATGATAAAAGATACGATTTAGGTGAAGTTGGTCGTTTCAGAATGAATGACAAATTAGGTTTGAATGTTGATATTAACAATCGTGTCTTAACATCAGAAGATATTATTGCTATCATGAAAAACATTATCATGTTGAAGAATGGTAATGTCTCTGTAGATGATATTGATCATTTAGGAAATAGAAGAGTAAGAACCGTTGGTGAACAATTACAATCTCAGTATAATGTTGGTTTAGCAAGAATGGCTCGCACTATTAAAGAAAGAATGAACATGCGAGACAATGAAAATATGCAACCACAAGATTTAGTTAACGCCAGAACAATCAGCAGTGTTGTTAATTCTTTTTTCGGAACAAATCAACTTTCACAGTTCATGGATCAAACAAATCCACTTGCTGAATTAACTCACAAAAGAAGAATTTCTGCACTTGGTCCGGGTGGATTAACAAGAGAAAGAGCAGGTTTTGAAGTTCGCGACGTTCATCACTCTCACTATGGAAGATTATGTCCAATTGAAACTCCAGAAGGTCCTAACATTGGTTTAATTTCCTCATTAACTATTTATGCACGAGTTAATAATTATGGATTTTTAGAAACTCCATATAGAAAAGTAAAAGATGGAAGAGTAACAAACGCGATTGATTATTTGAGTGCTGATCAAGAAGATGAATTTGTAATTGCACAGTCCAATGTACCGGTTGATGAACAGGGCAAATTTGTTGAAGAAAGAGTTAAATGCCGCGCTAAAGGTGAATTTCCTGTTGTTCACCCAGAGGAAATTCATTATATGGATGTTGCACCGGCGCAAATTGTTTCAGTCGCTGCTGCAATGATTCCATTCCTTGAACATGATGATGCTAACCGTGCACTTATGGGTTCTAATATGCAACGTCAAGCAGTTCCTCTTTTAGTACCAGAAAACCCAATAGTTGGCACTGGTATGGAAGCAAAAACAGCTCGGGATTCAAGAGCTATAATTGTTGCAGATGAAAATGGATTAGTTGAATACGCTGATTCAAAGAAAATTATTGTTAAATATGAAATAGATGATAATGACCCTGCGACACTTGTTTCATTTGATGATGAAAGAAGAGTCGAATATTCTCTCACTAAATTTGCCGGTACTAATCAAGAAACATGTTTTAATCAAAAACCTATCGTAATATCAGGACAAAAAGTTAAAAAAGGTGATGTACTTGCAGATGGTCCTGCCATTGACAAAGGTGAATTGGCATTAGGTAGAAATGTATCAGTTGCATTTATGCCATGGCGCGGTTATAATTTTGAAGATGCGATTATTTTAAGTGAAAGATTGGTTGCCAATGATGTCTTTACTTCATTACATATAGAAGAATTTGAATTACAAGTTCGCGAAACAAAACGTGGCGAAGAAGAATTAACAAGAGATATTCCAAACGTAAGTGAAGAAGCTACTAAAGATTTAGATGAATTTGGAATCATACGCGAAGGTGCTGAAGTTAAAGAAGGTGATATTCTAATTGGAAAAATTACTCCAAAAGGTGAAACAGACCCAACACCAGAAGAAAAATTACTAAAAGCAATCTTTGGAGATAAAGCAGGTGATGTGAAAGATGCTTCACTTAAAGCACCTCCAGGTTTAAAAGGTGTTGTTATAAAGACCAGATTATTTAGCAGAAAGAAAAAAGACGCTGAATCCAAAAAATTAGAAAAGAAATTACTTGATAACTTAGATGTTACTTTTACCAATAAGAAAGAAAATCACTATAAAAAATTAGTAAGTAAATTAACAAAAATTACAGAAGGTAAAACAACAAGTGGTGTTCGTGATTTAGATGGTACCGTTGTTTTAAGGAACGGAACTGTTATCAAAGAAGATACATTCGAAAAAATTGAAGATGTAACAAAACTTGATTATACAAAAGATTGGTTTGAACGAAAAAATACAAATGAACTAGTAAAACAACTTTTCTCTAATTATTTCAATTTACTTGCTGAAATAGAAGAAGATTACAAAAGAGAAAAACTAAAAATTCAATCTGGTGATGAATTACCTCCTGGAATTACACAACTTGCAAAAGTTTATGTTGCTAAAAAACGTAAAATACAAGTTGGTGATAAAATGGCTGGTCGCCATGGAAATAAAGGTGTTGTTGCTAAAGTTGTTCCTGTTGAAGATATGCCATATCATGAAGATGGAACTCCTGTTGATATAGTTCTTAACCCACTTGGTGTACCATCTCGTATGAATATTGGACAACTATATGAAACAGTCTTAGGTTGGGTTGGCAAAAAATTAGGTGTGAAATTTGAAACACCGATTTTTGATAGCGCAAGTGTTAAAGAAATTGAAAGTTATCTCGAAAAAGCAGGTTTACCAGAAGGTGGAAAAACTTGGTTATACGATGGAAGAACAGGTGAAAAATTCCATCAAAAAGTTACATGTGGTTATATATACATGATGAAATTAGGCCACATGGTTGATGATAAAATTCATGCTCGCTCTATTGGACCATATTCTTTAATTACACAACAACCGCTTGGTGGTAAAGCTCAGTTTGGTGGCCAAAGATTTGGAGAAATGGAAGTTTGGGCTTTAGAAGGTTATGGTGCGGCGCATGTTCTTCAAGAAATTTTAACGGTTAAAAGCGACGATGTTACTGGCCGTGCTAAAGCTTACGAAGCAATTGTAAAAGGTGAAAATATTCCGGAACCAAATGTACCCGAAGCATTTAATGTTATGATCAAGGAATTACAAGGTCTTGGTCTTGATATTAAAGTTAACTAACCCATTTTGGGTCAATCAAGTTCTTAAAGGAGAAATAAAATGCGTGCAAAAACACAAGAAAATAAATTAAAAATGATTGAAAAGTTAACAATTAGTTTAGCTAGCCCTGATGATATACTTAATAGATCGCATGGTGAAGTTACTAAACCTGAAACTATAAATTATCGTTCATTCAGACCAGAAAAAGATGGACTTTTTTGTGAAAGAATTTTTGGTCCTGTTAAAGACTGGGAATGTGCCTGTGGTAAATACAAAGGTATTCGCTACAAAGGTATTGTTTGCGATAGATGCGGAGTTGAAGTAACTTTAAAAGCTGTTCGTCGTGAAAGAATGGGACACATTGCCTTAGCAGTTCCTATAGTTCATATTTGGTTTTTTAAAGCTCTTCCTTCCAAAATTGGTAATCTTTTAGGAATGACAACTAAAGAACTTGAAAGAATAGTTTATTATGAATCTTATGTCGTGATGAATCCCGGTCCAACTGGCTTAAATAGATTAGATTTAATTAGTGAAGATCAGTACTATGAAATCTTAAATTCTTTACCACATGATAATGATGCACTTGATGATAAAGACCCCAAAAAATTTGTCGCTAGAATTGGTGGTGATGCAGTTAAAGAATTACTAAAAGAAATAGATATCGAAAAATTATTTATCGAATTAAAAAAACTATTAAAGCAAGATATATCTCAGCAAAAAAGAACTGACATACTAAAAAGATTAAGAGTTCTGGAAGCTTTTCGAGAAAAAGAAGGTAAAGTTCCTAATAAACCAGAATGGATGGTAATGAATGTAATTCCTGTTATTCCACCGGAATTACGTCCACTTGTTCCATTGGAAGGCGGAAGATTTGCTACTTCAGATTTAAATGATTTATATAGAAGAGTAATTATTCGTAACAACCGCCTGAAAAGATTAATAGATATTAAAGCGCCTGAAGTAATTTTAAGAAATGAAAAAAGAATGCTTCAGGAATCTGTTGATGCATTGTTCGATAATTCACGTCGTTCAAGTGCAGTAAGAAGTGATGGCAATAGACCTCTGAAATCATTAAGCGATATGCTTAAAGGAAAACAAGGACGCTTCCGTCAGAACTTACTTGGTAAACGTGTTGATTATAGCGGACGTTCTGTTATTGTTGTTGGACCAGAATTAAAATTACATCAGTGCGGTTTGCCAAAAGATATGGCTGTTGAACTCTTCAAACCATTTGTTATAAGAAAACTTTTAGAAAGAGGTCATTATAAGACTGTTAAAAGTGCAAGAAAAGCTGTTGATAGAAAAGATCCGATAATCTGGGAAATTTTAGAAAAATTAATTGATGGTCATCCGGTATTACTAAATAGAGCACCAACTTTGCATAGATTGGGAATTCAAGCTTTCCAACCACTTTTGATTGATAGTAAAGCTATTCAATTACATCCATTAGTTTGTACGGCTTTTAATGCTGACTTCGATGGTGATCAAATGGCTGTGCATGTTCCACTTTCATATGAAGCACAACTTGAAGCTTCTATTTTAATGCTTTCGTCTCATAATATCCTTTCACCTCAAAATGGTTTGCCAATTGTATTGCCAACACAAGATATGGTTCTTGGTTTGTATTATTTAACAAAATTGAAACCAGGTGCAAAAGGTGAAGGAAAAATATTCAGTTCACCAGAAGAAGTTATTATTGCCTATGATAATAAAGTTGTTGAATTACATGCGAAAATAAAAGTTAAAATTGATGATCGGTTTATTGAAACAACAGTTGGCCGTGTTATATTTAATCAAATTGTTCCAAAAGAAATGGGTTATATAAATGAACTGCTCGTTAAAAAGAGCTTTTCAGGATTTATTTATAAAATGTTTATTAAACTCGGAAATGTTGTTACTGCTAAATTTTTAGATGACCTGAAAGATTTAGGCTTTAGATATGCCACAGCCGCAGGTATTTCCATTAGTTTTACAGATATGATTATTCCTGCAGAAAAAGATAAACTAATTGAAGAAACAAACAAGAAAGTCTCATCAATCCTGAATGAACATGAACAAGGTCTTATTACAGATGCAGAAAGATATAATAAAATTATTGATGCTTGGACATTTACAACTACTAATGTAGCTCGTCATTTAATGGATAGATTAAAAGTTGATCAAGCAGGTTTTAATTCACTGCATATGATGGTCGATTCCGGCGCTCGTGGTTCACAAGATCAGGTAAAACAATTGGCTGGTATGCGTGGACTCATGATGAAACCGCAAAAATCTCTAAGCGGTCAGGCTGGAGAAATTATTGAAAATCCAATAGTTGCAAACTTTAAAGAAGGATTATCAGTACTTGAATATTTTATTTCAACACACGGTGCTCGTAAAGGTCTTGCCGATACTGCTTTGAAAACCGCTGATGCTGGTTATTTGACTAGAAGACTTACAGATGTTGCCCAAGATGTTATTATTTCAGAAGAAGATTGTGGTACCATT
>CAZVBT010000055.1:0-4163 GCA_964625385.1 uncultured Melioribacter sp. | reverse complement strand
AATTGAAATAACATCACTTGCATCCTCAACAACGCAAATAATTGAACGATCTCTTTTGCCACTTTTACATATATCACATTTATCTTCTGTGGAGATATTAAAGCACTCACTACAAAATTTTATTTTTTCTTTAAGGTCTCTCAAAGAACTTATTAAACTTTCACTTGATTCTTTATCATTTTTTAAAATATGTATAGCCAATCTTTGAGCTGTTTTTTTTCCAATAGAAGGCAATTTACTTAGTTCATCAATGGCTTTTTGTAATGGTTCTGCTATCAACATTTAAAATCCCGGTATATTTAAACCTGGAGGAATCATTCCCTTTGTTGCTTTTTGAACTTCTTCTTCAGCAATTTTTGCTACAGATTGTAATGCTTTATTTACAGCGGCAACAATTAAATCTTCCATCATTTCTTTATCACCTTCTTTGATAATATTTTCATCTATAGAAATAGAAATTAATTCCTTTTTCCCATTAACAGTAGCCTTTACCATTCCACCGCCACTTTCTTCTGTAACAACTTTATTTTCAAGTTCAGCTTGAACTTTTGCCATATCAGCTTGCATTTTTTGAACTTGTTTCAACATATCATTCATGTTAAACTTCATTTTTCCTCCAGTGATTATTATTTGGATTGAAATTTTGAAATGAAAAATTTCATTTAGTTATTTAAAATTACCAAAAAAAACTTTCACAAGAAATTAAACTAAGAAAATATTACATTTGCGTATTGAATGATAAAAATTTGGTGTCAATGATTACTAAATATGGATTAAATACTTTTCTTTTTGCATCAATATTTTCAATAATCCTTTTTATCAGCGGGTTACTCGTAAGCAATAATTGGATAAAATTTTCGTTAATCATTTTGAGTATTGCTTTTTTTGTATTCTGCTTAAATTTTTTCCGGGATCCAGATAGAAATACACCGGATAGAGATGATATTATTGTTTCACCTGCAGATGGTGAAATTGTTATTGCTAAAGAAGTTTTTGACAACGATTTTATTAAAGACACAGTTACTCAAGTTTCAATTTTTATGTCTCCTTTAAATGTGCATGTAAATAGAATTCCGATCAGCGGTAAAATTGAAATGAATAAATATATCAAAGGTGAATATCTTGTTGCATTTTACGAAAAAGCTGATAAAAGAAATGAAAGAACAGAAATTGGAATTAATAGTAAACATGGAAAAATTATGTTTACTCAAGTTGCTGGATTTGTAGCACGTAGAATTGTAAATACTTTAAAGCAAAATGAAGAAGTTAAAATGGGTGAACGTTTTGGTATGATAAAATTTGGCAGCCGCTCTGATGTTTATGCACCAAAAAATTGGAAGCTAAAAGTTAAAATTGGGGATAAAGTAACAGCTGGTGAAACTATTCTTTTTGAGTTAAATAAATGAATGCAAATTTTTCAAGATCGTTCGCTGCTAACACAGTAACATCATTAAATATTTTTTGTGGATTTTTATCTTTAGTATTTGCTTCACAAAATGATTTTATGCTTGCTGCTATTTTTATTATGGCTGCAGCAATTTTTGATGCTCTAGATGGAATTGTTGCAAGACTTCTTGGCACATCATCAAAGTTTGGAGTTGAATTAGATTCTCTTTCAGATGTTGTAAGCTTTGGTGCTGCACCTTCATTCTTAATTTACAAGGCTTTTGCTTTTCAGTTTGGTACTATTGGAGTTTTAATAAGTTCATTGCTTTTAATATTTGGGGCATTACGTTTAGCAAGATTTAATATTACAATTCAAGATCTAAATACAAAATCGGATTTTACAGGTTTACCTATTCCTCTTTCGGCAATTACAATATCCCTTTTGATTTTTTCATTTTATAAAGATGGAAAAATAGTTGAACCTATCAATTATTTTATTTTTCCACTTGTAGTTTTATTATCGTTTTTAATGGTTAGTAAAATTCGATACAATGCATTACCCAAATTGAAAGATAAAAGTATTAAACAAAAATTGATTTATATTTTATTTTTAATTGTTGGTATTATTCTTACAATTTTAAGCAAAGGATATATTGCATTTTTTATTTTCTTAGGCGTTATTTTATTTGGAATAGTAAGAGCAATTTATAAAAAAATATTTTTTAGCAAGACAAATATTCAAGAATTATAAATTCGGGAGAATAATTTTGTTTAAAGCAACAGTAATAGTAAAAAGAAGACCCAAAATTTTAGATCCTCAAGGTAAAGCAGTAGAACAAGGTGCAAAATTGCTGGGCTTTAATAATGTTCGTCAAACAAGAATCGGGAAATACATCGAATTCTTTGTTGATACTGATGATAAAAATCTTGCCGAAAAGGAAGTAAAAGAATACAGTGAAAAGCTTTTATCCAATCCTATTATGGAAGATTTTGAATACACTATTACTGAAGTTAAATCTTCCGGAGAAAATAAATGAAACCTAAATTTGGTGTTGTAGTTTTTCCCGGTTCTAATTGCGATTATGATGCTTACTATGCACTTAAGAAAGTTTTACATTTCAACACTGAATTTATTTGGCACAAAGATGAAAATTTAAAAAATAGCGATATTATAGTTTTGCCGGGCGGGTTTTCTTACGGTGATTATTTAAGAACCGGTGCAATTGCCAGATTTTCTCCTGTTATGGATTCTGTTTTTTCTTTTGCCGAAAAAGGTGGTATTGTAATAGGAATTTGCAATGGATTTCAAATTCTACTCGAAATTGGTTTATTACCTGGCGTTATGTTACAAAACGAATCTTTGAAGTTTGTTTGTAAAGATCAATATTTAGTTGTTGAAAATGATTCCACTATTTTTACTAACAAGATTGGGAAAAAAGTCATTAAAATTCCAATTAAACATGGTGAAGGTAATTATTACGCTGATGATGAAACTCTGAAAGAAATTGAAAGTTATAACCAAATTATTTTTAGATATTCTTCAAAAGAAGGCAAAGTTGAAAAAGAATTTAATCCAAATGGATCGTTAAATAATATTGCTGGAATTTGCAACAAAAAGAAAAATGTAATGGGAATGATGCCACATCCTGAAAATGCTTGTGATCCAATTTTAGGTAAGACTGACGGAGCTTTAATTTTTAATTCTGTTATTGAAAATTTTATAAATTAACAAAAGAAAGAGAGGAAACTATGTTTGGTAATTTAGGAGCTGGGGAAATACTTCTAATTGTTTTAGTCATTCTAATATTATTTGGCGCAAAAAAAATTCCTGAACTTGCTCAAGGAATTGGAAAAGGAATGAGAGAATTCAAAAAAGCTTTGAATGATGTTCAAGATGAAGTAAAAAATATCGATAAACCTGAAGACAAAAAGTAATTACTGGATAAAAATTGATTAGTTACAAGAATCACTCTGAAAAAATTGCTCAAATAAAAGAAGGCAAGTTTTCGTTAAAAGAAAATGTTGCCTTTTTTATAAAGGAAATTGAGAAGCAAAAGCACTTAAATGCATTTAATTTTGTCTTTGATGATGCTTTAACAATTGCTGATGAAATTGAATTAAAAATTAAATCCGGTACAGCTGGTAAATTAGCTGGAATGGTAGTAGCAATTAAAGATGTTATTGCTATCAAAGATAAAGCACTTACATGCTCATCAAATATTCTAAAAAATTTTGAATCTATTTATTCAGCTACAGCAGTTCAAAAGTTAATAGACGAAGATGCAATTATTATTGGCAAAACAAATTGCGATGAATTTGCAATGGGCTCATCAAATGAAAATTCTGCTTTTGGTAAAGTATTAAATCCGTTTGATAATCAAAGAGTACCTGGTGGTTCAAGCGGTGGCTCTGCTGTTGCTGTTGCTGCTAATCTTTGTGATGTTTCTTTAGGCACGGATACCGGAGGTTCAATTCGTCAACCAGCTGCATTTTGTGGCATTTATGGATTAAAACCAACTTATGGCAAAGTCAGTCGTTTTGGATTAACCGCATTTGCTTCTTCTTTTGATACTATAGGTCCATTTGCTAAATCAATTGAAGATATTGCATTAGTCCTGGAATTTATTTCTGGTTACGATGAAAAAGATTCAACTTCATTCGATGATGAGCAAAAAATTTATTTAGAAAAAATTTCTGAACCACAAAAATTTAAAATCGGGCTACCCAAAGAATATTTTTCTTCTGGGTTAAATGAAGAAATTAGAAAGCTAATAAAT
>CAZVBT010000054.1:0-4810 GCA_964625385.1 uncultured Melioribacter sp. | reverse complement strand
GATTACATCTCTTGCAGTAGAAAAATTCGTTGAAGAATTAAAAAAGAAAATAAATTTACCCATTGAACTTATTGATGAACGATATTCTTCAGAAATTGCAAAACAAAGAATAATTGAAACAGTTAAATCAAAAAAGAAAAGGAGAGATAAATCAATAATTGATAAAAATGCTGCAGCTGTAATTTTAGAAGACTATTTAAAAAGTTTACAATAAAATTTGAAAAAGTTTTGCATATAATAATTATATCAACTATTTTAGAAACAAAACAAAATCAATTTGGGAGCATAAAAATATGACACTTGACGCACTTGGAATGATTGAAACAAAAGGGCTTGTCGGTGCAATTGAAGCAGCCGATGCAATGGTAAAAGCCGCAAAAGTTGAATTAATTGGCAAAGAAACTATTGGTGGTGGTTACGTTACTGTTATGGTTCGTGGTGATGTTGGAGCAGTTAAAGCTGCTACTGATGCAGGTGCTGCAGCAGCTCAAAGAGTTGGTGAATTAGTTTCTGTCCATGTTATTCCACGTCCACATTCCGATGTTGAATTAATTTTACCTAAAAGAACAAAGTAGTTAGTTTATGCAGTTAGCTTTAGGTCTTATTGAAACAAAAGGTTTAGTTGGAGCAATTGAAGCTGCTGATGCTATGGTTAAAGCTGCAAATGTAAAATTAATTAGTAAAGAAAAAATTACTGCAGCTTTAGTGACGGTTAAAATAATTGGTGAAGTAGCTGCAGTTAAATCAGCCATAGATGCTGGTGCTGCTGCGGCTCAAAGAGTTGGTGAATTGGTTTCGGCTCATGTAATTCCTCGTCCCGATGAGCAAATTGATGATATTATTTTTACTCAAGACTTAAACATTGTTTCTCAGGAAGATAAAAAAGTTAGCTTTGAAATAGAAACTGAAGAAAAAACTCCTAATAATGAATTAACTGAAGTTTCAGATGAAAATGAAAAAAAGATTGAGCAACAAGAATTTTTATTTGAGGAAGTTAAAGTTGAAAAGGTTCGAAAGAAAAGGAAAAAATCTGACACTATTGAGACTTTGAAGAAAGTAGCATTATCAGAACTACAGAATGAAAATATCAATATGATGAAAGATATTCCAACCGAGGATGAGTTATCAAATTTAAATGTTCATGAATTAAGACATTTAGCAAGAGCTTTTGAAAATTTTCCTATAAAAGGCAGACAAATTTCAAGAGCTAATCGCGAAGAGTTAATTGAATATTTCAACAAACTGCGATAATAATTTTTAGGTTGCTTAAAAGATTAAATTAATTATTACTTTTGAGCAACCTATTTTTATATTTATTTATGAAGAAAAAAATTATAACCGTTTCTGTATTAGCAGTTTTTTCAGTTTTATTTTGGTTATCTATTGTTCTTAATAATGAATATTTATCTTCAATAAACGCTCAGTTGGTAATTAAAGACCTTCCAAAAAATTATTCAGTAAGTGTTGAAATACCCGATGAAATTTCAATTAGTGTTAAAGGTAGTGGATGGAATTTATTAAAATACACAGTTTTTGAGAAAGCAGAATTTGAAGTATCAATTCATAAAAAAATCGGGAAGAAGAAAATTGATTTAAAGGATTTTGTTAATTCAAATAACTGGCTTTCAAGTAATTTTAAAGTTTTAGATATCAATCCAAATTCATTTGATATTGATTTTGAAAGATCTATTAGTAAAACAGTAAGAATATATTCAAAGCTAAAACTAGAATTAGAAAGTGGTTATGATATTGTTTCAGATTTAGAAATAGAGCCACAATTTGTTGAAGTCGTTGGTGCTCCTTCATTATTAAAAGGGATTGATTCAGTTTTTACAATTGAAAAAGAATTTTACAACATAAAAGAAAATTTTTCAGAAAACATTCCTTTGCAGTTAATTAAAGGAACTAAATATTCTAAAAACTTTTGCACCATAAAATTTAATGTGCAAAAAATAGTTGATAAGAATTTTGAAAATATTCCTGTCTATGTTACCAATGTGCCTAATAACCAGGAAATAATTCTTTATCCAAGTAAAGTAAATATTTTATTGAATGGAGGAATTAATATTTTAGGTAAATTGACTAATGATAGCATTAAAGCATTTGTAGATTATAATAAATTAAATAATGAAGAAAATTTTGTCGTTCCTCAAATAGTTATACCAAAATTTATAAAGTTAATTTCAATTGAACCAAATAATTTAGAATTTGTAATTAAAAAGAATTAAAATGTTTATAACTTTCGAAGGTTTAGATTTCTGCGGAAAATCAACTCAGGTAAAATTACTTGAGAAATATTTACTGAATAAAAACAAAGAAGTAATCCTTATTCGTGAACCAGGCGGAACAAATATCTCTGAAAAAATCAGAGATATTTTACTTGATAAAAAAAACAAGGAAATGTTAATTGAAACTGAATTAATTCTCTTTGCCGCAAGCCGTTCTCAATTAGTAGGTGAAGTTATTATTCCTGCACTTGAAAATAATAAAATAGTTATTTCCGATAGGTTTCATGATTCATCTATTGCATACCAAGCTTTTGGTCGTGGTATCAATTTAAATTTCGTTGAAGAACTTCAAAAATTTGTTATCGGCAAAGCAATACCTGATATTACTTTTTTCATTGATACACCAATCGATGAAATAATTAAAAGAAAATCAAATGTTAAAAAAATAGATTTGGATAGAATTGAAAGATCTGCAATTGATTTTTACGAAAAGGTTCGTGAAGGATATTTGTACCTTTCAAAAAAAGAAAAACGATTTTGTATTGTTAATGGTCTTCTTCCAATTGATAAGATACATAATTTCATCATATCAAAAATCAACATTAAAATTTAAACTCTATGAAAATTTTCAGTTATATAAAAAACATATTTAAAGTATTAGTTATTTCTTTTTTTACAATTTTAATTTTTTCAGGTTTTGTTACAAGAGATAATGATATTTATTTTGAAATCAGTAAAGGAATTGATTTATTCGGCAAAGTATATAGAGAGGTAACTTTAAATTATGTTGATGAAATTAATCCAAAAGAATTTGTTCTTGCAGGAATTGAAGGTATGTTGAATTCACTTGATCCATATACTAATTTCATTGATATATATGAACAAAAGGATATTGATTTAATAACAAAAGGTAAGTATGGTGGAATAGGAGCATCAATTGGATTAAGAAATGATGAAGTTACAGTAATTGATTTAATCGAAGATGCACCTGCTCAAAGACAAGGGATGAAAGTTGGTGATGTAATAAAAAAAATTGATGATGTAGAGATGAACAAAGATAATTATGAAAAATTAGGTTATTATCTGAAAGGTGATATTGGTTCAGTTGTAAATATTGTGGTTTTAAGAAATGAAGAAGAAATAAATTTTAATTTAGTACGTGAAGAAATTGAAGTTAAAAATGTAAGTTACTTTGGTTTTGTACCCAAAGAAAGTAATAACGCTTACATTAAATTAAGCAGCTTTTCTCAATCTGCTGGTCAAGAAGTAAAAGAAGCTATTCTTAAATTAAAATCTGAGAAAGAAATTGAATCTCTTGTTTTAGACATGCGCGGAAATCCCGGAGGATTATTAGATGCAGCTGTTGACGTGTGTGAAAAATTTTTGCCAAAAGGCTATTTGGTTGTATCAGTAAAAGGAAGAGATACATCGAATGCAAAAAAATATTTTGTTAATGAAGAACCGATATTAAAAAATCAGAAAATTGTTGTACTAATTAATGAATATACTGCATCGGCAGCTGAAGTTGTTGCTGGAGCTTTGCAAGATCATGATAGAGCGGTTATTGTAGGCGAAAATTCTTTTGGCAAGGGATTAGTCCAAACATTAATTTCATTGCCTTATAATACATCATTGAAATTGACAACAGCAAAATATTTCACGCCAAGTGGAAGATGTATTCAAAAAATTAATTATTCAAATAAAAATAATGTGCTAAAAAATAATTCGTTAAGTAAAAATGAATTTTTGACTGACAACAAAAGAAAAGTTTTTCCATCTGGTGGAATTTTACCAGACTCAATTATCAAAATGGCGAGTGAAGATGAAATTGAAAGCGTGCTGAAAGCAGAAGGTTTAATCTTTAGATTTGCTACAAAATATTTAAATGGTAAAAAAGAATTTCAGTTAAACAAAATTAATGATGTTGAATTATTTAATGAGTTCAAGAATTTTTTAATCACACAAAAATTTTCATATAATTCAAAATCTTTGAAATTAATTAATCAGCTTGAAGAAATTAAAAACCGAGATAAAAATAAAAAGTTAGATGAAATATTTTCTCAACTTAAAATTATATTTGAACAGATGGATGGTAATAAACTTAATACTAATAAATATAAAATAATTAATGAGATAAAAATTGAACTTGCTGCAAGAATTTTAGGCAAAGATGGGAGATTTAATGAATCTCTAAAAAATGATTTGCAATTTCAAAAATCTTTAGAATTAATTAAAAACGATAAAAAGTTTTATGCACTATTAAATTTTCATAATTAAATTTGTTATAAAGTTTGTGGGTTTTTCAAAAAGATCAGTAAAAGGGTTAAAATGGCAAAAGACAAAATTTTATTTTATCGTAATCCACAGTTTTCAAGATGTCCGTCGTGTAAATCAATTGGAACATTACATCGCTCACGTTCGAGAAATATGCTTGAACAAATTATTAGAAAAACATCTTTCATAAAGGTTTATAGATGTAAAGAATGCGGTTGGCGTGGATTTCGTTCAACATTAATATTTACAAAAAAATCATTGAGAACTTTAATAATTTATTTTTTATTAATGTTTATAACGGCTTATTT
>CAZVBT010000053.1:0-2134 GCA_964625385.1 uncultured Melioribacter sp. | reverse complement strand
AGAAAAATAAAAGAGTATATAAAATTTTATTATTTACTTTTTTCAAGGAATTATTAAACAAAAAAAAACTCAAAGGTGTTGCTAAATTAGCACACCTTTGAGTAATTGTAGAACTATTAATAAAATTGGTCGTCTTGATCGTCATTGTATAGGTACTCATCGTTGATTACATCTTCGTATTCAGGCCACAAATCTTCAATACCTTCGATCAACACTTCGGAATCTTCAAATTCCAAGATGTTATCTAACACTTGTTGTGGGCATGCTGCTCTCATTGCGTAATCATAAAGTTCTTCTTTTGTTGCAGGAAATGGAGCATCTTCTAAAAATGCTGCAAGTTCTGGTGTCCAAAACATCTTTTCCTCCTTAATGTAAATTTTGAAAATGCAAAAATATATTATTTTTAGTAATTATTATAACTTTTTTTGAATTAATTTTATTTAAAAAATCAATTACTTCATTATCACCAGACCAAACCATAAACGAATGATCAAGCTCTTCAATTATTGGTTGAATAATTTTTTTCATATCGTAATAATCTAAAACCATTCCGTTTTTATCGGGTTCACCATTAATTTCGACCATACATTTATATGAATGACCATGTAAGTTCTTACATTTACCTTCATGAAAAGGAAGACGATGCCCCATTTCCCAGTGATATTCTTTTGCAATTCTCATTAAACACCTTTTTGTTTTGGATTCCAAATATATTTATGCATTTGTAATTGGAATCTTACATTTAAATTATCTTCTAAAATCCAGTTTACTAAATCAACAGGTTTAAGACTTTCGAAAACTACTGAAAATAAAATTTTACACTTTTTATCTATCTCATATTTTTTAATTATTTCTTTTGACCATTCATAATCTTCGCGGTTACCTATTACAAATTTAACCTCATCAATAGGTTTTAAGTAATGAATATTTTCATATAAATTTTTTTTCATCATTTTACTTGATGGACATTTTAAATCCATTATTATTAAAACACGATTATCAATTTCCTTAATAGATAAACTACCACTGGTTTCAATCATTACTTCAAAACCATTATCGCACAACTTAGTCATTAATTCTAAAACTTCTTTTTGAAAAAGTGGTTCACCGCCAGTAATTTCAACTAAATTACAATTATATGATTTTACTATTTCAATTATCTCTTCGATTGAAAAATCTTTACCTTCATAAAAAGCATATTCACTATCACAATATGAACATCTCAAATTACAATAAGTTAAACGAACAAATACGCAGGGCAGTCCGGCTTTTGAACTTTCTCCTTGTATTGATTTATATACTTCGTTGATTTTTAACATAACGTAAAATTTTATCAGGGTGCAAAAATAGGAACTAAGTGTAATTAAAAAAACTATTTGTTTGATTTGCATAACCAATTCTTCTATATTTGTGCCTAATTTTTAACAAATTTAGGTTTATTTAATGGCTCAACACAAATCAGCAAAGAAAAGAATTAAAACAAGCGAAAAGAAAAGACTTCGCAATAAAGCAGCTATTTCAAGAGTGAAAACATTGATTAAAAAAGTTTATGAAACTGAAGATAAAGCTACAGCTGAAAAAGTATTAAAAGAAGCAACAAAAGTTATTGATAAAACTGCTGCGAAAGGTAGAATTCATAAAAATAATGCTGCAAGAAAAAAATCTGCACTAACAAAACATGTTAATAAATTAGCTGTTGCTGAAAAATCTGAATAATTTTCTTCCATTTTCAACAAATTTATAATTGTCAGTCGCGAGTAATCCATGACTGACAATTTTTTTAATTATCATTTCTCATCACTTCACTTCTATATTTCTTACTTATAAAGTTTAATAAAATCAAATACTTTTATAAATTTAAATACAACATTGAGGTTTATATGCTAAACAAAGAAAAATTTATTTCTGATTCGTTGAAAGAAAGTTCCGACGTAAAATTAAAAATTGAAACCGAGTGCAAAATAGAAATTATTGAAGCTGTAAAAACTTTAGTTAACTCATTTAAAAGAAATAAAAAATTATTACTTTGCGGTAATGGTGGAAGTGCTGCAGATTGTCAACATATTGCAACTGAATTTGTAATACGTCTTAGTCATAATATCCAAAGACCAGCTTTACCTGCAATTGCATTAAC
>CAZVBT010000052.1:0-9130 GCA_964625385.1 uncultured Melioribacter sp. | reverse complement strand
ACTGCAGCAGGAAATGAGAGAAGTAACTCATGGGGAAAAATAATTTCGCCAGCTGATGCATTTGATATTATTGCTGTCGGCGCTGTTAATTCTTCAAATAACATAGCTTCATTTAGTAGTCCTGGCCCAACAAGCGATGGCAGAATAAAACCTGAAATTGTTGCAATGGGTGTTTCAAATTATCATGCAGTTGCCGGCGGTTCATATGGAAGCGGTGATGGAACTTCTTACGCAACTCCAATTGCAGCTGGAATAGGGGCAGTATTGAAATCAGCATGGCCTCATTTAACTAATAAACAAATAAGAAGTATAATTCTTGCAAGCGGTGATAATGTTCAAAATCCAAATAATGACCGTGGTTATGGTTTAATATCTGCTAAAAGAGCAGTTACATATCCAAATCTTCAGATTATAAATAATAATATCAGATTAAATAAAATTTTTATAAACTCTGGTGGTGTTGTTTCACCGATAATTCATATAAAAACAAGTAATAATGATTTTCAGAGTTTCTCATTAAACAATTCAGGAAGCTCAAAATATTATTATGATTTTACTTCACTAAATCCTAATTCAACCGTAGAATTTTATTATAGTTATTTAACTTCAAGTGGAAATACAGTAAGAGAACCACAAACCCAGAATTTCAAATTCAATGTAAATGAATTAAATGTATTGACTGATTTAAACAATGAAACAAATTATACATTACCAACAGATTTTACGCTATATCAAAATTATCCGAATCCATTTAATCCAAGCACAAAAATAAAATACACAATTCCGGCAAATTCTGGATCATCTTTTATTACAACGCTTAAAGTTTATGATTTGCTAGGAAACGAAGTTTCTACTTTAGTAAATGAAAATCAAAAATCTGGAACTTATAGCGCTGAGTTCAGAACTCAAAGCTCTGAGTTATCTAGCGGAGTTTATTTTTATCAGTTAAAAGTTTTCGATAACATCAATTCAAAACAGGTTTATGAACAAACAAAAAAAATGTTGATTATAAAATAAATGTCAAAAAAATTTATATTAAATCCTGCTCAAGAGATTTATCTCAAAAACTTCCGTAAAGAAAGAGATAAATTAATTTTAGAGTTAGAAGAATTTGCCCTACAAAATAAAATCCCAATTTTAAATTGGCTTGCAGCGGATTTTCTTGAACAACTAATTAAAATTAATAGGCCTAAAAAAGTTTTAGAAATTGGTATGGCTATTGGCTATTCATCAATTAGGATTGCAAGATCATTAAGAAAAAAAGGTGTGCTTTACACAATTGAAAAAAGTCCAAATAATATTGAAGCTGCAAAAAAAAATTTTATAAAAAGTAAGTTAACTGAAAAAATTAATATTCTTGAAGGTGATGCACTTGAAATTATGCCAAAGATGGATATAAAATTTGATTTCATTTTTTTAGATGCTGATAAAGAAGATTATGAAAAATTATTCTATTATTCATCTATGCTTTTAAAAAAACGTGGAATTATATTTATTGATAATTTATTGTGGTATGGCAATGTTGCATCCAAAACAGTTACCAAAGAAATGAAAAAATCAACCAATACAATAAGAGAATTTAATAAGTTATTTATGAACTCAGAATTTTTCGATGCAAAAATTTATCCAATTGGCGATGGAATTGGGATTGGTATAAAAAAATGATGAACTTAAATAAAAATGAAGTTTTAGAAGAAATCAAAAAACTCTCTGCTAATAAACTAAACCAACTAGAAGATTTAGAGAGAATAATTTCTGTTTCAATAGAAAAAAATTTTATTACTGAATTGGAATCATTAAGCTTTCAGGCAAAATATATTACAGGTTTAATTCATGTTATAAATAGAAGAGAAAACATTAATGATGAGAACTATTCAATTAAAATTAAAGAAGAGCTTTTAGAAAGTTTTAATAAGATTAAAATTTTACTCTTAAAAATATCAGCAAACTTTTCCCCCTTTATTCAAAATATATTTCAGGAAAAATATTTTGAATTATCACAAAATTCATTAAACAATTTGAATTTACTCTGTCAGGATTTGTCATTCCTTAAATTATATTTCAACGATTTAAAACAAAAAAAGGATTCTTAATAGAATCCTTTTTCCTAAAAATGTATAGTAATTTATTTTGCTTTCTGTAGAGTTGGTGTGTATTCTTCTGCAACTTCCTGCACTGTTCTGCTAGAAATTAAATTATAAATTCTATTCCTTAATTCTGCCCATTCCTCGTGTAATGGACATGGATTTTCTTCATCACATTCTTTTAAGCCAGTTATACACTTTAAATTAATGACTGGTCCTTCAACTCTTTCAACGATTTCCAGAATAGAGCTCTTTTTTGCTAATTCAGTTATTTTAAAACCACCACCACGCCCTTTGAATGAGTCAACATAACCATATTTTGCCATTCTTTGCAAAATTTTAGCAAGGTAGTGTGCAGGTATATCTTCTTTTTCAGCAATTTCTGAAGACATGATTAATGCTTCTTTTGGTTGTCTTGCTAAAAATAAAATAGCCCTGATAGCGTATTCCCCGGTTTTTGTATATATCATTTTTTCACCTAAAATAAATTAAAAGAGACATATATCTTTTATAAAAATACTTAAAATTTACTTTAATTCAAATATTAAATGTCTTTTATTTAAAAATATTCAAAGTTTTTCTCTAATGAAAAATTTATATATGGTAAAAACTTTTTAGCTTCAACTTCAAATTGATTTGTTATTTTAGCGTTGATAAAAGCAAAAATTTCAGGAGATTGTGAGAAATCATTTTTGATAATTTTGATATTAAATTTATTGATTAAATAATGAACATTTTTACTTTGTGAATAATCATAAGATATGATTAATGATTGAAACAATTGTAAATTTTTAATATTCGAAATAGAAAGTGAACCAAAAGCTGAATCATAATATGCTTTACCAAGTGGACCAACACCAAGTTTGGTTCCACCAAAATAGCGTATAACAATTGTTAAAATATTTTTTAATTCAAAATGATTTTGTGCGTTAAAAATTCTTAAACCCGCTGTTCCGTTTGGTTCTCCATCATCGGAGTATTTAAAGCTACCATTTTGAAGATTAAATGAATAACAATGATGTGTAGCATCATAATATTTCTTTTTGATTGAAAATAGAATTTGTTCTATTTCATTTTCTGTATTTATGGGGAATGATTTTGCAATAAATAGTGAACCTTTTTCTTTTAATTTGAATTCAGTTTCATTATGTATTGTTTTTATTTCTAATGGTAAATTCATTTTATAAAATAAAATTGCTTTTAATATTTACTTTATCTAAAATAACTAATTGAAGTTTGGTATTCTATTTATGGATTCAAAAATAATTATTCGTGGCGCAAGAGAGCATAACTTAAAAAATATAAATCTTGATATTCCACGTAATTCATTTGTTGTTATTACAGGGCTTTCAGGTTCCGGAAAATCATCTTTAGCATTTGATACTATTTATGCTGAAGGTCAAAGAAGATATATTGAATCACTTTCAACTTATGCAAGGCAATTTCTTGGTCAGCTTGAAAAACCTGATGTTGATTTAATTGAAGGTTTAAGTCCAGCAATATCCATTGAACAAAAATCTACTCACGGTAATCCACGATCTACTGTTGGTACAATTACAGAAATTTATGATTATCTACGTTTACTTTATGCCAGAGTTGGCCAGGTTAATTGTTATAATTGTGGAAGACCAGTTGTAAAACAATCATCTGACCAAATTTTAGAAACTATTAAAAATGATTTTAATGATAAAAAGATAATTATACTTGCTCCGGTTGTTAAAGGAAGAAAAGGGCATTACAGAGAATTATTTCAAGATATTTTAAGTGATGGTTTTGTTCGTGTACGTGTGGATGGTGAGATTGTTGAATTGATGGAAGATCTAAAATTAGATAGATACAAAACTCATGATATTGAAATTGTTGTTGATAGATTAAAAGTTTCAGCTATTGCAAGTTCAAGATTGCAAGAATCAATTGAAGTTGCACTAAATTATGGTGAAGGATATTTAATAATTAATGATGGAAATGAAGATCATACGTTTAGCAGAAATTTTGCTTGTATGCACTGTGGTATTGGATTTACAGAATTAGCTCCGAATTCATTTTCATTTAATTCACCTTACGGTTATTGCCAAGATTGCGAAGGACTTGGAGAGAAAAAGGAACTTGATATTAATCTTATCATTCCGGATTGGAACAAATCTATTAACGAAGAAGGCTTAGCACCTTTGGGCAAACCAAGAAACATCTGGTTTTTTAATCAGCTTGAAGCTATTGCAAATAAATTTGGTTTTTCTTTCGATACAAAATTAAAAGATTTAACCAAAGAACAAATTGATATTTTATTAAATGGTTCAAAAGAAAAAATTCCATTCACATATTCTTATGCCGGCGGAAGAGAAATAACTTACATGCATAAATTTTCGGGCTTACTTAAGTATATTCAACAAAATTTTGAAAATACATCTTCAGCCAAAATAAGAGATTGGGCAGAAGCTTATATGAATACGCAGGTTTGTTCTTCATGTAATGGTGGCAGATTAAGAAAAGAATCTCTTGCGGTAACTTTTAATGGATTGAATATTGCTGAGGTTACTTCTTTATCAATTGAAAAAGCTAAAAGTTTTTTTGAGAATCTTAAATTAAAAGAAAGAGAAGCATTAATTGCTAAACAAATCTTAAAAGAAATTTCTTCAAGATTAGATTTTCTTTTAAATGTTGGTTTAGATTATTTAACACTTGCAAGAAGTGCTAATACTTTATCTGGTGGTGAAGCTCAAAGAATAAGATTAGCAACTCAAATTGGATCTCAACTTTCTGGTGTTTTGTATGTTTTAGATGAACCAAGTATTGGACTTCATCAAAGTGATAATATGAAATTAATCAACTCTCTAAAAAATTTGAGAGATTTGGGTAACACAGTAATTGTTGTTGAACATGATAGGGAAACAATAGAAAGTTCTGATTACATAGTTGATTTAGGACCTTTTGCTGGTGAACATGGTGGAGAAGTTAATTTCTCTGATTTCACAAAAAAAATTACTAAATCTAAAAACGGAATTAATTCATTAACTTTAGATTATCTTACTAACAAAAAGAAAATTCACTTCGAAAAAGAAAGAAGAAAAGGAAATGGAAAATTTTTAGAGTTAATTGGTGCTAATGGAAATAATCTTAAAAATGTTAATCTTAAAATTCCGCTTGGGACTTTTATTTCTATAACAGGTGTAAGTGGCTCAGGTAAATCATCATTAATTAATGAAACACTTGTCAAAATATTAATGAAACATATTTATAATTCTAAAGTTGTTCCTTTGCCTTACAAAGAAATAAAAGGATTAGAAAACATAGACAAAGTAATTGAAATTGACCAATCACCAATTGGAAGAACACCAAGATCAAATCCTGCAACTTACACAGGTTTATTTACACATATAAGAGATTTATTTGCTCAACTTCCTGAATCAAAAGTCAGAGGTTATTCTGCCGGAAGATTTAGTTTTAATGTTGCCGGAGGAAGATGTGATGAATGTGAAGGAGATGGCTTAAAGAAAATTGAAATGAATTTTTTACCTAATGTTTATGTATTGTGCGAAGTATGCAATGGTAAACGATATAACAGAGAAACCCTTGAAGTTTTATACAAAACAAAATCTATTGCTGATGTTTTGGATATGACAGTTGAAGAAGCACTTTCCTTTTTTGAAGATTATCCAACTTTACATAGAAAAATTAAAGCTCTTTACGAAGTTGGACTTGGTTATATAAAACTAGGACAACAGGCAACAACACTTTCTGGTGGTGAAGCACAAAGAGTTAAACTAGCAACTGAATTAAGTAAAGTTCAAACTGGAAATACAATTTATATTTTAGATGAACCTACTACCGGTTTACACTTTGAAGATGTTAATGTTTTATTAAAAGTTTTAAATCAACTTGTTGATAAAGGAAATACAATTATTGTTGTAGAACATAATTTGGATGTTGTAAAAGTTGCCGATTACATTTTTGATTTAGGACCTTTAGGTGGTGAACGTGGCGGTGAAATAATAGCTCAAGGAACACCAGAGGAAATTGCTATGAATAAAAAAAGTATAACCGGAAAATTTTTATTAAAAGAATTAAAATCAATTCGAGGTTAAAATGAAATCAATCAATGAATTTAAAGCTTACAGAACAGAAATGAATGAAAGAATTTTGAATTCTGGTTTTAGAGATTTCAATAAATTTTTTGCTTTGGATAATAAAGCTTATATCGAAGGTGCTTTAGATGCAAAGACAAAAGAATTAATGGGTTTAGTGGCTTCTATGGTGTTACGTTGTAATGATTGTATTTTGTATCATGTTGATCGTTCAATTCAAGAAGGGGCAACAGAACAGGAGCTTTACGAAACTTTCAACATTGCTTTAATTGTTGGCGGCTCAATTGTAATTCCGCATCTTCGCTATGCTATTGAAAAAATGGATGAAATTTTTAATGAGATGAAAAATGAAAAAGATAATAATTCCTAAAAATATTGTTACTGCTAATTCTGAAAATTCTATATTTAATAATTCAGCAGTTGTAGTCGAAGATGGAATTATTAAAAATATTATTTCTACAAATACTATTGCATCGTTTCAAGATGAATATGAAATTCATAACTATGAAAACTATACACTAATTCCAGGATTTGTACAAACACATATTCATTTATGTCAAACTTTATTCAGAGGTTTAGCCGATGATCTTGAATTATTAGATTGGCTTCAAAAAAGAATTTTTCCATTTGAAAATGCTCATGACAAAAATTCATTAAGAGTTTCATCACAACTAGGAATTAATGAGTTGTTAAAAGGAGGAACTACTACAATCTTAGACATGGGCACTCTTCATCACCAGGAAATAATTTTTGAAGAGTTGATAAAATCTGGAATTAGAGCTTTTGCCGGAAATTGTATGATTGATAGTAATGAACTATATCCGAAATTTTCTGAATCAACAAAATGGAATTTAAATAATACATATCAATGGGCAAAAGAATTTCATAATTCTTCAAATGGCAGAATCAAATTTGGTTTTGCCCCACGTTTTGTTCTTTCCTGCTCAGAAAATCTTTTGATTGAAACTAAAGAAATGATGAATGATTTTGAAGGTTCACTTTATCACACACATTCATCAGAAAATAAAAAAGAAGTTGAAACTGTTCGTAAGATAACCGGCAAAGATAATGTTGAATACTTTGATTCTATAAATATTCTTGATGATAAAACAATTCTTGCTCATTGCATTCATCTTTCTGAAGATGAAATTAATTTGTTAAGAAATAATAACTCAAGAGTTTCACATTGTCCTTCATCAAATCTTAAACTTGGTTCTGGAATTGCAAAAATCCCAAAATTATTAGAAAATAAAATTTCAGTTTCGTTAGGTGCGGATGGAGCGCCGTGTAATAACTCGTTGAGCATATTCAAAGAAATGCATCTTGCTGCATTAATCCAAAAACCAATTTACGGATCAATTTCTATGGATGCTTTGACGGTTTTCCGTTTAGCAACAATTGAAGGTGCAAAAGCTCTTCATCTTGAAAATGAAATTGGAAGTATTGAAGTTGGCAAAAAAGCAGATTTCGTTTTACTTGATTTAGAAAAAAGTGATCAGCCGGTAAATGTAAATGAAAATATTTATTCAGCTATTGTTTATTCGTCTGATAAATCAAATGTCAAAGCAGTTTTTGTTGATGGAGATTTATTAGTTGAAAATAATAAAGTGAAAATATATGATGATGAAAAACTTTTAGATTGTGCAAAAACAGAATTAAAAAAATTAATTCAAAGAGCATCATGAAAATAATATTTGCAACTCAAAACGCCGGAAAAACAAAAGAAGTTAAAAATATTTTTAATAATTCAGTTTATGAAATATTTTCTCTTTCAGATTTAAATAACGATATCGAAATTGAAGAGAATGGAAATAATTTTTATGAAAATGCATTTATTAAGGCTAAAACAATTTATGAAATTTATAAATTACCTGTAATTGCCGATGATTCCGGTTTGGAAGTTGAACAATTGAATGGTGAACCAGGTGTTTATTCAGCGAGATACGCTGGAGAAAATTGCACTTATGACGATAACAATAAAAAGTTGATAAATGAATTAAGAAAATTTTCTGAACCACATTTTGCAAAGTTCGTTTGCACCTCAATTTATTTTGATGGGAAAAATATTTTATCCTCTATTGGTGAATTGAAAGGTAAAATAGTGATGAATCCAAAAGGAATAAATGGTTTTGGTTATGATCCAATTTTTCAACCTGAAGGATATGAAACAACATTAGCAGAGCTTTCACTGGAAGAAAAAAATAAAATTAGTCACCGTGCAAAATCTTTCATCGAACTTAAGAACCAAATTGACAAAATTATTTTGAAGCAACAATAACCTGAACTAATCCAAATGTCAGAGAATATTTTTTTACATCTTTAAATCCACAATCATAAAATATTTTTTTAAGATCTACCTTCTTGTCAAATTCTTCAACTGATTCTGGCAAGTAAGTATATGCTTCATTGTCTTTAGAAATTATTTTACCTATAAATGGAAGAATATTTTTAAAGTAAAACAAATATAATTTTTTGATAAAAAAATTCTTTGGCAATCGAAATTCTAAAACGGTTGCTTTGCCATCTATTGTAAGAACTCTTTTGAATTCATTAAATGCAGTTGGTATGTCATAAAAGTTTCTAACACCAAATGCTACAGTAATATTTGTAAATGAATTATTTCTGAATGGTAAAAATTCCGCAACACATTCTGTTGTTTTTCCAATTATCCAATCAGCTTTTTTATTAAATAATGAAAGCATATTAAGTGATAAATCAGCACCAAAAATTTTACTAACACCAAATTTTTTTGCTGTAATTGCAAAATCTCCAGTTCCGCAAGCAACATCAAGTAAAATTGTGTTTTCATTCATATCAGAAAATTTAATTGCTTTCTTTCTCCAATAAAAATCTACACCTGCACTTAAGAGATGATTAAGAAAATCATATTTGTGCGAAATTGAATCAAATATTCTTTGTACCTGTTTTTTTTTATTTGGAGTTTCCATTCGTTCTGTTTAATTT
>CAZVBT010000051.1:0-6555 GCA_964625385.1 uncultured Melioribacter sp. | reverse complement strand
GCTGTTGTTGCAAATAATTTTGCAATGTTTGGAAATCCTTCCTTTTCAGCTTTCTTTGCAAAAGCACGATACTTTTGATTAGCCTGACTTTCACCTGCAAATGCTTCTTTTAAGTTTTCTTTCGTTTTCATAATTACCTCTTTTGGTGATTGATGATTTATTTGTTATTAATGAAAGTCGTTTTTGTTGGACCAATTCCGTTTACATATAAAATTACATAGTTCTCTTTTGTAAAAGCAAAATGAGGTTGATTTGCTGGTTCAGTAAAAAAGCTTCCTTTAGTAATTTTTTTTGCCTTTGTTTCATCAAATAAATTTTCATAACAATAAAAAAATTCTCCTTCGGCAACATAAACTGTTCTGTTATCAGGATGAAAATGTGGTAGTAATTTTGTTTGTGCTGGTATTTTTACTAATTGAACATAAATTTCATTTTCACTTGGATTACCAAGTAAATTGAAAGTTTCAATTGAGTAATTTTTTTGTTCAGATGTTTTCCATTTTATTTCATCGGAAAGAATTATCTGCGGTAAAAAATTATTTGTTTGAGAAAAAGTAGTAATTACATTAAAAGCAATTAAAATTAATAACAACTTTATTATTGAAAAAAATTGTTTCATTTCTTTTTCCTTCTGTATTCTTTGAAAGGATCATCCCTTTGTACGTTTAATCTTTCATCTGCAGAAATTACAAATTCAACTTTACCTTTAAGCACACAACCTTTTCTGCCGAGTATGCACCTAGTTTTTAGCAAAAGGCAATTTTCTTTTTGATCAAAATGTGAACATGAAAATGAACTCATCACTCAATGATATATAAATAGTTTGGTAATTTAATTTTAATTCCTGTATAGCCACCAACCATATCACTCCATTGATCTCCAATGCAAGCTATTACATCGTAACCTTTTTTAACTAATTTTTCTCTTTCTTCAGCTTTCCATTCAGCCGCTGGAATTTTTTTAGTTGCTTTTGTTCTTGTAATTAAAGTATCAAATTTTGTAAAACCTTGATCTTTAAGATTTTTTAATGTTGCAGAATAAGTTTCTTCATCTCTTCCGGAAATATAAGCGACTTTAATATTTTTTTCAATTAACCAATCATAAAATTTTTTTGTTTCAGGAATTGCTTTTGCATCGGCTTTATCCAACCATTCTTCCCAGAGAGAATAAACATATCCAAAACCAATTTCTTTTGTATGTTCATAATTTGAAAGTGCTGTTTCATCAATATCAAAAACAACAATAGATTTTTCATTCAACTTTAATTTCTGAATTTCTTTTTTTGCTGATTCAATTTGTAAAGAACATTCTTTATCAAACTCACCGGATTCATAATAATTTTGAACTAATTTTTTGGCAGTATCCAAATTAAGTAAGGTGCTTCTTTCTGCGGAACAACCAATTAAAATAATAACTAATAAAATGGTTAATGTTGTTTCTTTCATATACTTTCCATTTTTAAGATATAAATTATATTTATACAAAAATACTTCAAATAAATCAATCAAATTTGATTTTTATTTTGATATTATTTAGATTTAGTCTTAATAATAATTATTTTATAAACTATATGGAGTTATTATGTATCGTTATTTTATTCTACTATTATTCATTTTTGTAAGTGTATTTGAAATAAGAGCAGATTATAAGAAGTTTGCAAGATCTTATTCTGCTTACACTTTACCAGCAAATTCTCTTGAATTTGAATTTTGGCAAACTGGTAGAATTGACAAAGGGTTTGGTTATTATTACAGATGGCAACCAAGATTTGAAGTAGAATATGGAATAACTGATAGATTTACTGGGTCAATGTATTTTAATTTTAATGAAGTAAAAAGTGTAGGTAATTCATTTTCAGTAAAGCCATTTAGTTTTTCTACAACATCTTTCGAGTTTCGATATAGATTATCAAATCCTAATGAATATTTCTTCGATCCTGCATTATATTTTGAAATTGGTTATGGGGGTGATAAAATTTTTTATGAACCCAAAATCTTGTTAAGCAAAAGAATTCATAATTTTATATTGGTTTCGAACATTATATCTGAAATTGAAAGGAATCCAGTAAAGAGTGAAACAGAATCTAAATTTGAAATAACTGCGGGTCTTGCTTATGAAATCAATTCAAACTTAAGTTTAGCTTTGGAATTCAGAAATCACAGAAATTTCAGTAAAGTTTATGAAAAGCAAAATAATCAAGCCACATTTATTGGGCCAACAATTAGTTTATCTACACAGAAATTATATTTTGTTATTAATTTTCTATTTCAAGTATCTGGATCTCCAAATACTAAAAATAATTTAGAATTAGTTGGACATGAAAAATATGAAGTGAGAACAATTCTTGGTGTTGGTTTATGAAATACAATTTGATTTTTATTCTTTTGTTTGTAATTGGATGCACTTCAACTATGGTTTCAACAGATGACAGAGAAATACTATATAAAGAAAAATGTAGTGGTTGTCATAAATTATATTTGAAAAGTGATTTTTCAAAAGAAGAATGGGAAAACAAATTACCGCAAATGTTTCAAGAAGCAAATCTAAATGAAGAAGAAAAAAAACTTATATATGATTATATATTAAAGTGAAAAGTTAAAGGTTGTGTCAAGTAAAAATGACACAACCAATGTTTATAAAATATATTTGCTCAAATCTCTGTTCTTAACAATCTTATCAAGTTTATTGTTTACTAACTCACCTGTAATTTCAATTTGAGAATCAGGCATTTTATCGGGCACATTAAATAAAATGTCTTCGAGTAATGTAGTTAAAATTGTATGTAGTCTTCTTGCACCTATGTTTTCAACTTGCTCATTAACTAATGCAGCCGTTTTTGCTATTTCTTTTATAGCATCTTCATTAAAATTAATTATAACATTTTCAGATTCTAAAAGAGCGGAGTATTGCTTTAACAAAGCGTTTTGTGGTACAGTAAGAATTTTAACAAAATCTTCTTCAGTTAAACTTTTCAATTCAACACGAATAGGAAAACGACCTTGCAGTTCAGGAATTAAATCGCTTGGTTTTGAGACATGAAAAGCTCCGGAGGCTATAAATAAAATATGATCTGTTTTAACCGGACCATATTTAGTATTAACCGTTGAGCCTTCAACAATCGGTAGTAAATCTCTTTGCACTCCTTCGCGAGAAACATCGGGACCATTTTGACTTTTTGCTCCAGCTATTTTATCAATTTCATCAATGAAAACAATTCCACTTTCCTGAACACGTTTAATTGCTTCGCGTTGAACTGCTTCCATATCAATTAATTTTTCTGCTTCTTCCTGCGTTAATAATCTTTTAGCTTCTTTAATTGTAGTTTTCTTTTTTTTCTTTTTCTTAGGGACCATACTGCTCATCATTTCCTGCAAACTCATTGTAATATCATCCATACCCATTGGTCCAAGAACTTGCATTCCAAAAGCTGGTGTTGTAGTATCAAACTCAATTAATCTATCATCCATTTCACCTTTACGAATTTTTTCACGCATCCATTCACGAGTTTTTTCATTTTGTAATTCTTCATTTTCATTATTTTCATCTTCTGTGGTCATTGGTTTTTTTATTGGAGGAATTAATTGATCAAGAATTCTATCTTCTGCCATGCGTTCAGCTTTTTCCTGTACTTCAGCTGTTTTTTCTGCACGAACCATTGATACAGCAATTTCTGCTAAGTCTCTAATCATTGATTCAACATCACGTCCGACGTAACCAACTTCAGTATATTTTGAAGCTTCAACTTTTATGAATGGGGCACCGGAGAGCTTTGCCAAGCGACGTGCAATTTCTGTTTTACCAACACCAGTTGGACCAATAAGTATAATGTTATTGGGCATAATTTCTTCGCGTATGCTTTCTTCAACTTGCTGACGACGCCATCTGTTTCTTAATGCTATAGCAACTGCACGTTTTGCTTCATTTTGGCCAATGATATATTTGTCCAATTCTTTAACTATTTGAGTTGGGGTTAAATTTTTCATTATGTCATTATTCTTTTTTTTCATTTTGAAATTTCCTCAACAGTAATCTTATCGTTAGTATAAATGCAAATTTCGGCTGCAGTTTTAAGTGCTTCCTGAACAATTTCTTTTGCAGAAAGGTTGCTGTATTTTTTTAACATTTTTGCAGCCGCAAGAGCATACATTCCACCGCTGCCAATAGCAACAATATTATCTTCGGGTTCTATTACATCACCTGTACCGCTAACAACATAAGCTTTGTCTTCGGAAATAATAGCAAGCATTGCTTCAAGACGACGAAGATATTTATCTGTGCGCCAATCTTTTGCTAATTCAACTACTGCACGACTAACATTTCCGCTGTATGCTTCCAGTTTTTCTTCAAATCTTTGAAGAAGTGTAAATGCATCTGCAGTTGAACCAGCAAAACCGGTTAAAACTTTACCATTAAGTAATTTTCTTATTTTCATTGAATTGTGTTTCATCACTGTGTTGCCAAGTGTAACCTGACCATCGCCACCAAGTGCTGCCTGACCATTGTGAATTAATCCTAAAATTGTTGTTGATCTAATTTTCATTTTTTACCTGTTTTTAATTTTTTATTATTAAGTATAGTTTCGTTTTTTTGTATTGAAATATAACAACATGATTATTTTTTGAATTTAAACGGGAAAATTCCTGGTACTGATTTTTGATATTGTAAATAATCTTCACCAAATATTTTAACTAATTTTTTTTCTTCGTAAACAGAACCAATGAAGAAATAAAGAACAAATGATATAAACATTATTAAATAGAACAAATCCATCTGTGGCCGAAATCCTAAAAATAAAATTGAGAAGAAATAAATTGGATGTCGAACAAATTTAAATGCACCTTTAATTTTCAATGTTTGTTTTTCATCAAGGTCTTCTATTTTATATTCATTTTTTAAATAACGAATAATTTGAGAAATACCTGCAAATTCTTTCAAGTCAATTTCTTTGGATGCCCATATTATTCCAATTAATGAAAGAAGCTGCAACACAAAAGTAATTATATCAAATGGAAATTGTAAGTCGTAAACAATCAAATTTGGTTTTGGAGATATTTCATAAACAAATATCAGAAGTAAAAGAGAGGTTAAGTTATAAAACAATCTATAGAATGCAATTTTGTTTCCAATTTTTTGAGCTAGCTTTTCTTTGAATTGCAACGATGCCAGTATTGAGTGAAATAAACCAAATGAAGAGAATAATAAAAAAATTATAACAATATCTAAAAGGATCATAAACTTTTACGCAAGCGAGCAACCGGAATTTTTAAAGCTTCACGATATTTTGCAATTGTTCTGCGGGCAACATGAAAACCACGTTCCTGAAGAATGCTTGCAATTTTATCATCGCTGTAAGGTGCATCTTTAGGTTCGTTTTCACAAATTTCTTTGATTAGCTCTTTAATATGCTTGTTTGAAACTTCTTCACCGCTATCGGTGGATAAACCTTCGCTAAAGAAATATTTTAATTCATGAATACCTTGCGGGCTTTGAACATATTTACCATTGACCACACGACTAATAGTTGAAATGTCCATTCCGATTTCATCAGCAATATCTTTATAAATCATAGGTTTTAAAAACTTTGGTCCGCCCTCAAAAAAATCGTACTGTTTTTCAAGTATAGCTTGCATAATCTTCATTAATGTGTTTCTTCTTTGTTGAAGAGAGGCAATAAACCATTTTGCAGATTCAAATTTTTCACGCAAAAATTTATGTGTTTCTTTTTCCCTTTCTGATATTTTTCTTTTTCTTTTATTCGTATCAATCATTTCTAAATATGTTTTGCTGACTGTTACAGAAGGAGTGCTTCTGTCATTTAAGGTAACAATATAATTATCATCAACTTTTTCAATTATAAAATCGGGTGTTATTTGATTCATTTCTTCTGAATCAATATTTCCTTCTCCCGGTTTTGGATTTAATTTTTGAATCACATCTAAAGTAGTTCTCAATGTTTCTTTAGAAAGATTCATATTTTTTTGAATCGTTTCATATCTTTTATTTACAAAGTCGTTAAAATGTTCGCCAAGTATTTTCTCGGCAAGATAAGAGTAATATGGATCGAACGAAGAGTTTCTAATTTGAATTAATAAACATTCTTGCAAGGAGCGAGCGGCAATACCAACAGGTTCAAATTTCTGAATTTCAGAAAGTACTTTTTCTGCTTGTTCAACAGTAACATTTATGTTTTCAAAAAGTTTTAATTCATTTACAATTTTGGTTAAATCTGTTTTTAAATATCCATCTTTGTCAAGACTGCCGATTATATTTTCACCGAGTATCATTTCATCTTCAGATAAATCCAACATGTGGAGTTGATCAATTAAACTTTCACGTAATGATCTTCTTTGCGGTGCAATTGGGTGAATAAATTCTTCATCTTGTGATTTATTCATTCTTTCAATTTCATATTCTGAATCAACATCATCATTCATAAAATCTTCAATATCAAATTCATCTTCTTTTTCAGATATATTTTCTTCTTCATCTAATTTGTCATCGTTATCATCAGGGTTTTCTTCTAATTGTTCAAGATCTATTTCTTCATCAAGTGTT
>CAZVBT010000050.1:0-2765 GCA_964625385.1 uncultured Melioribacter sp. | reverse complement strand
ACCATTAATCTTTTCAGGGACTTCAAATCCAGAGTTAACAAAAAAAATCTGTGATTATTTAAACTTAGTTCCCGGGAAAGTTGATATAAAAAGATTCAGCGATGGAGAAATTTGGGTAAAATTTCAAGACAACATTCGTGGGAGAGATGTTTTTATTGTTCAATCAACAATGCCTCCTGCTGAAAATTTAATGGAACTTTTAATCATGATAGATGCTGCCAAAAGAGCATCTGCATTTAGAGTTACAGCTGTTCTTCCATATTTTGGATATGCTAGGCAAGATAGAAAAGATCAACCACGTGTTGCAATTACAGCAAAATTAATTGCTAATTTAATTACAACTGCTGGTGCTGATAGGGTGATTACAATGGATTTACACGCTTCCCAAATCCAGGGATTTTTTGATATTCCATTTGATCACTTGTATGCTTCTCCTGTTTTTTCAAACATTATAAAAGGTAAAATCGATAATCTAGTTTTAGTGTCACCTGATATTGGTGGAATTAAACTTGCACGTTCTTATGCTAAAAGATTAAATGCAAGCTTGGTTGTTATTGATAAAAGGCGACAGAAACCAAACGAAGTTGAAGCTATGGAAATTATTGGTGATGTTAAAGATAAAAATGTTTTACTTGTTGATGATTTAATTGACACAGGCGGTACTTTTGTGAGTGCTGTTAAAGCTTTAAAAAATAAGGGTGCAAAAGATATTTACGGTGCAGTTACTCATCCACTTTTATCTGGTGAAGCAATAAATAAAATTATTAATTGTGATATCAAAAAATTATATGTTACTGATACTATTCCATTAAATTTTGAAAATGAAAAAATAGTTGTAAGAAGTGCTTCTGGATTATTCGCCGAGGCAATTATTCGTTCTCATAGAAATGAATCGATAAGTTCACTTTTTGAGATTGATAAAGATAAAAATTGAAAATTATTATTTGGGAGTAAATAAAAATGTCTGAGATAACAGTACAAGCACAAAAAAGACAAATAACAACAAAAAGTGCTATAACGCAAATGAGAAAAAAGGGAAATGTTCCTGGTATTTTTTATTCGAAAGGTGTTGAACCTATTCCGATTGAATTACCTGAGATTTCATTAAAGCCATTAGTTTATACTTCTGAAACACATATTGTTAATTTAAAGATTGATGAGCAAGAAGTTAAATCTATCTTAAAAGGTGTTCAATTCGATCCTGTAACAGATAGAATTATTCATTGTGATTTTCAAGGTATTTCGGCTGATCAGGAAATAGAAATTGAAGTACCTGTAGTGTTGGAAGGTCAAGCAAAAGGTATAAAAGAAGGTGGATTACTTCAACAATCTGTTCACAAACTTACAGTTTCATGTTTGCCATCTTATATACCAGAACATATTTCAATTAACATTACAAATCTTGGCTTAGGTAATGCAATTCATGTTAAAGATATAAATATTCCTAATGTAAAATTACTTCAGAATGAAGATGTAATTATTGTATCAATAGTTTCACCAAAGGCTCAAGCTGAAACAACAACTTTACCTGGTGAAGAAATAAAAGAACCTGAAGTGATTGCAAAAGGTAAACAAACTGAAGAAGAGGAATAAATAAAAATTGCGCGCTGTAATTGGGTTAGGTAATCCTGGCAAGAAATATGAATTTACCCGACACAATGTTGGTTTTCTTGTATTAGATAAAATGGCTGAGAAGTTTAACTTAAACTTTAAAACTTCAGCCTTTTATTATCAGTTTGCAGAAGGACAATTAGAAGATTCATCAAAGTTTATACTGGTAAAGCCAACAACTTTTATGAACATGAGCGGTTTAGCGGTTAAAGATTTTTTAGAAACTTATAAATTAAACCTTGATGAAATTATTATAATATTCGATGATTTAAATATTGAAGCTGGCAGAATTAAAATCAGAAAATGTGGTGGCGATGGTGGTCATAATGGTATTCGTTCTATTATTTCAAGCTTAGGTTCAGATCAATTTCCAAGAATAAGATTTGGAATTGGAAATAAATCTGAAAAAGGTAGAATGATTGATTATGTTCTATCAGAATTTAGTGACAAAGAATTATTACTTATAGCACCTATGGTTAGTATGACAATTGATGTAGTCGAAAAATTTATTTCAAATGGAATTCAACCGATGTTGGATTATTATAGTAGAATTATTAATCCGGATAATAAACTTAAAATTTAGTTCTTAAATAAAATATAATTTATTAACCCTGCTTCTAAATTTTAGAGGCCAAAAGTCCAAAGGGAGGTGAAACATCTCATGAAGAAACGCACTTATGAAAGTGTTGTTCTAATCAACGCTGCACTTGAAGATGACCAGATTGAGGTCATTCTTAACAAAATCCAAGATACAATTACAAATCATGGTGGCTCCATTTTAGAAATTGATAAATGGGGACGTAAAAGATTAGCATATCCTGTCAAGAAAACAAAAAGTGGATACTATGCTATATTTCGTTTTACAGCTACACCAGATTTAATTTCAACACTCGAGCGAAATTATCGCCTTGAAGAAAACATTTATCGTTATTTAACGATTGTGCTTGACAAATTTGCTTTAGAAGCAATTGCTAAACAAAAAGAATCTTCTAGCAATACTGTTGCTGAAGAATTAACTAATCAATCAACAGATAGCCAGAATAATTAATTAAGTGTAGGAGGAAACGATGGCTGAATTAAAGATGCCTGAATTAAACAGTGTTATTGTTGCAGGTAACTTAACAAAAGATCCTGTATTCAGACAAACTTCAAAC
>CAZVBT010000049.1:0-4543 GCA_964625385.1 uncultured Melioribacter sp. | reverse complement strand
ATACAATATAATCTACGGCTTTATCTTCTTTTTTAGTAGAAAAATGCTGTACAAAACGTGTAGTAAAATTTTTAATACGATCAATAACACTTTTTATAATAAATGTTTCATAACGAAAAGAATCTGAAGATGATTTATTAATTTCCGACATTTCTACTTTCTCCTTTGGCACCTTTAATTTTTTATTAAACTCATCCCTAGGATTTATGCCAATTAAATTATCTAAATCGCTTAAATTGTCTTCCTTATCATTAATATCGCCTTCAGTGGGATACTGAAAAGGTTTTTCCATATATGGCCCTTCTCCAGGGGCTAATATAATGGCTTTCTTTTTTATTTCCATACTATATCAATATATATTATATGGTTTTTTTAGTATTTAATTTTCCTTTTTTCTAAAAAGAGAACCCGTCAATATTTATACCTTCCTTGTTGGTTGGCATAAAAGTTCCGTCTACTTCAGATGTCCTAAGGTTTTCAGAAACAAACTCACCATTATTCAAAAGACCATTATCTGCCCCGCCTTGCCCACCGCCATAACCTAAAAGCATTTTAAAAGCCAAAACACAAGCCACCACCATATCATTATGTTTACCAACCAGATGGTCAACCTTGCTCCCGTCAAATATTTGAAGGTCTTTCAATTCTCTATATAACTTATCATTCTTAGGTAATATAACCTTGCCAGCGTAAAGATAGCGTCTAAATATTTGATAATCATCAAAATCAATCTTTACGGTTGAAGACTCTACTCCAGAAGAATTTAATTTCTGTATAATCAAAGCAGAGTTATGAACAACTATCCCTGGACATATAACAAAATTATTATACCCAGGCACATGCAAATCATACACTGGCTCTTTTTGGGTATACGAAAAAGTACTAGCTACAAAAAATCTGTCCCTCATAACTGCCGGCATTAGCTCATCTCCCTTACTTAAAAACTGCGCCTCTATATATTCACCATTCTTTAATAAGAACTTATGTTCAGGAGTACATTTAACTACGGTAAAATTTCCATGTGTAACGGAATATATTTCTATACCAATAATTTTAGCGGCATCATATGTTTTTTTAGCAATTACGCCACTAGCAACACGGCATTTTCTAGCATCAAGGTCAAATGCCCTAACTGAAAGTTTTCCTTCAAAGCGTGGCTGAGTCAGCGTCTTTATTCTTAAATACTCCCCAAATCCAGCTAACACCATGGTTTCACCTACTAAACAATTCCAATGGTCTCCTCCAACTTTTATTACGTTTATATGCTTAATAATATCGTTCAACACATCTTCGAAATTTGAAAATGAAACCTTATATTTTTTAGCATAATCAGGTTCCCAATCGGTAATGAGATCTATTACAACCTTATCATTATCAACATGCCCTACCGTAAGAACGGTAGAATCCTGCGTTTCTCCAAGGTCGAATGCAACAACATATTTTTTATTTGACAAACTAGGATATGAAATTATTGATTTACAGACCTTTTGGTCAGATATATAATTTGAAAACTGAAATAAATTATTCTGCCCCTGCATAGCCATTTCAAGTTTCTCTACCTGACCAAAAAACGGACTCTCATGTTTAGGAGGATCGCAAAGATAGGCAGATTTTGCAAACATTGGATCCTCGTTAAAATCGTCAAAAAAATCCATTGGAATCTTTTTGCCTTCAAATTCAAAATACTTGTCTGAGAATTTCCCCTTTGGCAAAACTTCCCAAGTAGCAGACTTGTCGGCATAAAAGCTGAGACTTTGCTTAGCTTTCTCATACATAGACATTATAAAACTTTCACTACTTCTAGGATAGCTCAAGATAAAACCCTTAAATTTATTGCCATACCTAGATTTAGCAGAAGATCTAAGCGTTCTAAATATCTTTAAGGCACTTCTTGTCTCACCTTTAAAAGCATCCGCTTCGTCTAAAACGAAACATATTGGGCTTTTACCTTCGGAAGACTCAGCTTCAGAATTGCCACTAAACATTCTAATATTCTTAGGGAATAATATCGCCTCATTCGTGATAGTAACCTTGTTTAAAAAATCTACCGTATTTTCATTCTGAGCGCTAAAATATCTTCCATTTACAACTATATCCCATCTCTTCTTAAGCCATTCCCAATTTAATACAAACCTTTTTAATATTTCAAAATAAACAACCTGAGCTTGTTCCTTACTTGAAGCAACGTTTATCATGTCCAAAGAAGCATTGTCCGATAACTTAAAATATCTTTGAGGGAACCTCATGTTTAATAATATATATGTTAAATATAATTGAACCAATGCAGACAAGGTATCTTTCCCCGAACCCTTCCCCCATACAAGACATGCAATGTTTCTTTCGTTGTTGAAAACTTTTTTTGCGTCATTTCCCAACATATACTCGGCCATCTCAAGCTGTTTTTCTGACAATGGTGGAAAATTGGCATGTTCTGGAGATGCGCAAAAATCTTTAAATGAAAGGAGATTTTGGTCTTCCCAAAATGAAGGGTCGTCTTCAGGCGAGTAATTCGGATCAAATATTCTATCTACGTCATTTCTTCTAGCCACCTTCTCTACGGTAGACTGTATATCTGAAAATATATCAATCTTCTGCTTTTTCTTGGGTTGATTCGCCATTTTCGTTTCTCCTTATAGCTTCAATGTCTTCTGGTTCTTTAGGTGTCTCAGGATTGATTAATGGTTCTATTGCATTCATAAACTTTTGTCTTGCAATATCTCTCTCATCGGCTTTTATATATGGGAGGAAGATATTTATTGCGGCAATAACTATTTTCTTTCCTATATTCAATAATACGGACCTTCTAAGGTCTTCAAACTGATTTTTTAACAGAGAAGCCTTGATCGTATCAACTCTTTTTAAGTACTCGGCAATTCTTTTGTCATAAGAATCTTCTGTCGGGTCTGCAATTGCAAGAGAATGCAATTCTCTAATTCTAGAATAAATCATATTTAAATCTTCGTTAGCCTTTTGAAAAGAAAAAAAACCAGACAACCTATCCACCTCAGATACAGGCGGCATTTCTTTCTTGTTCAAATCTTTGGCCGCATCTGCTATCCTGTGTATAAGCCCTCTGCATTGCATTAAATATTCTCTTTTATAAGCAATAACATCGGCTAAATTTAAAACCTCTTTATGCTTGTCAAGTGCATATAAACATATATCGTGGTCGGACATACCCCCTATAATCTTGCTTTCTATATCCAACCTATTTTTAGAATTTGCTATTTTCGAAGAATCGCCAAGTTCCATATATTCATACCCCTATTTTCAAATTGAATTTCAAACATATTGCCAGCTTGCAAATTGCTTCCGAAAAAGACCGACCATATGCTACTTTATCCAAACAAGAAACTTTATATACAGATATAGGATTTTTATTAAACATAAATTTATATTTAACTGCTTCGTTGAAATATCTTTCTCCTAAAGAAACTCCAACGTCACCATAATTTAAAAGTATATAAGAAAAAACCAAATTTGAAGAGCCAAAGTTTTGAGAGACCTTAGGTAACATCGTATCACCTTCATCTAAATGCCCCTCTATGACCTCGGACACAACAAACCAATCAAGTTCATTGCTTTGATATTGTTGCAGCATATCCACCGGATTTTTTTTCATAGGTCTATAAACAATTCATTGTCTGACTTAGGTAGGTCTTTTTTAACTTCTGTTTTCTTTTTCTCTTTCCCGCCAAACTCTGTTATTGACAATTCGTTTTCATTACATTCTTTGACCTCAACATTCCTTGCAATAAACATTTTAGGCTTGTAAGAATCAAGAACCTTATCCAACTCTGCAATCGCCTTCTCTCTCATCTCGTAATAGCTATTGGCAGATATTACACTAGTACGATATGCATCATACATATTTTTATTCTCTTTAGGAAATCTAAACATTACGGCAAAATCCTCATCCTCAAATCTGGGATCAACTATTATACCTACTACAAATTTAAACTTGCTATTCATAATCCACCAAATTTCTTTTCATAATCTTTAAGATTGTATATATCATACACATTTTTTTCACAATTGTAAACCCTAACTTTGGCATTTCCATAAGGGTCATAAAACAATACCGGATTCTTACATCTGAAAATTAATGAAGAAGTATCTAAATTTATTTTGGGATTTGTTTTTCTTCTCTCAGCAAATTCTTTTAATAC
This sequence comes from uncultured Melioribacter sp., assembly GCA_964625385.1. Classification (GTDB taxonomy): domain Bacteria; phylum Bacteroidota; class Ignavibacteria; order Ignavibacteriales; family Melioribacteraceae; genus Stygiobacter. The sequence goes on along the minus strand of CAZVBT010000049.1, from coordinate 374 downwards.
CCTAGTATAACATCTCTTACAAAACTTATCTTTATACATAAATATTATATATTTTTTTTATTGTATAAAATAATTTTTTACAAGATACTAGTATTTAAGAACCTACTATCTAAATAATTATATTCCAGTATTTTTATATTCCTACAGGACTATATTTCTGAATTTATTTAATCCTAAGTTCTGATATTCTGAATTCTTTAAATTCCAAAATTTCTTAAATTCTGTATTTTGAATTCTGGAAAGTACAAAACAGCTAAGACGAAAGTACCAGAACTGACTTAAGATAAGCTTAACTGACTTTTTTTAAAAACCCAGCTGCCTTACCCTGCTACCCCGTCCGTCAGGACGGTTGTAGACCAGCCCCTGGATATTAT
>CAZVBT010000048.1:0-2022 GCA_964625385.1 uncultured Melioribacter sp. | reverse complement strand
ACCATAATTTTATCATAACCATGTTTGTTTAATTTCCAAATTAAAGCACTTCCAATGATACCAGCGCATACGATAACTATTATCATAATCTTCTCTATTATTTATTATATTTGAGCGAAAATTAAATATAACTATTATTTCAATCAAAAACATGAAAGTAAATATGGAATCTAAATTAGAATTACTAAATGATTTACTTAATGAAAGACTTCTTGTTCTAGACGGATCCATGGGTGTATTTATTCAGAAATTTAGATTGTCTGAAGAACAATTTAGAGGTGAAAGATTTAAAGATCACCCTGTTGATTTAAAAGGCAATAATGATATTCTTGTAATAACTCAACCTGAAATAATTAAAAGTATCCATAGAAAATATTTGGAAGCTGGTTCAGACATAATTGAAACGAATACTTTTAATGGCACTTCAATTTCTCAATCCGATTACAAAACAGAAAATCTTGTTTATGAATTAAATTTTCAAGCAGCAAAAATTGCAAAAGAAGTTGCTAATGAATTCACAAAACAAAAGCCTGATAAACCTAGATTTGTTGCTGGTTCAATTGGTCCAACAAATAAAACATTATCAATTTCACCTGACGTTAATGATCCCGGTTATCGTGCTGTAACATTTGATGAAGTTGCGAATGCCTTTAAAGAACAAGCACGTGGATTAATTGATGGTGGTGCAGATATCTTACTTGTTGAAACAATGATTGATACATTAAATGCAAAAGCTGCTCTTTATGGTATAATGGAACTTTGCGAAGAAATAAATTCAAATATTCCAATTATGATTTCCGGTTCCATTATTGATATGAGCGGAAGAACTTTGAGTGGACAAAACACAGAGGCATTTTGGATTTCTGTTTCGCATACAAAAAATTTGTTAAGCGTTGGTTTAAATTGTTCTTTAGGACCAAAACAAATTCGTCCATTTATCGAAGAACTATCTCGAATTGCAAATGTTTATATTTCCCTTTATCCAAATGCTGGTTTGCCAAATGAATTTGGTGGTTACGATGAAACTCCACAATCAATGAGTGAAGTTCTTGAAGAATTTGCAAAAGAAGGTTTCTTTAATATTATAGGTGGTTGCTGTGGAACAACTCCAGAACATATAAAAGCTTTTGCTGAGATTGCAAGAAAATATCCACCAAGAAAAATACCAGACCCAAAACCATATTTGCGATTAAGCGGATTAGAGCCTTTAGTTCTTTACCCTGAAACAAATTTTGTAAATATTGGAGAACGAACAAATGTTGCCGGTTCTAAAAAATTTGCTCGATTAATTCGCGAAAAAAAATATGAAGAAGCTCTTCTGGTTGCACGCGAACAAATTGAGAATGGTGCTCAAATTATTGATGTTAACATGGATGAAGGAATGATCAATTCCGAAGAAGCAATGGAAAAATTTTTGAAACTTGTTGCTAGCGAACCAGAAATTGCAAAAGTTCCAATTATGATCGATTCTTCTAAATGGAGTGTTATTGAAACAGGATTAAAATGTTTACAAGGGAAAGGTATTGTTAATTCAATATCATTAAAAGAAGGTGAAAAAGTTTTCAAAGAACATGCAAAAATAATCTTAAAATATGGTGCAGCTGCTATTGTTATGGCATTCGATGAAAAAGGTCAGGCTGATACTTTTGAAAGAAAAACTGAAATTTGTAAACGAGCATATAAAATTTTAGTTGACGATATTGGTTTTCCACCTCAAGACATAATCTTCGATCCAAATATTTTTGCGATTGCAACAGGAATTGAAGAACATAATACTTATGCAATCAACTATATTGAAGCAACTCGTTGGATTAAGAAAAATTTACCTTATGCAAAAGTTAGTGGAGGTGTAAGCAATTTATCTTTTTCATTTAGAGGAAATGATAAAATTCGTGAAGCAATGCATTCAGCATTTTTGTATCATGCAATAGAAGCTGGAATGGATATGGGAATTGTGAACGCAGGTCAACTCGAAGTTTATGAAAACATTCCAAAAGATTTATTAGAAAAAGTTGAAGATGT
>CAZVBT010000047.1:0-4474 GCA_964625385.1 uncultured Melioribacter sp. | reverse complement strand
TTGGACTTCTTTGATAAGTTTTTGAATAATTAAAACCAAAGCTTAAATTGTTAAAAATGTCTCTGATGTACCAAACTTCAGTTGGAATCTTAAATCTTATGTTGGAAATATTCCAAATATCATTTGTCCCTACAGTTTGAGTAGAATTTTTTAGTGCGTTAACTCTTTCTTCAATTAGATCATCTGGCAATCCTTGACTTTTTAAGGAACGTCGTAATTCAATTTGTGCATCATCAACTTTCACATCTGTTCCCGGCAAATAAAGTGGTTTTGATGAATTTTCTGAGTGAGTATAACTTACTCTCAGATTACTTCCTGCAAGATTAATTGGAATTAACTTAAGAATATCAAAGTCAATTGCAGCTGACCAGCTTTTGGAATCTTCACGCGAACCAAACCTATCTCCTATTCCGTGGAAAAATGGATTTCTTTGATTTGAAGCAACACTAACAGAAAATAAATCGGCAATTCTTAAAGATACATTTGATGAATAAGCCCAACCAGGAGTTTGTTCTGCTTCTACTACTCTTAATTCATTTATCCAGATACTACCAGAGTAACTTCTATTTTTTTCCCCCTTCTTAATTGGATTTTCAATTCCAATTAAGAAAAAAGAAATTCTTGTTAAAGTTGGATTGCCTCTAACACCATAAAAACTGCCTGGAATATCAGTTGCAGGAATATAATACGTTCCTTTCAGTGAATCTGGTTTTACTTGTTTAATTGCAGTAAGTTCAGAAAATTTTAAACCTATATCTTGCCAATCTGGTTTTACAGGTTGACGATATTCATAAAAGTTTAGCGAATCAGAACCAAATCTCACATAAACTTCAGTTGCATAATTATTTTCATCTACATAATTAGATACTGATCCACTATTATCTTTCAAATCTCCATGGATAAAAAATTTCATTTCTTTGTAATTAAAAACATCAAGAGATCTTGGCAAATAATTTACCGTTTCTCTTTTATCGCCATCAGCTAAATTTTTAATAATCAAATCGAGCGATTGTTCATTTTTAAAGATTTGATATTGAGTTTGTGTTCGGTCTCTTTCTCTTTGCACACCTTTAGGTGAATAATAATCAGGATTATCTTCGATATTAATAGTTGATATAGTTAATACAGTATCTTCAAGAGTAACTTTTTGATTTAATACCTTTTGCCATTGATTACCAACCAAATTCATTTCAGCAAATCTTAAATGCACTGGTTTGTCAACTCCAGAAATCCAAATTCTAAAAAACTCAACAACAGAAAAACTTGGACTTCCAACTTTTTCAACAAAATCCTTTAATGGAATTTTAATTAAATACCAACCTTTATTACCACCACCTTGAACAAATGGATTTGCTTTTGTTGTATCGAGTGGAATTTCATATCTGAAAAAACTATTTGTTCTGTCAAGAGTTTTATTTCGGTTCAAGTCTTCACTATCAGGAATTCTTCCTAAATCAATAGAAACAGCATTGCCCTCAGTTCCATTAATTTTTTCATAATCACTAACAGACATTTCTTTTTTCAGTTGGAAAAAATAATTATCATTACTTGGATCAGGATTATTAACAGAATCATAATTTGGTTCCTGAGGATCTTTTACACCATCTAAACCAGTATCTTCACCTTCATCTACAAGATCATTGTTGTTTTTATCTTCAGTATCAAGTTTTCTATTTGGAATAACATCTTCACTTATTTGGCCAAGATCGATATGTATTTTTGCATTTTGTGGAGCTTCATAAATATTCATCCAAAATTCAATAAACTCAATATTTTGTTCAATAAGGTTATTAGCAGTTGAAGAAAGAGTTTTCATTATACCGCCCCAATTTTTGTAGGGCTCGTTTAAGATTGGATTGTAATTATAATAACCTTTTTTAGCAGGGTTAAAATATAAATCTAATGTTGTAATTTGTTGACCATCAGGTGGAGCTTGTTTTCTATCTCCATAAATATCTTTGATATTAACATCACTTGGTAATATGTTAAACCAAAATGCTAATCCTTTATAAGACATTTGAATTTCTTCTGGTAATTTACCAATATATGGCATATTGAAAGGAACACTAATATCTTTCCATGAACCATAAGCTTCACCTAAAGGAATGGTTCTTTTTGCGCCTTCAAAATCATCTATGTAAGCAATGCTTCTGCTGCCATCGCTGCTAATTGTACTTTTCTTGGTATTTGGGTCAGGGTTTATGTATGCAAGTTCACCGCTTAACGTAAGTGATGATGGCGCACTCGTCGAAATTATTTTATCTAATGCTTTAGTTACAAAAGGTAAATTTATATTTGTTTTAAAGTCCAAACCCATTATTGTATTATTTAATGGTTCTTCACCAATTCTAACTTTATCACTCAATGTTTGTTGATTTAAATTCAGCAAAGAAAAACCAAGCGTGGTTTCCCTGTTAAATTCGTATAAACCACGTAACCCTAACATTGTTTTAGAAGCAAGACTAAATAAATCATTTTGTTCATAAGTAATTTTCAGATCAGCACCCGGTACAAGTGCATTATCATTTCTAATGACAATCTGACCAAGGTTATAATCAACAATATAATCTACACCGGCAGTTAATGTTTGACCATTTAAAATTACTTTTACGGAATTTTCTACAACGTTGAAGCCAATGCTGAAATTCGCAGAAACATCTGCAGAGTATTCACCTGTAATTATAAATTTATCTTTTTCACGATCTTGTTTTGCAAATGTTGAAGTTGTATCATAAACAGATGAGTACTTTAAATCCTGTGGTAAATCTAAAGGAAAATCTTTATTAAATGGCTGCAATACTGGAAAAATTATTTCACCCGTTTCTGGCATTATAGTTCTGTCCGGAAAGAAATCAAACGACCCATCTGGATTTGCACTTGTTTTACTTTTATCTGTTTTATCAAATCCAAAAGCTTGAAGTAATTTTATTCCTTGTATGTTATCTTGTGGTTCTTTTCCTTCAAGACGATATTTAATATCAAGTACAAAACCTTCTTCTTTAATTCTACGACCACCAATTGGATAAATATTTCTTAGTTGTAATTTCCAGGCATCTTTAAATTGAGGTTGAAGGTTTTGAGGTTTAACCAATTTCAGAACTAATCGAGAAGTTGAATCACCAACGGCATCACGAGTAAATTCACCAACAAATAAATCATCATTTGTATTATCAGTTTTGCCTTCCCATCTAAATGCAACCGCAATAGCATCCTGATCTTGAATAGATGTTTTGAAAGTTATAAATCCAGTTTCCGGATGAAGTATGTAATCTGTACCTTCAGTTAAAAGTATAAACCTTCGATCAATCTCCTGAATTCCAGGGATTGATTGTAATGTGCTGTCTCTTAACTGTTTATCATAAGGAATTCCTTCTTTTCTTGTTGGAAGAAACAAATATGCATTGGCTTTTCTTTCATTGGGATTGAACAATCCTGTGGTTGATTTCCAAACTTGAATATCTTTAATTCTGTATTCGTTATTTACTCTTGGAACAGGATTTCCATAATAATTATTAAAAATATTCAAAGATCTATTTTGATAAACAGAATCAACAAAGAAATGATTTTGTGAATAATCATAGGCATGAATTTCATATTTATTTGCTTTAGAACCACCAGTTAATGCAACTTCTTTAACTTCACTTTTCTTTTGAGAAGCTAAAGCAGTTAATGTAAAAGGTCCCATTTTAAAGTGAGATTTAATACCAAACAATGCTTCACTACCACCAACTAAAGGTGATGTTTGAAGTGAAACATTACCAGCTTCTATACTTTGAACAATTTCATCTTCGTAACCAGTGTACTTTAATTTCAATTGATTTTCATATTGAAACTGTCTTTCAGTATTCCAATCCGCACTTAAATTTAACTTGTCGCCAATTGTTCCACTTAAATTAATTTGCACTTGCTGCTTAAAGTCGGGCTCATTACGTGTATTTCCCAGCGCTGATGTAGTAACACCTTCTGTAGTTTCATTTCTCCAGGCACCATGAATATCAACTTGTCCACTAATTCTTAAATTTATTTTTGGTGGACCGAAAATACTTAAAATAGGATTAGATGGAAGTGGAATATCAATATTAGTAATATCAGTAATTAATTGACTTAAGTCTTTTTTAGAGTTCTTAATTGTATATTGATAACCAAGGCTTTCCCAGTTTTCTCTTTGAATTGCATCGAGTCTTAACTTAATATATTCTTCTATTGGAATTTCAAGTTTTGGACGAATTGTTTGACCAGCTACTTTTTCTTCAATTATTACTTTTGTACCAGTAGAATCCATTCTAACATTTTTTTGAACATAAACTTCACTTGGTTTAGCAAAAAATGAAGATGATTTTTTTTGTCGGAATGGAATATAAGGTAAATCTTGCCTTGAATATTTAAAGTATTGCAATCTCGCAGTTGAATCTTTCGCACTTGCTTCAATTCTTGCAAGTGAATCTTGCTTAACTTTTAGTTTTAATGAATCAGC
>CAZVBT010000046.1:0-1541 GCA_964625385.1 uncultured Melioribacter sp. | reverse complement strand
ATGATGTAAGCTTTTATTTAGTTCCATTTTTTCCCTTAATTCCTGTTACAAAGCTATAAATTGATTTTAACAAATGCAAAATTTTTATACATAATAATAAATAATTATGCATTCCCATTTTTGATCATCAAAATTTTTGCACTCTCTGTAAGTGAATTTATTTTTTCAGCATAATCTGATTTTTCTTCTATATCCTTATCTGTAATAAAATGAACATCAAGTAATCCATTTGTTCTTATACCAGTTCTTAAATAATTCATTTCGCTTAAAGCTAAGCTCCATCCTTCAAACCATAATTTTACATGCTCTATTTTACATTTATCTTTATCGATGTGAATTATTAAATCAATATCACTATCTGCAGAAGCCGCTGCATCCTTAGTGCTTCCAACCAAGTAGATTGCTTTTATTCCAAATCTTATAGAATCAATTTCATTTGCAATTTTTTCTGCCATTTTCATTCTCCATCGCCAATGGTCGTGAATATGATAATCTTCATTTGTGTTCTTAATCTCTAATTCTCTCGATGGTTCATTAGTTGGATATGTAAAAATTGCCATTGCAGTTTCAATTTCTGCATTAACATAAACTTTTAATATCATTCCATCTTTAACGTAAGGTACCTCTATTACTTTTATTATGTCTTTTAGTTCTTTGAATTCCGGAATTAACTTATCAAAAATATTTTCTGAGTCATTGAAAAAATTTTCATTAAAAATAATTCCGTCATCATCCGGATATAAAGGAAGATACCTAATGTTAGCTTCAACCAAATCCTGAAAAAAGTGAGTACCAAAAGATAAATCCGGTACGTAATTTCCTTTTTTACGTGCTACTTCAATTAACATAGCACTATTATTAATATCTGAATAAGTTACGCTTACACCAAGTTTAATATCACCACGACTTCCCCATCGTCCAGGACCAATCAAAATAAATTTTCTTTTTGGTAATATTTTATTCAATTTACTTATTGCTCTACCAACATCCAGCATAGTTTCTCTATCTGGTATTTCAGAATACTTTATAGGATCAACGTAAACTATATGAGTAATATCTGGAACTTTACCATTTGAAATGAATTTTTTAGCATTGAATAAAATCATTTCTTGTGGAATATCTTTTGGAATATTATCTGGGCTTATATCAGCAAGATTACTTTGTGGACGACATTGAAGTAAGTAATAATCACTTCCATCATGAGCAAATTCAATATCAACGGGTGATTTAATTTTTTCTTGTAGAATTTTTGTTATAGCATGAATTTTTTTAAGAAAATCTGTTTTGGAGATTAACCCTTCAAATGTAACTACAAATTCTTTACTTGGATCATCTACGTCTAGCATCCCTGGTTGTCTTATCATATTATTTTCAATAATTGAAAACACTTCATTAAACTTTGGAAATGAAGTAGCACCTTCCTCAATTAGTTTAGAAATAGATATTGATTCAAATTCATTAGTCTCAAGATTAATGACATCCATCCTCTGAGGTGAATATCTTCTAATTTCATCAGCGGTTACGTTTACTCTTAAATTAGG
>CAZVBT010000045.1:0-4198 GCA_964625385.1 uncultured Melioribacter sp. | reverse complement strand
AATGCAATTGGTCCTATTGTTTCAACGATGGCGGTTATTATTGTTTTTATAATTTTATCCGCAATTCCAATTGAAGTATTGCAAAATTTAAAACCATATTTTTTTACAAGTCACTTATCACAATGGAGCGAATTTTTTAACGATCCAATAGACTTTAACGAAATTAAAAATTCAGCTTTAATTCTTTCAGCTCATATAATTGCACTTTATTGCTTAACCACATTTATTTTTATTAAAAAAGATATTTTAAGTTAATGGAAAGCTAAAATGAAAATTTTATTGAATATATTTTTAATGCTAAGTTTTGTTTTTGCTCAATCAAAAAATTCAGAAGATATATTAAAGAAATTAAAAAACAGATTTGATTTAATAAAAGATTATCAGGCAGATGTAACTGTCAAATTAGAAATGGAAGCAGTTAAAGTTCCCAATACAAAAGCAAAAGTATATTTCAAGCAGCCAAATAAATACAAAATTGAATCCGATGGCTTTGCAATGCTTCCTAAACAAAGTATGAATTTTTCACCAGCTCAATTATTACAAGGGGATTACACTTCGGTTTACGTACGTTCAGAAAAAATTGATAATGAAAATTATGATGTAGTTAAATTAATACCTAATAATGATACTACTGATATAATTTTATCAACAATGTGGGTTGATTCAAAAAAAAATATAATACATAAAGTTGAAACCACAACCAAAAGAGGTGGAACAGTTCAAATCGATTTTAACTATGATGACAAATTTATTCCGCTACCAATTGAATTAAAATTTTCATTTAATCTTGGTGAAGCTAAAAGTCGGAATCAAAATGAAAAAAATGAAAATCAGCAGCAAAGAATACCCTCTTCTATGAGAGTGCGCGGATCAGTTATTATGAAATATTCAAATTACAAAATAAATGTTGGGTTGAACGATAAATTATTTGATGAAAAACCAAATAAATCTAATTCTAAATAATATATGCTTGCCCTTAGAATAGCAACAAGTTATTTTTCCACTATAAAAAATAGTTAACTTATTGTTTCATTAATTAATGGTAATAAAATGAAAATTCATGAATATCAAGCAAAAGAAATTTTAAAAAAATATTCAGTTCCTGTTCAAGATGGAATTGCAATAAAAAGCATGGATGAATTTGATTCCGCAATACAATCATTACAAGCACGCGGAATAAATCAATTTGTAGTTAAATCTCAAATCCATGCTGGTGGTAGAGGAAAAGGTAAAATTTATAACCCGGCAAATAGAGATGAATTAATTTTAGAAGGTGGAGTTAAGTTTACAACAGATGTACAAAAAGCAAAAGACTATGCAGCTAAAATGTTAGGCAATCTTTTAGTTACACATCAAACCGGTGCAGAAGGAAAAATTGTTCAAACATTATTTATTACAGAAGGACTCGATTACAAAAAAGAACTTTATCTGGGAATTTTATTAGATAGAGCTGCCTCTAAAAATGTAATAATGGCTTCAACAGAAGGTGGAGTTGAAATTGAAAAAGTTGCCGAAGAAACTCCTGAAAAAATTATTAAAGAATGGGTTGATCCGGCTGTTGGTTTCCAGGCATTTCAAGCAAGAAAACTTGCCTTTGGTTTAGGTTTAGAAGGAAATGCATTTAAGAATTTTGTTAACTTCATCTTGAAACTTTACAAAGCTTATGAAGAAACTGATGCATCACTACTTGAAATTAACCCGCTTGTAATTACAAACGATGATAGAATTTTAGCACTCGATGCAAAAATGAATTTTGATGATAACGCATTATTTCGCCATAAAGATATATCTGAATACCGTGATCTGAATGAAGAAGCTCCACTTGAAATAGAAGCATCAAAATATAATCTAAATTACATTAAGCTTGATGGTAACGTTGGTTGTATGGTTAATGGTGCTGGATTAGCAATGGCTACCATGGATATTATTAAATTGGCTGGCGGCGATCCTGCTAACTTTCTTGATGTTGGTGGCGGTGCTAATAAAGAAACAGTTGCTAATGGATTTAAAATTATTTTATCCGATCCAAATGTTAAAGCTATTCTAATTAATATTTTTGGTGGTATAGTTCGATGTGATAGAGTTGCGCAAGGTGTTATTGATGCAGTTAAAGAAATCGAAGTTAATGTTCCAATTGTTGTTCGCCTTGATGGAACTAATGCAATAGAAGCTAAAGAAATGTTAGAAAATTCAGGTTTGAATTTTTCAGTTGCTTCAACATTAAAAGAAGCTGCTGAAAAGGTTACAAATGTTTTAGCTCAAGTTTAGTTTTATAGGTTATCTCAAATTTAATTTTATTAAAATGTTTACGATAATTATTCAAGAATTTATTTGAAAAAAATAATTTTGAGATAACCTAAATTATGAAACTACTTGATATCAACTAATGTTATAAAAATATGATTGATTTTAATATTACAATAGAAGATGCAACAAACCTACTTCATCAAAAAATGAAGCACGAACTTCGTTTGAAACAAAAGCAAGGATTAATTTCAATGGAATTATCCATTGAATCTGTTTCCCTAAAAGATCTTTTTAATTTACTAGAAACTTCAATATTTGACTTAATTTTACTTTTACCAATTGATACAATCATTTCTCAGGAAAATATCTTCAAATTTATTGAGTCAACTGTTCAAACATTAGCCCACAAAATAAAAAGAGAAGAATTATTTCTTTTCTCATCAAAAGACTTCAGAAAAAGAGTCACTCCTATTTTTCAAGAGATTAAAAGACAAACCGAAAATTTAAATTTTGTTAAAAACTAAAAATTAATTTGTTATAAACTCAATAATTGCATAGTTTTAATAAGACAAAAACATTCTATTCTCTATGTATCTTATATGAACAAGATAAAAGAAAGTATTGAATTAGTTCAAATAATTTCTGATAAATTTGAAAGTTTACATGGTAACTTAGATCATGTTTCTTTTTTCATCTCTCCAGCCAGCTTGATGGTTTTGGGGGATCATACACATTACAATGAAGGAATTTTAATATCTGGTTGTGTTGATAGATATTGGGTCCTTGCGATTAGAAAAAGAAAAGACAAGGCAATTTCATTTGCAAATTGTCACTCTGGTAAGTTTATTAGTAGTTGCATTGAAAATCAAAATTATAATTTTGAACAAAAAGAATTCAAACTGCTCATAGATTTAACTAAATATCTGTGTCAAAAAGAAATTATAAAAAATGGTTTTGATTGTGTTTTTGAAAGTAATATTCCCGAGTGTTTTGGTCTTGGAAAAATATCCAGCTTACAAATTGCTTTTATTAATGGAATAAAAAAAATATTTGGATTACAAATTAGTGAAGAAGATTTATTGAAAATTGTATATGAAAATGAAATTAATATTGTTGGTAAAATTTCTAATAAAGGTCATCATTATAATGTTCAATTTGGAAAAGCAAACAAATTATTAAGCTATGATTTACGTACGAATGATTATCAATATGTCAACTTTTTCCCTAAAAATTATGAATTAGTTGTTTTTGATACAGAAAATGAAATTAATAATTCCAATAAAAGATGTAATGAAAGAGTAGAAGAATGTGAAATAGGTGTAAAGAGTTTGAGATTATACATCTGGGGAATTAAAAACTTAAGAGATGTAAATTCCGATTTTTTGCTTCGTCATTTTCATATGCTGCCAAGAAAAATTTTTAATCGTGTTTTATACAACGTAAATGAACGGAAAAGATGTCAGGATGGATTAGAGTATATAAAAAAAAATTTATGGGAAGATGTTGGTGCTTTAATTAAGGCTTCACATTGGAGTCTAACTCAGGATTATGAAGTGTCTGATGAAAAAGTTGATTATCTGGTAGATACAGTATCAAATCTTAATGGTGTAATTGCCTCAAAGATGATTAGTTGTTCAACAATTTCAGCAAGCTTCAATATTATTGAATCAAAATATGTTGATGAAATTTGTAAAAATATCTCAGAAAGTTACAATTCAAAATTTCATACTGATTTAAAAGTATATAAATTGAAAGTTGTAAGTGGTATAAAGAAAATATCAATTAAAAACTAAATTTCCTTTAAGAAACCTCTTTTATGTTAAAAAGCAAGACTCATCAAATAGTACTTAGAGCAACCAGAAAAATCGATAGTCTTTTTATTTAATTATGTTTTTAATAAAGTCGTTAATCAATTCAATTATTCTTTTATTAGCGGTCATACTATAGAAAG
>CAZVBT010000044.1:0-22977 GCA_964625385.1 uncultured Melioribacter sp. | reverse complement strand
ATAATATTTATTATTTAATAACATTTGAGAATAAAAAAGAATTTGAAACTTTTGCTGATTTTAAGAAATTAAGATTAACTACAGCTAATTTAAAAGAACTTGAATTATCGCCTCAAATAAAAAACATTATTGACAAAGTTAAATTATCATTCCCATTTTCATTTATTGAGAAAGCAAAATTTCTAAAAAGCATTAACGAGATTGAAAATCTCTTTTGGATAAAAGACACAAATGGAAATTTCCTTATTGTTAATGAAAAATTTTGTGAGTTTTTAGGATTAAATATTACTCAGGTTGAAAATAAAATTCAATCTGATCTACTACCTAAAAATTTATCTACTTTATTGGAAAGTATTGATTCATACATTAAAGCTTTGAATAATCCAATTATCATTGAAAATTTTTCACTTGTAAATTCTAAAAGCTATTCTGTTGTACAAGTTCCTTTGCTGGATGTAGATAAAAATGTTGTTGCTATTATTGGATTTTCATTAGATAAAAAAATTACAACTGAAATCACTGACAAAATAAGTGATGATTTCTTAAAGTACATTCCTCTGTCTGTTTGTTTAATTGATAACGATCTGAAAATTAAATATTACACTAACGAATTTTTAAAAACATTTTCACTTGGTGAAAAAGTAAATTTAATTAATGATTCAATTGAAAAAATTTTTGAAAATGAAGTAGTTGAAAAAATTAAAAATTTTATTGCGCTTGAAACTCAAACAGAAGTTCACTTTTCTTACAATTTCACCCAAAAATTAAAACTTAAAACCGAGATTTCGTTACTTAAAACTGTTTTAAGCAATAGCAATTATATTCAGATTATTATTAAAGATATTGATGATAAATCAGTTGAAAAAGAAAAAAAAGCTTTGATGTATGACGCACTTATTGAAATTACACCTGAACCAATGTTTATCTATGATATTGAAAATTTGAAATTTCTTGAAGTAAATGAGCAGGCATTAAAACTTTATGGATACAAGAGAAATGAATTTCTAAATATGGATTTAACTGATTTATATGCTCCTGAAGATATTCAAACATTAATTGAAACTTCTGACAACAAATCATTATCAAAATCTTATTCCGGTCCTTGGAGACATAAAAAAAGCAACGGCGAATCTATCTATGTAGAGTTAAGAAGAACTTCAATAGATTTTAACAACAGAAAAGCTCATTTAAATTTAGTGAGAGATATTTCTTCTCAAGTTGAAGTTAAAAAGAAACAACAATTATTAGAAACAGTTTATGAAAATACTTCTGATATTTTAATCACCACCGATAAAGATGGTTTTATTATAGATGTAAATGAAAATGGAATTAAAAAATTAGGTTACCCCAAAAGAGAATTAGAAAACTCGTCATTTATTTCTTTACTAAATGATGATAAAAGAGCAGAAATAAATAAAAATGTTTTTCATACAAGTTTACCAAAATCATATTCATCCGAAGTTGAAATTAAAAAGCCAGAAAGTGGTTTTCAAAAAGCAAATTTAATTGCTACTCCAATTAAAAATTATAATGGGGAAATTGAATCATTTTGTTTTATAATTAAATTTATCGAAGAAGAAACATCTAAAGATTTAAAGACTGCACAAATTGATGAAACAGAAAAAATTGACACAGCTTTTCTTTCTAATATGTTTCATGAAATCTTAACTCCATTAAATGTAATACTTGGATTTACGCAAGAATTAGGAGAAAGCATTGATAATCCAAATGAAGAACAAAAAGAAGCAATTGATATTATAAAAGAAAATCAAAAAATCCTTTTGCAAATAATGGATAATGCAGTTGAGTACTCTCAGCTTGAACAAAAGGTAATTAAGTTCAGAACCGAAGAAATAAAATTTGTAGAAATACTTGATGAAGTAAAAGATTCAGTTAAAAAATCTGCTGAGGCTAGAAAAATTGAAATCCAATATGGAAAAATTTCATCGTCTTTGATTATTGAAACTGATAAACAAAAATTTATTTATCTATTAAGTCTGTTTTTGAAATTTGCTATTCAAATCACAAAAGAAAAATCTATCTTTTTATCAGCATCTGTTTACAACGATAATTATGCTGCAATAGGAATCAAAGATAGAGCTGATGGTATTACCCCATTTTTATTAAAAGCATTTTTAGAAATTTTTACTGATGAAGAAACTGCAACAAGAAGAAATTATGGATTTTCACGATTCTCAATCATGCTTGCTAAAAAGTTAATCAAATTATTATCCGCTAGAAAAAGTAATATAACTTCCGGAGCTGAAATTAAAGAGTTTGCATTTATCTTTCCATTAAAATTTGAAGTTGCTGAAAAAATAAATGCTGAGATTGAAGTAGTAAAACCAGATGAAAAAATTACAGTTAAAAAAGTTAAAGTTATACCAACATTAGAAAATTTAGAACCTGAAATTCAGAAAAAGAAAGTTGAATTTGATATTTCTAATTTATCTTGCTTATATCTTGAAGATCAAATTGATTCTCAAGTTCTTTTCAAAGTTCAGATGAAAGATTTAAAGAACATTGAGTTCGCTTCAAGTTTTGAATCTGCTGTCCCTTTATTAAAAGCTAAAAAATTTGATTTTATTTTAATGGATATTAATCTTCAAGGTGAATATAATGGTCTTGATGCTTTAAGAATAATTCAAAAAATGCCCGGATATAAAAATATTCCTATCATTGCAACCACTGCATATGTTCAACCAGGTGCAAAAGAGAGATTTGTTTCTGCTGGATTTTCTGATTTTGTTCCCAAACCACTGCTACGTGAAAAGATAATTGAATCTCTTAAAAATCTTCTGCAATAAGAAAATTTTTCTAATGAGCAATTTTTTAACTGAAAAAAAATACTTTTCAAATTTCACTTCACCAATTGGTAATTTGGTAATTGAAACTAATGATAATAATATTTTATCAGTTAAGTTTACAGATAACCTATGTGATGAAAACCAAAATGAGCTTTGTAAATCAACTGCCAAACAATTGGAAGAATATTTCTCCGGAAAAAGAGAAGTATTTGAACTGCCACTAAAATTAAACGGAACTGAATTTCAAAATCTTGTATGGTCAAATTTGCTGAAAATTCCTTTTGGTTCACTAAAGAGCTATGAAGAATTCTCAGAGATGATTGGTGATAAAAAGAAAATTCGTGCAGTGGCAAATGCTAACAGTAAAAATCCTTTCCCTATTATTATACCATGCCATCGCGTAATTGGTAAAAATGGAAAATTAGTTGGTTACTCTGCAGGATTAGATAAAAAAAGATGGTTAATTGATTTTGAATTATCTATCTCTGAAAAACCTTTAGCTTTATTTTAGTCTTATGTTTATTCAAAAAGAAATAATATTAAAACCAAAATCACGTGGCTTTCATTTGATAACAGATGAAATAATTTCCAACATAAATGATATAAAGCAAATTAAAGTTGGACTTGCAAATATTTTTATTAAACATACTTCAGCATCATTATCTATAAATGAAAATGCAGATCCAACTGTTCGCTATGATATGGAAAAATACTTTAATAAAATTGTTCCAGAAAGTGATAATGAATTATATGAGCATACATACGAAGGATTAGATGATATGACCGCACATATAAAATCTACTCTTATCGGCCCTTCACTCAACATACCAATTTCAAATGGGAAATTTAATTTAGGTACATGGCAAGGAATTTATCTTTGCGAACATCGAAACTTCGGTGGATCAAGAAAAATTGTTGTTACTATAATAGGTGAATAAAATGAAAAAAATATTTTTAATTTTTTATCTTTTCATTGTTACGCAAGTTTCATTTTCACAAACTGGAATAATTAAATCATATTATTCAAACAAAAATTTAAAAAGCGAAATATCATACATTAATGATATACTTGATGGGAAGTCGATTTATTATTATGAAAATGGAAATAAAAAACTTGAACAAAATTTTAGTCGTGGAGTTTTAAACGGTTGGGTAAAAGAATATTTTGAAAATGGCAATCTAAAAAAAGAATTTTATGTTGATAATGGTATAAAAGATGGAGATGAAAAAATTTATAACCTTAATGGTCAATTATTGTCAATATCAAGTTATAAAAACGGAATTTTGATTAATCAACAAAAATTTTCCGATGATACATTAAATGCCATTATGAAAAATGTTCAATACTCAAAAGACAACTTTAAAGAAGCTTACCCAATTGGTGGATTAGAAAAAATTCAATCGAACCTTATTTATCCTGAAGATGCAATTAAATTCGGTCTCGAAGGTAAAGTAAAAATACTTTTATTAATTGATGAAAATGGGAAAGTATTAAGCCATAAAATTCTTAAAAGTTTAGGTTTAGGTTGCGATGAAGAAGCAATACGCGTTTTGAAGCAAACTAATTTTATGCCTGCAAGAGTAAATGATAAATATGTAAAATCAGAATTAGAACTAGAATTATCCTTTACCCTTCCAAAAAAAGAAAAAATGTTTTCAACTGAAATTAAAAATGAAAATAAATTTGAAAAGAATATTACAGTCATTTGCGATGCGGATGAATGTCCCAAACCAATGGATGATTTACAAACACTCTATTCCAGAATTGAAATACCAAATGTTGCTTTAGCTTTAAAGATAATAGGAACTGTAACTTTTGAAGCTACAGTTAACACAGAAGGTAATTTAACTTATTCTAAAATTATCTCCGGCGTTGGGTATGGATGCGATCAACAAGTTGAAGAATCATTAAAAAAATCAAAATTTACAGTTGCCAAAAAAAATGGAAAACTAGTTGAGTCTAAGTTTTTATTAACTTTCCCATTTAGTTACAACTTTAAATAACATTTGCCAATAATTCAATTATTTCATTCTCTAAACTTTTTCCACGATCTTTATAATACCAAAGGTGAAGCTGTTCAATAAATTCATCCTTAGTTTTTCCATTGGACTTAAGTTTGCTAATTAATGTTTGGGCTTCATTAGGTCTTGGTCCCCACAAAAACAACTCTTTACCATTTTTATCGAAAGCAATTAGTTTAGGAATGCTTCGAGTTCCATTTGTTAAATATAAATCCATCAAATCTAAATTAGAATCCCGCTTAAAAATCTTTAGGTCTATTAACATATTTAATTTTGAAATCTCATAAATATAAGGAATAGTCTGAGCTGAATCGCCGCACCATTCTTCAGTAATTATAACCCATAATTGTTCATTACTAATTTTAGAAATTACATTTTTCAATTCTTCGCTTGGTTTATAAGTTTTATGTATTCTGTTGCTTCGTTGAAAATTTAATTTAATGTAATCAAAATGCTCTTTTTCTGTTTCTGATAAAATTGATAAATCATTTGCCTCAGCTTTTTTCTTAAAGTTTTCAAAATACTCTGAGTAGGAAATTGATTGATTTAGTTTACTTTTAATTAACTCAAAATTGTTCATCATTTACCTTTAATTGTCTAATAAAATGAAAAGTTTGTTTATTGATTAATACACAATAAAATATATCTTTGAAATAAAATTAAAAAATAAAATATTCTATGGCATATTAATTGGATTAACAGATTAAAACAATCTGAGGTTCACAATGAAAAAATATTTTAGCCTATTCGCTTTTATAATTGTACTTGCATTATCTGAAATAAATGCAAAGCCAGAAATAAACGTAAACTTTGGATTCTTTTACTCATCATTAAGAAGTTATGGTGAATGGATTGAAATTGATAGAGATTTATACGCTTGGCGGCCTGCTTATGTATCACATTTGTGGAAACCGTACACACGTGGAAGATGGATTTGGACTTCTTACGGTTGGTATTGGGATTCATATGAACCATTCGGCTGGGCTGTTTATCACTACGGCAGATGGTATTTCGATGACTATTATGGTTGGATTTGGATTCCAGATTATGATTGGGGACCAGCATGGGTAGAATGGCGATATAGTGATGATTATATTGGATGGGCACCTTTGCCGCCTTATGCTTCTTTTCATGTTTCTTTTGGAATCAGATTTTCAATTGGTTGGTCCTCAAGCTATTACTGGTGGAATTTTGTGCCTTACAGAAGATTTTGTGACCACAGAATAGATTATTATTTAATTGATAATCATAGAGTTGAAAGAATTTTTGGAAAAACTAAATATAGAAACAATTACTACTTCGACAGAGATAGAATTATTAATGCTGGTATTGACAGGGATTTTATTGAAAGGAAAGCTGGTTACAGAATTGCGGAACGTGAAGTTAGAACAGTTAATGACAGAAATGAATTTGAGAAATTTAGAAGAGAAAAAAATGATAGAGTTCTTGTGTATAAACCAACTGAAAGAGATTTTGAAAGAAATGAAATTGATAGAACTGAAATAAAAAGAGCTGAAAGAACTACAACTTTAGAAAAAGATAAAATTACTACACCAACTATTTCACGTTCTGAAAATAAAGATAAAATTGAACGGACAAGAAATCAAAATGAAGATATAAACCTGAGAGAAAGAGAAAGTGTTAGAAGTAACAAAGAAAATAGTGAAAGAAGAAATTATGGATATCCAACTCAAACTGAACCTAAAAAAAACAATGAAAGAAATTATGACAATAGAGAGTTTAGTAAACCGCGTAATGAAAGAGAAAATGATAGGACTTATGAAAGAAGAGTTGAACCAAGATCAGAAAGAAATATTGAAAGACCAACCTATAGAACTGAAGGTAACACCGGAAGAAGTGAAAACCGAGGTAATGTAGAAAGAAATTCTTCTCGCGAATCAAATCGCTCTTCGAATAGAAGAAGATAATTTTTTAGTATTAAAAAATTATAAAATTCTTTTGTATAAATTAAATTGTCAGTCTTAATTAGTTCAAGACTGACAATTTATTTTTAATAACGATAATTCAAACAAAAAAATTAGGATAAAAAACTAATTACAAAATATTGAAATAAAATTTTATAAACCAAATTCACTTAACATATAAATTAAAGAAGCTATAGATGCAGTACCTAATTCCATTTCTCTTGCATTAACTTTATCAAAAGTATCATTATCAGAATGATGATAATCCATATATCTTTGATCATCAGGAACATATCCAAATAAAGCTTTAACATTTTTTATTTGACCAATATCAGCACCACTTCCACCAATTTTGATCCAATCTATTTTGGATTTATTCAAATGAGGTAGAAAGTTTTGTAAGTTATTAAAAGTAACTGAATCTGTAGTAACATAAAATCCACGTGGTGAATGAACTCCACGGTCGGATTCAATTGCAGCTAAATGTTTTTCGTTTGATGATTGAGCAAACTTTGCATATTCAATTGCCCCTTTTAATCCATTTTCTTCATTAATAAAAAGAACAGTTCTTAAAGTTCGTTTTGGTTTTAAGTTCAAACGTTTAAATAATTCAACAGCTTCGATAGATTGAATACAACCACCGCCGTCATCGTGAGCGCCACAACCTTTATCCCAACTGTCAAAATGTCCTCCAACGACAATTATTTCATTCGGAAACTCACTGCCTTTAATTTCACCAATAACATTGTATGATAAAGCGTCATCAAATTTCTTACAGTCTAAAATTATTGTTACTTCAAGATTTTCATCTTCTTTGATTGCATCGCTAAGAAAGTCTGCATCAATTACTGAAATTGCAACGGCGGGAATTTTATTAATTTTTTCATCATAACGCATTGCTCCAGTATGTGGATTATTATCATAATTTGACTGAATGGATCTGACAATAACACCAATTGCTCCAACTTTAGCCGCTTCGATTGCACCCATTGTTCTTTGATCCACAGCCTTTCCATAAGCTTCCATTGTACTTACTAATGAATTATCAAAAGGACGGTTGTAAAAAATTATTTTACCTTTTGCGTTATTTAATTTCGATACTTCTTCGATAGATTTAACTTCAATAACTTTACCCTTAATTCCATTTGAAGGAGTTCCTACGCTACCACCAAGTGCAGTTATCTTTAAATTTTTATTGAGATAATTTTTAGAATAGCTAATAAATGCATTTTCAATTTGACCACGTTCCCAGTGAGGGACATAAACTTCCTGAAGCCAAACTTTATCGAAACCAAGTGTTTTCATTTTAGATTCTGCCCATTTGATAGCTTTTAATGAATTTTCAGAACCGCTTAATCGAGGACCAATTTGACAAAGTTCTTTTAGCCAATAATAACCTTTTTTTTCAGTTAAAGATGATTTAATTATTAAGTCAATTTTATCACTATCAGTTTGAGAAAAAATAAAATTTGAGAATAAAAAAGCAAATAAAAAGATTGTATTATATTTCATATTTATTCCTTTTAAATAAAAAACCCGCATTTAGCGGGTTTGTAAAATCATACTTATGTAGAAAAAATTAAGCTTTAATTTTTCCTTGTTGGACTAATTTAGCAATTTCAGCTGTTCCATTTTTTGAAATAGTTCTTAGTGCGCCTGCAGTTAGTTTCACAGTTACAAATTTATTTAATTCTTTAACCCAAATTTTTTTCTTCTGTAAATTTGGTAAAAAACGTCTTTTGGTTTTATTATGCGCATGAGAAATATTACTTCCGGAAGCCGGCCCAACTCCTGTTACTTGACATTTTCTTGCCATTTTAATTTAACCTCATTCAATTTTTGTGGGCAAAAATAATAAAAACATCTCTACTAAAAAAATTATAGGTTAATTTATTTTGATGCTCTCATACCTAATTCGCGGTCAAGTAAGAATAATGATGTTTTATTGTCTCCAATTAATTTGAATTTGTGAACTATTTGAGAAACCGTTGAAACTTCTTCAACTTGTTCGGTAACAAACCAGTTTAAGAATAAATTTGTAGCATAGTCATTTTCTTGAATAGCAAGTGCAACCAATTTGTTTACTCTGTCACTAATATAGAGTTCATGTTTGTGAGCCTCTTCAAAAACTTCTAAAGGAGAATTCCAGTTTGTTTTTGGTTTTTCAATTGCTTCTAAAGTTACTTTGCCTTCAACTTCATTGATGTAGTGGTAAAACTTCATTGCATGTGAATATTCTTCGCTGGATTGCGCTTTCATCCATGCAGCCATTCCGTTCCAGTTTTCAGATTCTAAATATGCTGCCATTGATAAATATAAATAAGATGAAAACATTTCAGCATTGATTTGATCATTTAATGCTTTTTGCATTTTTTCAGATATCATTTTAACCTCTTTATTTTTTTTGTGAAATTAATTTAACTTTACATCCAAATTATTCATTTAATTTGATTACTACAATTATAACATATTAAAAATTTTATTAGTTCTATAATGGAAATTCTATGAAAAATGTATTTATAATATTCTTAATGGCAGTTACACTTACAGCACAACATAAGATTAATAATTGGGTTACATATTTTGAAAAATCTAATTACTTATCAACACCAAATTATGAAGAAACAATAAAATATTTCAAACGACTAGAGAAAAATTCACCTTTCATTAAATTAATTCCATTTGGAAAAACTTCGCAAGAAAGAACACTTTATGTTTGCATTGTTTCAAAAGATCAAGCTTTCTCTCCGGCAAAAGCAAAAAAAATTAACAAACCTATTATATTAATTCAAAATGGTATTCACTCTGGAGAAATTGAAGGAAAAGATGCAAGTATGATTTTGCTTCGTGAAATTTTGATAACTAAAGAAAAATTCGATTTGATTAATAACGTTACTTTACTAATTATACCAGTTTTTAATGCAGATGGTCATGAAAGAAAAAGTCCTTATAACAGAATTAATCAAAATGGTCCAGCTGAAATGGGTTGGAGAACAACGGCACAAAATTATAATCTTAATCGAGATTATATGAAAGCTGATTCTCCGGAGATGCAAAATTGGTTAAATCTTTTTAATCAATGGCTGCCAGATTTTTTTGTCGACTCACACACAACAGATGGTGCCGATTATCAATACACAATCACTTATGGAATAGAAAAATCTCAAAATCTTCCACCCAAAACGGCTCAATTGGTCAAAGAAAAGTTTATTCCATTCAATAATAAAAAAACAGAAGAAAAAGGATTTTTAATAGCTCCTTATGTTTCATTCAAAGGAAGAAATATTGATAGTGGAATTGTTGATTACACAGCTACTCCAAGATTTTCAACTGGCTACACTGCAATTCAAAATAGAATTGGGTTACTTATTGAAACTCACATGTTAAAACCTTATAAGGATAGAGTATTTGCAACCAAAGCATTATTTGAAAATGTAATTGAATTTTGTTCACAAAATAAAAATGAATTAATTCAGTTAAATAAAGAAGGAGATCAATTTGTTGTTGGAGATTATTTTATAAACAAAAAATATTTTCCTTTAACTTTTGATGTATCTGAAAAATCAAAACCTTTTTTGTTCAAAGGAATAGAAGCTAAAGAAGAAGATAGTTGGATTACAGGCAAAAAAATTTTGAGATACACAGGTAAATCGTTTGAAAAAGTAATTCCATTGTATGAAGATAACTTTGTAAAAGATTCTGTTGATGTTCCTATTGGTTACATAATTCCTGTTGAGTACAAAGAAATAATAAACAGATTAGAATTACATGGTATTGAAGTTCAAAAATTAAATGAAGAGAAAAATTTCATAGTAGAAAAATACAAATTAAGTAATGTTAAATTTGCGACATCATCTTATGAAAATCATTTTCAACCAAATTATGATTTTGAAAAAATTAAAGATACAATAAAGAGTAAAAAAGGTGATTATTTTATTCATACAAATCAAAGAACTCTTGGTGTTATTGTTCATTTATTAGAACCCAAAGGGCCCGATTCATTTTTAAAGTGGGGATTTTTTAATTCAATATTTGAACCTAAAGAATACTTTGAAGAATATTCGATGGAACCTATTGCTCAAAAAATGGTTGATGAAAATCCAAAATTAAAAGAGGAATTTGAGACATTTATCAATAGTGATCAAAAAATCAAAGAGAATCCACGCCGAAGATTAAATTTCTTTTATGAGCGTTCACCATATTTTGATAATCAATTAAATATGTATCCAATTTTAAGAGTAATCAAAGCTTTTTAATTAAATGAAAAAAATATTTTATTTCGCAATAAAATTCTTTTTGATTTACACAGCATTTATAGTTTTTTTGCTTTTATTTTTTAGATTTATTCATCCGCCGGTTACTGCGTTTATGCATTCAGAATCCGATCCTTTTATTGGTCTTATCGATTTTAACGAAATATACTACAAACCAGTATCAATAAAATATGTTTCAAAATTCGCACCTTTAGCTGCAATTGCAAGCGAAGATCAAATGTTTTTTGAACACTTTGGATTTGATTTTGAACAAATTGAAAAAGCAATGAAAGAAAATAAACATAGAAAAAGAATCCGTGGTGCAAGTACAATCACTATGCAAGTTGCAAAAAATTTGTTTTTGTTCAATTCTAAAATTTTTATAAGAAAAGGATTTGAAGCTTATTATACATTATTAATTGAATTGCTTTGGAGTAAAGAGAGAATACTTGAGACATATTTAAATATTGCAGAGATGGGAAAAAATATCTATGGTATTGAAGCTGCATCAAAAATTTATTTTAAAAAATCCTCAAATAAACTAACTGCTGAACAAAGTGCTGCTATAATTGCTTGTTTACCAAACCCCAAAAAAAGAGATCCAAGAAGGGCTACAAATTATTTAACAAATAGAAAAATTCATATCGTTGAGCAAATGAATTTAATTGGTGGAGTTTCAATACTAAAGAATAACATTAATTATTAATAGGTTCTATTAATTCCATACATTTTTTTAAGATTATTTCCATCTCACTGTTTTTTACAATTGGTAAGTTGTACTTATAGATAGGATCCTGGTAAAAAGAATTGTAATGAAATGATTTGACAACATTTTTATCTCTGTCAAAATAAATTACATCATCAATTTTATATCTGCTTAATTCTTTATCAATAACATATCTTGTTTTTATAAAGTAAATATCTTTACCAACTTCTTTCAAATCTACTGGCTCATTATATTGTTCAAACACCCAAACAAAAATTTCATTATTTATTGTTGAAATATTTGCCTTATCTATAAAAATAAGTTTTCCATTTTCAAAAATTTTAATCCATTCTTCTTTTGGTTGTGAAAATAAATTTGTAGTTATAAATACAAATGACAAAAAATTTATTATTAGTAATTTTTTCATAGGCTTACAAATGATTAATGATGCTATAAATATAAAAAAAAATAGTTACAGAGTTAATTTTATGTTGGAAGATGATTTTAATATATTTGTGGCAGATTTTAGTTTATTGAAATATTTTAATAGAAACGGAGAGGTGCAGGAGTGGTTGAACTGGCACGCCTGGAGAGCGTGTATACCTTTACGGGTATCGAGGGTTCGAATCCCTCTCTCTCCGCCAACTAAATTTCTTTTATTGTTGAATTATTTTTATTCAAAAATTTTTCTATCTCAAACTCATATACATTTTCATCTTTAAAATTTTTTTTACGAAATTTTTCATATTCATTCATTCCCCATAAAATATCTATGCCGTTTGCTTCTGCTATTTTGTTAATCCACTCAAGTTCATTAGGATGTAATTCCTGATCTGCAAATGCTAAATGAATACTGTCTATTATAAATGCTTTTGCTATTTCTTTATTCGTAAATTTTGGTGGTTTCTGAGATAAATATTCATTTTCGGGTAATTCTTTTATGGCAGATTTTAAAAATGCTAAATCATATCCTAATATTTTAGATAGTTTGTAAAACCATTTTTTTTCGTTATCTAAAATAAAATGATCTTTACCAATCAATATTAATAAACCTCTTAAATATTTCCCTTTGTCCTGTGCGGTTATTTCCATTATTTCGTTATAATCAGTTTCAAAAATTTGCTAAATTACTTTTGTAAAACTAATAAAAATAAAATGTAAAAGTTGGAGTTATTATGAATAAAACAATTATGAAAAACCCTGCAACAGGTGAATTTTTAGGCGAATGCGTTGTTAATACAGTTGATGATTTAAAGCAGATGATTTCAAATGCAAGAAATGCTCAAACTGAATGGGAAAAAATTTCAATTAACGAGCGAAGAAAAAAAGTTTTAAATATCAGAAAATACATTGTTGATAATTCAGAAAAGATTGCTGAGATTATTTCAAAAGATAATGGTAAATCCAAAATTGATGCTTTAGCTACGGAAGTTTTACCTGCTGCAATGGCAATTTCGTATTATTGTAAAAATGCTGAGTATTTTTTAAGAGATGAATTCCTTTCTGCGGGAAATATTTTCTTATCAAACAAAAGAAGTAAAATTGTTCGTGTTCCTTTTGGAGTAGTTGGTATAATTTCACCATGGAATTATCCTTTTGCTATTCCTTTTTCAGAAGTAATAATGGCATTGCTTGCTGGTAATGCTGTGATTCTAAAAGTAGCAAGCGAAACGCAATTAGTTGGACAAGAAATTAAAAAAGCAATTGAATTAGCAAATTTGCCAGATGGAATTTTTAACTATATAAACCTGCCTGGTAAAATAGCAGGTGATGCATTCTTGGAAAACGGAATTGATAAATTGTTTTTTACTGGTTCAGTTGCTGTTGGAAAATATTTAATGAAAAAAGCAGGTGAAACTTTAACTCCATTGGTTCTTGAGTTAGGTGGAAACGATCCAATGATTGTTTGCGAAGATGCAGATCCTTATCGCGCAGCAATGGGCGCACTATGGGCAGGATTTCAAAATGCGGGACAATCATGCGGCGGTGTTGAAAGAATTTATGTTCACGAAAAAATTTATGATCAGTTTATGTCTATTTTGAAAAGTAAATTTGAAAGTTTAAAAATTGGTAACGGTGAAAATTATGATAATGATATTGGTTGCATGACAACAAAAAATCAGGTTGAAACTGTAAAACTTCACATCGAAGATGCTTTGAAAAAAGGTGCTATTTTGTTTGCTCAATCTTCCAAGGTTGAAAAAGGAGAACAGTTTTTGCCTGCTATGGTCTTTACAAATGTTAATCATGATATGATGTTAATGAAAGATGAAACTTTTGGTCCTGTTGTTGGAGTAATGAAATTTTCTAATTATGAAGAAGCAATTAATCTTGCAAATGATTCTTATTTAGGGTTAACTGCATCTGTTTGGACAAAAAGTAAAAAAAGAGGTGAAAAAATTGCAAGACAATTAAAAGCAGGTGCAGTTACAATTAATGATCACCTAATGAGTCATGGCTTGGCAGAAACACCTTGGGGTGGTTTTAAGAAATCAGGAATTGGAAGAACACATGGTAAATTAGGTTTTGATGAAATGACTCAACCTCAAGTTATTGTTCATGATTTTTTACCTTTTGTTAAAAAGAATTTGTGGTGGCATCCATTTAATAAAAATTTGTATGATGGGTTAAAGGGGTTACTAGATTTGCTTTATTCAAATTACCTACTATTAAAAATAAAAGGTATAAAAAATTTAATAAAAATTTTACCTCGAATTTTTCTAAAAGATTAATGCTAAATTTTTCCATATTATTTACGATAATGTGGTTGAAGAATCTTTAATATGAAGTGAAAATGGGAGAGTTAAAAATTACATCTAATATAGAAAGCAAAACGCATAATTCATTAGAACAACATTTTATTGATTTAATTGAATTATATCCACTCGCCTTTGTTTTTGCTGATTTTAATGGAAGAATAATTCAAAGCAATTTGAATTTTAAATCATTATTTCATGAAAACGGAGCAACACAAATAAATCAAAATATTTTTAGTTATTTTGTTTTTGAGGAAAATAAAAATGAACTTATTTCAAAAATTGAAAATTCTGAAAACCCGCTTGAGTTTGAAATTGAATTGCTTAAAGAGGATGGAAATTTTTTCTTAGCTAATGTAATTTGCAAAAAGACTTTAATTAATCAAGAGAAATATCTTTACTTTACTATCTTTGACATTGGTGAAGAAAAAGAAAAAATTGAAGAAAGAGAAAGACTTTTAGAAGAACTTGCCCTATCCCGTTCGCAAATTGAAGAAGAAGCTGCAAGATATGTACAAATAAACACTCAGTTAGAAATCTCTGAAGCAAAACTTAAAGAAGCAAACGCTACTAAAGATAAATTCTTTTCAATAATTGGGCATGATTTAAAGAATCCATTATTTGTAATACAATCAATGTCTGAAATACTTGAAACTGAATTTGATGAAATTTCTCCACAAGAAAGACTAGAATTTATACAAGCAATACGTGAATCATCTAAAAATGCTTATGCACTTCTCGAAGATTTATTGCATTGGGCAAGATGCCAATCTGGTAGAATTGATTATAATCCAGAACCGGTTCATTTAAAACAACTTGTTGCGAAATGTGTTAGTCTTTTAGAAGCTCATGCAATTAAAAAGCAAATCAATTTAATCAATGCAATTGATTCAACTCATATTTTAATGGCTGATAAATTTATGGTTGAAACTGTTATAAGGAATTTAACTTCCAATGCTCTTAAATTTACTCCTCAAGGTGGTACTGTAAAAATTGTTAGCCAAATAGTAGATGACTTTATTGAAATATCTGTTGAAGATACAGGAATTGGATTATCCGAATCAGATAGACAAAAACTTTTTAGAATTGATGTAAAAAACAGTGAGATTGGCCGCTCAAAAGAAAAAGGAACAGGACTTGGTTTAATTCTTTGCAAAGAATTTGTAGAAAAACATGGTGGAAAAATCTGGGTTGAAAGTGAACTCGAAAAAGGTAGTAAGTTTAAATTTACTATTCCTAAATTGATATAAATTTTTTCCCCACTCAAAATCTTCCTTAATCTTACTCCTAATCCTAATCTTATTTTTAATCTTATTCATGATCTTACTCTAAACCCAATCATAAATAAATGATTAAGATCAAGAGCAAGATCAAGAGTAAGAGTAAGATCAAGAGTAAGATCAAGAGCAAGATTAAGAGTAAGAGTAAGATCAAGAGTAAGAATTTAAAGATTACAATTTCGGTGTAATTCCCATATTATAAAACATAAAGCTATACATATCAGTCAAAAGCTCGATTGATTTGGATGTACTTGTTCCGGCACCATGACCAACCTTTGTTTCAATTCTGATTAAAACAGGATTTTTACCACTCGCTTTTTCTTGTAAAGTTGCGGCATATTTAAATGAGTGAGCCGGAAAAACTCTGTCATCATGATCAGCAGTTGTAACCATAGTTGCAGGATAATCAACGCCTTCTTTTATATTGTGAAGTGGTGAATATGCAAACAAATATTTGAATTGTTCCGGATTGTCACTTGAACCATATTCAGGAACCCAAGCCCAACCAATGGTAAATTTATGAAAACGTAACATGTCCATTACCCCAACTTGCGGGAATGCAACTCTAAATAAATCTGGTCTTTGATTAATAGTTGCACCAATTAACAATCCACCATTTGAACCACCTTGAATTGCTAACTTTTTAGGATTGGTATATTTATTTTTGATTAAATATTCAGCAGCAGAAATAAAATCATCAAAAACATTTTGTTTATTCTTTAGCATTCCAGCTTGATGCCATATTTCACCATATTCACCACCGCCACGCAAACATGCCATTGCATAAACAACACCATTTTCTAAAAGTGGAATTCTTCCGGCAGAAAAACTTGGTTGCATTGAAATATTAAAACCACCATAAGCATAAAGCAAAGCAGGATTTTCACCATTTAGTTTTAATCCTTTTTTATGAACAATAAATAAAGGAATCTTTGTGCCATCTTTACTTTCATAAAAAATTTGTTTTGTTTCATAATCACTTGGTTTGAATTTTACTTTTGATTCTCTAAACAAAGTTGATTTATTATTCTTTACATCATACTTATAAATTGTAGGTGGAAAAGTGAAAGAAGTGAAAGTATAAAAAGTTTCCTGGTCAGAATGTTTACCGCCAAAACCACTTACATTGCCAATTCCCGGAAGTTTTATATCGTACAAATAATTCCCTTCTTCACTAAAAACAGTAACTTTACTCGTTGCATCTTTTAAATAAGTAACAATTAACTTTCCGCCAACATGAGAAACATTTTGAATAACATCTTTACCTTCTGGAATTAATGTTTGCCAATTTGATTTTTGAGGATTGTTCAAATCAACTAACACAACTCTGTTATTTGGTGCATTAAGATTTGTTAATAGTAATAATTTATCATTAAAATTATCTACAAAACTGTAACGGGCATCAGGTTGATCTACTAGTTTAGTTACATTACCATCACTTTCAAGATTTTTATACCAGATCATATTTTCTGAAGAAGAACCTTCCCAAACAGAAATTATTAAAAACCTTTCATCATCTGTAACTTGTGCACCAAATCCTCTTTTGGGATTATCATTATCTTCAAGAATTAATTTATCTTCACTTTGAGAAGTGCCAAGTTTGTGATAGTAAAGTTTTTGAAACTCATTTTTTTGTTTTAATTCTTCACCAGCTTTTGGTTCAGCATATCTTGAATAGAAAAATCCATCTTTATACCATGCATTACCACTGAATTTTGAAAACTTAATAACATCATCAGTTAATTTTTTAGAAGAGATATCCATAACATAAAATTCTCTCCAATCACTTCCACCTTTGGAAATACCATAGCTTAAAAATTTATTATCATTAGAAAAGAATAAACCTGCTAAACTTACCGAACCATCATTTGAAAGTTTGTTTGGATCTAATAATACTTCGGCTTTTGCATTTAATCCTTTTTGAATATAAACAACGCTTTGTTCTTGAAGTCCATCATTTTTTGAAAAGATATAATAATCACCAACTTTTTGGGGAGCAGAATATTTTTCATAATTCCATAGTTCAGTTAGTCTTTTCTTAAGTTTTTCTCTGTAAGAAATTTTGCTTAAATAATCTTGAGTAATTTTGTTTTCAGCTTCAACCCAGGCTTTTGTTTCATCTGAATTATTATCTTCCAACCAACGATATGGATCAGCTACTTTAGTTCCATGATAATCATCTACATGATCAACTTTTTTTGCTTTTGGGTAATTGAAAGTTTGAGAAAATGAAACGGAAAAAGTAAATAGGATTATTAAAAATAAAATGAATGTTTTTTTCATAAACACTCCTAATAAAATGTTTTGTTTGTTATTAAAATAGAATTAGTAATTAATAAAAACAAAATAAAAGTTAAGAATAAACTTTGCTTAACAAAGGCGAACTATCTATTTTTCACATGTCAATTAAAAGACTTGGATGTAAAACGAGCCATAAAAGATTCAAAGGGAAATCTTTTGATTGGTTCTCCAAGTTAGAATATTAAACTAAAAATCTAAGTCTGAGGTAAGCTATGGCAAGCAAAGAATTTAATCCCTTCGAAATGGCACAAGCACAATTCGACAAAGTAGCAGATCTATTAAATCTTGACAGTGCCACAAGAGAATTATTAAGAAATCCATTACGTGAATATGCATTTAGCATTCCGGTAAAAATGGATGATGGAACAACAAAAGTATTTAGAGGATTTAGAGTTCAACATAATGATGCACGTGGACCGGCAAAAGGTGGAATCAGATTTCATCCTCATGAAACAGCTGATACTGTTCGTGCATTAGCAATGTGGATGACATGGAAATGTGCAGTTGTAAATATTCCACTTGGTGGTGGTAAAGGTGGAGTAATTTGCGATCCACATCATTTAAGTGCAAAGGAACAAGAGCAAATTTGTCGTGGTTGGGTTCGTCAGATGGCTAAAAATGTTGGACCGCTAAATGATGTCCCAGCTCCTGATGTTATGACAAACGCACAACATATGCTTTGGATGCTCGATGAATTTGAAACTATTCATGGCGCCAAGTATCCTGGGTTTATTACTGGTAAACCAGTGGGAATGGGTGGTTCACTTGGTAGAACTGAAGCTACAGGTTATGGTGTTGTTTATGTTTTACGCGAAGCATTGAAAGATATGAATATTAAACCAGAAGAAACTACTGCAAGTGTTCAAGGTTTTGGAAACGTTGCTCAATATGCAATTGAACTTTATACTCAGTTAGGTGGAAAAGTTATTGCTGTTGCAAGTTGGGATCAACAAGATCAATGTTCTTATACTTTCAAAAAAAACGATGGTGTAAATTTAGAACAACTAAGAAATATAACAGATAAGTTTGGTGGCATCGATAAAACAAAGGCTAAAGAACTCGGTTACGAAGTTTTAGATGGCGATGCATGGATTGAACAGGAAGTTGATATTTTAATTCCAGCGGCTCTGGAAAATCAGGTTCGCGGCGATAATGCTATTAAGATTTCCAACAAAGTTAAAATTATGGTTGAAGGGGCAAACGGTCCTACAACTCCTGAAGCTGATAAAATAATTCAGGAAAAAGGAATTTTCTTAATACCAGATTTTCTTGCAAACGCTGGTGGAGTAACTTGCAGCTATTTTGAACAAGTTCAAAGCAATATGAATTACTATTGGGAAAAAGAAGAAGTATTAAGTAAGCTTGATACAAAAATGACTTCTGCTTTTCGTGCAGTTAGTGATTTGGCAAAAAAGAAAAATCTTTATATGCGTGATGCTGCTTATGTTATTTCAATTAACAGAGTTGCTCAAGCTTGTAAAGATCGTGGCTGGGTTTAATTTTTTTCAAAATCAAAAAGCCGAAAGGAAATTTACCTTTCGGCTTTTTTGTTTTAAAGGTACTTTTGATTATGCAATTAATTAATTTTATACAAAGATTTCTTAACTATAAACAACATTTGGAGCTTTTCAATGTCAGATAAAAATAATCCAATTGATCATCTTGTTCTGGAATTACATGAACGTGCTAAGGAATTAAACTGTCTTTATAAAATAGAAGATAGTTTAAATCGCTCTGATATTACAATGAAAGAAGCATTTCGAACAATCATTGATGCTCTTCCGAATGGATTTCAATTTCCAAATGTTTGTAAAGCAAGATTAGTTTATGGAGAAATAGTATATCAAACAGATAATTTCAAAGAAACACCATGGGTAATTAGAAGTGATATTTCGGTTCAGGATAAAATTGTTGGAAACATTGCAGTTTATTATCAACAAGAAATGCCTCAGGCACATTATGGACCATTTACAAAAAGTGAAAAAAAATTACTTGATACAATTGCAGATAGACTTGGTCATTTTATACTTCATCAAAAATTAAAAATTGTATTTCAAGAATTGAATAATGTTCGTGAACAAATGGGAGGCAGTCAGAAAGGTGAATGGCGTGTTGTTTTGAATATGGTTCGTAAAACTGATCCAAATTTATTTATGAGTTTATTAAGAAAAATGCTTCATTTACTTTGCTGGAAAGGTGTTGAAGAAGCAGAAATGTTAATGCGTCAGAATGCACTTTCACGTCAGGGAAATTTGGAAGAACAAAATTATGATGATAATAAACCATTGAAAGTAAAAAAGATTGCTAATTATGATCATTACGTTGAAACAATACTCAACTTAGCAAAAGAAAATTTAGATGATGATTTTATTCTTTCAAAAATTCAAAAATGGATTCAAGAAGATAAATCAAGTTCTTTGATAAAAGTGGTTGATAATTCTGATACATCATTAACAGAAATTGCCGATGCAATCAGAAAATTTTATCACCTTGCAACAGAAAAATTTGAAATTGAACCTTCAACTGATAAAGGATTACGCGTTTCTCTTTTACGAAGATTTTTTACCGATCAATTAGAATACATAAGTGTTGCAAAAGAATATGTAAAACTAACAGACTTCAGATTCTTAATTGATAAGATGATTTTTCCTTCAGGAAGTCATGGAAAACTTGGTGGTAAAAGTGCAGGTATATTTTTAGCATCTCATATACTAAATAAAGAAAGTGATAAAGTAGAAATCCTTCGCGATATTAAAACTCCAAAAACTTGGTACATTACTTCTGATGGTGTAATTTCATTCATTCAGTACAATAACTTGGAAGAAGTACTTGAACAGAAATACAAAGAACTTGAAGAAGTTAGAATTGAATATCCTCATTTAGTTCAGCTCTTCAAAAATTCTGAATTTCCTCCTGATATTGTTAAAGGTCTTTCAATTGCATTAGATGATTTAGGTGAAAAACCAATCATTGTAAGAAGCTCTTCATTATTAGAAGATCAAATTGGTGCTGTATTTTCTGGAAAATACAAAAGTCTTTTTTTAGCAAATCAAGGATCAAAGCAACAAAGACTTTATGCCTTGATGGATGCAATTGCAGAAGTCTATGCTTCAACATTTTCTCCGGATCCAATCGAATATCGGGCTGAAAAAGGATTACTTGATTTTCATGAAGAAATGGGAATTATGATTCAGGAAGTTGTTGGGACAAAAGTTGGGAAGTATTATTTCCCGATTTTTGCAGGTGTTGCTTTTAGCAATAATGAATTTCGTTGGTCGCCAAGGATAAAACGAGATGATGGTTTAGTTAGAATTGTTCCTGGTTTAGGCACTCGTGCTGTCGATAGGCTAAGTGATGATTATCCTATTTTAGTTGCACCTGGTCAACCAAATTTAAGAGTAAACGTAACAACTGATGAAGTAAGAAGATATTCACCACAAAGAATGGATGTAATTAATCTTGAAACTAATGAATTTGAATCAATATCAGTTTCAAAATTGATTGAAGAATGTGGTACATCTTTCCCAAAGTTTAATGAAGTTTTTTCTATAATTGAAAATAACATGATAAGACAACCTGGAATGTTAGATGTAGATGATCCTGGAAAAGAATTTGTAGTAACATTTGAAGGACTAATTTCCAAAACGAACTTTCTTAAAAAAATTCACGCAATAACAAAAATACTTCAGGAAAAAATTAAATCACCTGTTGATATTGAATTTGCATACGATGGGAATGATTATTACTTACTTCAATGTAGGCCACAAAGTAACCTTGCTGATATAAATCCAGATAACATCCCAAAAGATATTCCGCAAGAAATGATTTTATTCAATGCTAAAAAATTTATTTCAAATGGAAGAGTGCCGGATATTACTCATGTTGTTTATGTTGATCCATTAAAGTATTCTGAAATACCAGATAGAGAAACTATGCTGGATGTTGGTAGAGCAATAAGTAAATTGAATAAAATATTACCAAAAAGAAAATTTATTTTGATTGGTCCTGGAAGATGGGGAAGTCGTGGTGATATTAAACTTGGTGTAAGCGTAACTTACTCAGATATTAATAATACTGCTATGTTAATAGAAGTTGCCCGCAAAAAAGGGAATTACGTACCGGATTTATCTTTTGGCACTCACTTTTTTCAAGATTTGGTTGAAGCAAACATTCGTTATCTTCCTTTATATCCAGATGATGAAGGAATAATTTTCAACGAAAAGTTTTTTATCAGTTCAGAAAATATTATTGATAAATTAATTCCAGATTTTGAAGAATTAAAAGACATAATTAAAGTAATTGAAATTCCTTATGTAAAAGATGGAATGATATTAAAAATTTTGGTTAATGCAGAAATTGAAACAGCGTTAGCAATTTTTACATACCCAACAAATGAACCATCAAGAGAAATTGAAAAAAGAGATTCTAATGAAGATTATCATATTCACGACCATTGGCGATGGAGAATGAAAATGGCAGAAAAAATTGCCAATGAAATTGATTCAGATAGATTTGGAATTAAAGCTATTTATTTAGTCGGAAGTACTAATAATGCATCTGCATCTGCAAAAAGTGATATTGATTTAATAGTTCAAATTGATGAAACAAAATGTAATATAGAAAATGTGAAACTATGGTTCGAAGGTTGGAGTTTAGCTTTGAGTGAAATGAATTATTTAAGAACCGGAATAAAAACAAATGGTTTACTGGATGTTTATTTTGTTAGTGATAAAGAAGTAAAAGAAAAATTGGGATTTAATGAAAAAATAAATTCATTTACAGAGAATGCAAAAATTTTGATGATCAAAAATGGGAATGCATAATTATTTATTATTATGTATAAAAATTTTGCATTTGTTAAAATCAATTTATAGCTTTGTAACAGGAATTAAGGGAAAAAATGGAACTAAATAAAAGCTTACATCAT
>CAZVBT010000043.1:0-1966 GCA_964625385.1 uncultured Melioribacter sp. | reverse complement strand
TATTTGATTATTGATCCAGAAATTGGAAGAATAATTAGCAAAGGATAATAGGAACGATTAGAAACATAAAAGAAACCATAATGGCGTTGCGTGTTTACGAGAAAAAAAATCAAAAGATTAATAATGTACAGCAACGGGTCGAAGAATTCCTACCATCACCTCTGAAAACAAAACAAAAGTAAACCAGATAGAGACGTTGGTAGATAAGATATTATCGGCAAAGAAAGAAAATCCCCAATCCGACACGAGCCATTTGGAGCGAGAAATAGACGAGCTGGTGTATAAACTGTACAACTTAACTTATGAAGAAGCTGAGATTATTGATCCACAAATTGGCAGCATAATTTCTAAAGAAGAATATGAGAAGTTTGAAATTAAATAAAAAGAATATATATGAACAACTTTAACCCAGAACAACCATATAACGCATTACCACTGCTTCCACCATCGTTTAATTTTGACGATGTTGACATATTAAAAAAAGTTAATAACGCAAATATTGCTTTAGCTCGTTTAAGTGGTGAGGCAAAGTCTATACCAAATCGTCACGTATTGATCGAACCACTTTCATTTCGTGAAGCTGTTGCAAGCTCAGAAATTGAAAATATTCATACTACTTTCAATGATGCTATTCAAGCAACCTATATTGATGAATCTGAACTAAAGATAGAACAAAAAGAAACAAGAAATTATAGGGAAGCCCTATTAAAAGGATATAGATTAATTATCGAACAAGAATTTCTTAACACTAACTCTTTTATTACAATTCAATCAATTTTAGAACCAACAAAATCTGGAATAAGAAAAATTCCCGGTACAAAAATTCAAAACAAAAGTACAGGCGAAATATTGTTTACTCCACCTGAAGGAGAAGACTTAATACGCAAGTTGCTAAAAAATTTCGAAGATTATTTTAATAACACCGAAGATGAAACAGACCCGCTAATTAAAATGGCAGTAATGCACTATCAATTTGAAGCAATTCATCCTTTTCTGGATGGTAATGGTCGCACCGGCAGAATACTTATGGTTCTATATCTTTGTATGGTTAAAAGATTAGAACTCCCAATCCTTTTTATTAGTGGTTACATAAACCAACATAAAAATGATTATTACAGACTGCTAAGAGAAGTTACCCATAAAGCAAATTGGAAAGAATGGGTTATTTATATTTTAAATGCCGTCGAATCCCAATCAAACGCAACTACAAAATCTGTTATCGGTATCAGAGAATTAATTCACAAGTATCGTTCAGTTATCCAGAGCAAAACTAAAATTTATTCAGCAGAACTTGTGGAATATCTTTTTAGTTTTCCGTTTTACTCCCAAAAAACTATGCAAACTGCTCTTGGAATTTCTCGTAATACTGCTTCAAAGTATTTCACTGAATTAGAGCGTATTGATTTGATAAAGTCGCAGAAATATAAAAATGATAAAATTTACTATTTGCCAGAGTTTCATAATCTCCTCAAATAGTCAAAATATGTTCTTTGCACAATTTATTGTATAATCTGTGCATTGCTCCGTACCTGTGCCCAAAAAATTAAAAATATTGTGCATAGCCAACTACCTTTGCACAATTATTTGGGTCAAAATGCAATGATTAAACAACATTTGAGAAACGTGGTTCATTTATGCGTTTATTAAACCATATAATAATAACAAGGTGCTTTATAAACCATAAAGACATCACAACTTAACTTATGAAGAAGTTGAGATTATAGACCCTTAAATTAGCAGCATAATCAGCAAAGAAGAGTATGAACGATTTGAAATTAAATAGATGTTACAAATGGCTTCAAAAAATAATATGGAAGAACTCGGCTTTGACAAAACCAAACCAATCCGCACACAAAAGCCAAACCCTTTGCCGGACAGAAAAGCCTTCGACGACATTATCTTCTCCCGAAGGGATGCATTTGCAGATGCACTCGGCTTTCAGCCAAAGGCTGATCCGCCTCTGGCG
>CAZVBT010000042.1:0-3526 GCA_964625385.1 uncultured Melioribacter sp. | reverse complement strand
ACTGCTGCTGTTGCCGCAGTTGAAGCCGGTGCTGATATTATCAGCGTTGCTGATACAACTGGTTTTATGGTTCCGGGCACTTCAAGAAGTATGTATGATTATATTCTTAGATTAAAAGATGAATTCAACAAAAGAAATCTTTCTCCAAAAATTGCTGTTCATTGTCATAACGATCGTGGTTTAGCTCTTGCCAATGCTCTTGATGCCTATCGTGCTGGCGTTGATATTATTGATGCTTCTGCAATTGGTCTTGGTGAAAGAGCTGGAATTGTTGACCTTGCACAATTATTAACTGTATTGACTATTGATTTTAATGAAAATAGATGGAATTTAAAAAAGTTGGTTGAGCTTTATGATCTTGTAAGCAAGCATTCTGGAATTCCTATACCAGCTAACTTCCCAATAACGGGTAAGAACGCTTTTACACATTGCGCTGGTGTTCACACTCATGCTGCATCTGTTAACCCAATGCATTATGAAAGTTTAAATCCAGAAATACTTGGAAGACAAAGAACATTTTCTCTCGATCATATGTCGGGTATTGCATCGCTAAGGTATGCACTTGCACTTATTGATGAGAGTTCTCTTGATGAAAATCTTCAACTTGATGTTTTAAGAGAAGTCAAATCTGTTGGTCAACGTGGTCGCACTGTTGATCTCTCCGAATTAAAGCATATCATTGATGCAGTAAAGCATCACCAAACTTACTCTAAGTGAGTTTTGCTCACTAAATAATTTATAAAACAATATAAGGAGTAGTAAAATGAAGATTGGTATGCTTCATTCGTTAATTCGTAAAGATGAAAAATATCTTATTGATGAATTTAACAAAGTCAAAGGTGTTGAGCTGGAATTAATTGATGATAGACAAATTTCTTTCAACCTTGGTAAAGACCATTTTGATTTTGATGTTGTTGTGGAACGTTGCATTAATCACTCACGAGCTTTACATGGTTTAAAGTTATTTGAAACAGCAGGAATTAAATGCGTCAATAAATATTCTGTTGCAACAATTTGTGGTGATAAACTTTTAACTTCATGTGCATTAGCTGAAAATAATGTTCCTCAGCCTGAAGTACGTGTTGCTTTTACGGAAGAATCTGCTTTAAGAACAATTGAAGAAATGGGTTATCCAGTAGTATTAAAACCAGCAGTTGGATCATGGGGGAGATTACTTTCAAAAATAAATGACCGCGATGCTGCTGAAGCAATTCTTGAACATAAAACTGTTTTGGGTTCTTATCATCATTCAATATTTTATATTCAAAAGTATGTTGAAAAAGCTCGTATTGAAAATGGGGAAAAATTACCCGGCCGTGATATCAGAAGTTTTGTTGTCGGTGACAAATGCATTGCTGCAATTTATAGAACTTCGCCTCATTGGATTACAAACACTGCTCGCGGCGGAAAAGCAACTAATTGTGTTGTTACGGATGAACTTAATGATATTTCTGTTCGTGCTGCAAAAGCTGTTGGTGGTGGAATTGTTGCAATAGATGTGTTTGAAACTGAAAATGGCTTAATGGTTAATGAAGTAAACTATACTATGGAATATAAAAATAGTATTGTAACAACTGGCGTTAATATTCCTCAAAAAATGGTTGAATATATTTTACAAGTTGCAGAGGGAAGAGATGACTAAAATAAAAATTTCAATTGTTGGTGCTTCTGGTTATACTGGTGGTGAACTTTTAAGACTGTTATTGTTTCATCCAAATGTTGAAATAAATCAGGTTACTTCAGAAAGCTATACAGGAAAATTTGTTTATAAAATTCATCCTAACTTAAGAAAAGCAACTCAACTTAAATTTTCTTCAGCTAATGAATTACAAAAATGTGATGTTTTGTTTTTGTGTTTACCTCATAATAGCTCTCAAAATAAAATTGATTTTTATAAATCAATTGCACCAAGAATAATAGATTTAAGTGCCGACTTTAGAATAAAAAATCAAGATGAGTATGAAAAATGGTATGGTCATAAACATGCAAGACCAGAGTTACTTAAAGAATTTGTATATGGTATTCCTGAGCTACATCGCGATGAAATGAAAAATGCAAATTATATTTCAAGTGCCGGATGTAATGCTACAGCAAGTATTTTAGGTTTATATCCGCTCTTTAAAAATGATTTAGTTGTTGAAGATAGAACTGTAATAGAAGTAAAAGCTGGTTCAAGTGAAGGTGGCAACAAGGTTAACGAAGGCTCACATCATCCTGAAAGAAGTGGTGTTGTTCGTTCATATATGCCAACAAAACATCGCCACACTGCGGAAATTCTTCAGGAACTTTCTTTTGGAAAAAATATTCAGGTTCATTTTTCTGCAACTGCTATTGATATTGTTCGTGGTTTGCTTGCCACTTGCCATGTCTTTCTGAAAAAAGATTTACAGGAAAAAGATATGTGGAAAATTTATCGCGATGCTTATGGCAATGAACCATTTATTAGAATTGTCAAAGAGAATGATGGCATTTATCGTTACCCAGAACCAAAATTATTATCTGGTACAAACTATTGCGACATTGGTTTTAAAAAAGATGAAAACTCAAATCGCCTTGTTGTAATTAGTGCAATAGATAATTTGATGAAAGGCGCTGCTGGTCAAGCTATTCAAGCTTTTAATATTATGTTTTGTTTCGATGAAAAAACTGGTTTAGAGTTTACCGGACTTCATCCAATTTAATCTTAATCAAAGTTTTGCTCTTTTTCTTAATAATGTTTTCTCTCTTAATCTTGATCATAATCTTACGCTTACTCTTTAACTAAATCAAACAAGAGCATGATTAAGAGTAAGAACAAATTGAAGAGCGAGAGTAAGATCAAGATCAAGAGTAAGATCAAGATCAAGAGTAAGATCAAGAGCAAGAGTAAGATCAAGAGCAAGAGTAAGATCAAGAGCAAGATCAAGAGTAAAAGTAAGATTAAAAATAAGAATAAACTTTTTATAAATTTTATCAATTAAAATATATGTGCCGATTACTTTACGTTAACACAAAAAAAGAATCTGAGATTGAAAATTATCTTTATCATTTTTCTCAGATAGCAAAAAATAGTGAAGAATATCAAGGACATGGCTGGGGTATCGCTTATTTCCAAAATAATAAATGGAAATACTATAAAAATATTAAACCAATCTGGGAAGATGATCTTTCACAATTTGGCATAGCAACAAGAATAATTTCACATGCTCGCAGTGCTTTCAAAGATGAAGGGATTTTTGTAGAGAACAACATGCCGTTTTATGATGGCAAATATATTTTTGTTTTTAATGGTGAGTTAAGAGGTGTTAAGATTAAGGAAGAAGGGAGAATAGGTGCAGAAAAAATTTTCAATTACATAAAAAGGTTTGATAAAGGAAATTTTTTTGATGCAATAAATAAAGGCACAGAAATTATTATTAAAAAATCTTCTTACATTCGTGCAATGAATATAATTGTAGCTTCTAATGATGCAGCTTTCTTATTCTCATTTTTTAATGAGGATGAAGATTATTTTAAAATGTGGCAAAAACAAAGTGATAACGAATTA
>CAZVBT010000041.1:0-2980 GCA_964625385.1 uncultured Melioribacter sp. | reverse complement strand
CCTTTACACGTTCAAAGAATTTCTGAAAGGGAAAGATTAAAAAAAGAACTTGAGATAGCTGCAAAAGTTCAATTAAGTTTATTACCAAAAGAAGAACCAAAAATTCATGGTTATGATATTGCTGCAATCTCAATTCCAGCTATTGAGGCGGGTGGTGACTATTTTGATTTTGTAAAGCTCTCTGGAAATAAATTAGGAATTGCAATTGGTGATGTTTCTGGTAAAGGTGTTGGTGCTGCAATTTATATGACATTAACAAAAGGAATTTTACAAGCTCATGCAGAAGAAGATGTTTCTCCAAAAAATGTTTTAGCAAAAGTTAATCGGCTTCTTTATAAATCAATTGAAAAAAATACTTTTGTAAGTATGTTCTATGCTATTTTAGATTATCAATTTCACAAAATAACTTATGCACGAGCTGGTCATACTCCCGGTATTTTAACAAATAAAAATACTGGTGGAACAAAGCTATTACTAAGTAAAGGAATGGCATTAGGCTTAGAAGAAGGCAACGTTTTTAATTCTGCATTAATTGAAGATTCATTTGAAATAAACAGCGGCGATGTTTTTGTTCTTTACACAGATGGCTTTACAGAAGCTATGAATGAAAAACATGAAGAATTTGGTGAAGAAAGATTTTTAAAGTTAATTGAACATAACAGAAACCTTACATCAAAAGAGATTATTAACTTATTGGTTAAAGAAGTAAAAAAGTTTGCAGATAATTTTCCACAACATGATGATATGACAATTGTTGTTGTAAAAAAACTTTAATTTGTTTTAATAAGTTTGTAACAAAAAATTTTCATCTTCGTCTTATGGATTAGAAATATTTAATCATGAGGACAAGATGAAAAATTTTATAATACTACTTTTATTACCCTTCCTTTTATTAGCAGGTAATGGAAAAGCTAACCAAGAAAAGATTTTAACCCTCAAAAAAGTTAATAAGCCAATTATTCTTGATGGAATAATTGATGAAGAATGGAATATTGCAGAGAAAGCAGATAATTTTTTTCAATTCTCTCCATATTATGGTAAACAACCAACAAAAGAAACATTTGCTAAAATTTTGACTTCTGAAAATTCAATTTACTGTTTATTTGTTTGCTACGAAGACCAAGAAAAAATTCAAAAACTAAGTGGAAGACTAGATAACATAAATGGTGATATAGTTTCAATAATGTTAGATACATTTGGAGACAACAGAACAGCTTATAAATTTGCCGTTTCTTCTTCTGGTGTTCGTGCAGATGCAAGAATGTTAGATGATGCCAGAAACAGAGATTATAGCTGGGATGGTATTTGGTTTTCTTCAAGTAAAATTTATGAATGGGGTTATGTA
This sequence comes from uncultured Melioribacter sp., assembly GCA_964625385.1. Classification (GTDB taxonomy): domain Bacteria; phylum Bacteroidota; class Ignavibacteria; order Ignavibacteriales; family Melioribacteraceae; genus Stygiobacter. Next base: position 1,635 of record CAZVBT010000041.1, on the reverse strand, counting down.
GTTGAAATTGAAATACCTTATAAATCAATTCAGTATAATGAAAATATAACCGAATGGGGTTTAGATTTTAGCCGCTGGAGAGCTGAAGATGGAGAAGATTTGTATTGGTGTATTTTTGATCAATCTGAAAAACAAAGAATTTCAAAATTCGGCAAACTAATCTTTAAGGACTTTAAACCAACAATTAAAGGATTAAACTTAGAACTATATCCGGTAGCTTTTGGAAAAGTTTCTTACATAGGTAATGGAAAATATAAAGTTGATCCTAATGCTGGCATTGATATTTTTTACAACCCATCCTCACAATTTACATTACAAGTAACTGCCAATCCGGATTTTGCTCAAATTGAAGCCGACCCTTATTCATTTAATATTAGCAGATATGAACAATATTTTAATGAAAGAAGACCATTTTTTATACAAGGACGCGAAATTTTTATGCCCTCTGGTGCTGAAAATAATTCGGGTTTTTATAGACCAATGGATTTATTTTACTCAAGAAGAATTGGTAAAATTTTACCAAACGGAAAAGAAGTTCCAATTACTTTTGGAGCTAAGGCTTTTGGTAGATATGAGGATTGGGAATATGGTGGATTTATTGCAAAGACACAATCAATTGATTATACAAATGCAAACGACGAAAAATTAAATGAACCATCTGCTATTTTTATTTCTGGAAGAGTAAAAAAACAAATATTAGAAAATTCATCATTAGGAGTATTATTTGTTGGTAAAAAAACTTTAAATGATACATATGGAGTTTTAGATATTGATGGAGCTTTACGTGGATCAAACTGGCAGTTAGCTTATCAAATTGCTCGCTCAATTAAAAATGAACAAGGTGATTTTGCAGCTTCAGCTGGTTTTAGAAAATTTACTGAATCATGGGGTTATTTATTCCGCTCAAGATATGTTGGTGAAAATTTTGATATCAATCAAGTTGGATTTGTTCCTTGGCTTGGAACATTTAATTCTGTTCTTATAACTGGGCCAATCTGGTTTTTGAATGAAGGTCCTGTTTCAAATATTTTTCTTTATGCTGGTCCAGCATTAAATTATGAAAAAGTTGATCAATTTACTGATCTTTCTGGGGTTTTAGGTATAAGTGTTAGTATGAGAAATAACTGGGGCTTTGAAATTAATTTTAATGGTGGCAAGGCTAAAGATTTAGATGTGAAATACAATTTTTTTGAAACAAGTTTAAGTTCTTGGTTTCACAATCCAAAATTTAGTGGCAATTTATTTAGTAGTATCTCTAAAACTTATAATTTTACAAGAAATTACTTATCAAATTTTTATGAAATTGGTGGTTCAATAAATTGGAATGTAACCTCTAACTTAAGAATAGGTTCTTCATTAAATATTTGGATTGAAGAAAATCCTGACGGCAATATTGAAGATATTACTTATAATACTCGTCCATATTTTTCTCTTACTCCAATAAATGACCTAAACATTTCAGTTTATGTTGATAATTTATTTATTCGTTCAACTGATAAACTTGAAAATATTTTTATAGGTGGTATATTTTCTTATCAATTTTTACCTAAAAGCTGGATTTATTTTGCAATAAACGAAATACATGATCGTGATAATGAATTTAATAAATTAAAAATGAAAGATCGTGTTTCAGTT
>CAZVBT010000040.1:0-7357 GCA_964625385.1 uncultured Melioribacter sp. | reverse complement strand
TGGAATAAAGGTGCAGAAAATATTTTTGGTTATACCGAAAAAGAAATAATTGGAAAACCATCAAACTTCCTTTTTCCTCCTGGTGAGTTTTATGAAAAAGAACTTCAAAAAATTATAGAAGATTCAAAAAAGATTGGACATTCAACTATTGTAGAAACTCAACGACAAAAAAAAAATGGTGAATTAATAACTGTACGTTTAAGCGTATCTAAATTACCGACACAAAATGGTGAATATGGCGGCAGATTAATCATTATAAAAGATTTTACTGAATTTAAAAAACTACAAGCACAAATTGATCAGTCAGAAAAATTAGCGGTTATTGGTCAGCTTGCTGCCGGTGTTGCACATGAAATTGGAAATCCTTTAACTTCAATTTCAAGTCTTGTTCAAATATTACAACGAAGAAGTAAGGATGAATTCATTAGCGAACAACTTTCAAACATTAAAGAAAATATTGATCGAATTTCAAGAATAGTGCGTGAATTAGTTGATTTCTCACGTCCTCCAAGTTACGAAACTTCAATCCAGGATATTACAGATATTATAAAAACAGCTCTTGGAATTGTAAAATATGATAAAAGAGTTCGTAATGTAAAATTTGAAACAGAATTAAAAGAACCATTACCAAACGTTCAGGTGGCGGCAGATCAATTACTTCAGGTTTTTGTAAATATATTAATTAATGCGTTAGATGCAATTAATGGCAATGGAACAATATCAGTATCTTCATATTTTGATTTTAATAAAGTATATGTAGAAATTACTGATAATGGTTGTGGTATGGATGAAGATACAATGCAAAAAATATTCGATCCATTTTTTACTACAAAAGATGTTGGCAAAGGCACAGGCCTTGGCCTTTCTGTTAGTTATGGAATTATTAATCGTTTTGGCGGAGAAATAAAAGTAAAAAGTAAATTAAATGAAGGAAGTAAATTTATTATTTCACTTCCGATAGCATATAAATAGAAGGAGAAATTATGTCTGAAAAAATTTTAATTGTTGATGATGAAAAACCAATTCGCGATTCATTAAAAATGATTTTAGAAGATGAAGGTTACAAAACAGATATTGCTGCTGATGGTGAAGAAGCATTAAATAAAATAAAGGAAGACAATTTTGATGTTGTAATTACAGATATTAAAATGCCAAAACTTGATGGAATTCAACTACTTGAAAATGCTTCAAAAATTTCTCCAGAATCTTTTTTTATTATAATGACAGCTTATGCTTCAGTTAAAACAGCTATTGATGCTTTGAGAAATGGTGCGTACGATTATTTAATAAAACCTGTTGAGTTTGATGATTTAATTATTCGAGTAAAAAGACTTCTGGAGCACAAAAAAATTGCAAATGAAAATAAAATTCTAAGACAAAGAGTTTCTTCAGATATTGGTTTTGTTAACATCATTGGTAATAGTGAACCAATGAAAAAAGTTTTTGAAGTTATTAATCAGGTAGCACCTACAAATAGTAATGTGCTGATTATGGGCAAAAGTGGAACAGGAAAAGAAATGGTTGCAAAAGCTATTCACCAAAACAGTAAAAGACGAGATAAAATATTTCTTCCAATTAATTGCGGAGCCATTTCAGAAAATTTAATTGAAAGTGAATTGTTTGGCCATAAAAAAGGTTCATTTACCGGTGCAACTGAAGATAAAGTTGGACTCTTTAAAGTAGCTGATGGTGGAACTTTATTTTTAGATGAAATTGGTGAACTGCCATTAAATCTTCAAGTTAAACTTTTACGCGCTATTGAAGATAAAGAATTTTTTCCTGTTGGAGCTACTAAACCAGTTTCAACTGATGCAAGAATAATTGCTGCAACAAATCAAGATCTGTTTGAAAAAACTAAAACCGGTGAATTCCGCGAAGATTTATATTATAGATTAAACGTAGTTGAAATAAAACTACCAACATTAAATGAAAGACGTGACGATATACCACTTTTAGTCAATCATTTCATTGATAAGTTTTGCAAAGAGATGGGTAAAAAAATTATTGGTGTTGATAATGAAACAATGAAAATTCTCCTCTCTCACGAATGGCGTGGCGGAGTTCGTGAATTAGAAAATGTTATTGAACGAGCTGTCATTTTTGCAAATAAAGAAATCATTACAAAAAACAATCTTGCTGATTATTTAAATATAGTTTCAAATGATAGTGCTTACGGTGATTCACTTAAAGATGCATTAAAAAATTTTGAAAGAGACCATATAATGAAAATAATTAAAAAATTTAATTATAATAAAGATGAAGCTGCAAAAGCACTTGAAATTGGTCTTTCATCTCTTTACAGAAAAATGGATGAACTAAATATTCCAACAAAAAATTTGAATGATGATGTTACTAATTAAAACTATAAATTAAGTCTTTTGCAGATTCCATTATTTTTTTAAAATGTTTACTATTATCAAATTCTTTTTCTTCGCTAATTCATTAATCTTAAATATTTTTTATTGTAATCAATCTTACTTGATTGATTTTCAATCTTAAATTTTTGAATTAAATTTTGTAATGTTGTAGTTAAATTATTCAAGTCCTCTGCTGCTTTTGCAATTTCCTGAACACCAGTTGCAGTTTGCTGAGTTACATTGTTTATGCCTTCAATACTATGGCTTATCTGCTCAGCAGCTGATGATTGTTCCTCGCTTGCTGCAGCTACCTGATTTATTATATCCATTACTTCTGTAGTTTTATCAAGTATTTGTTTCAATGATTCTCCGGATTCATTAGCTAATTTCTTACCTTTTTCAACTTCTGTAGTTCCTCCTTCCATAGCAACAACAGCACCATTTGTATCTCTTTGTATTTCTTTAATCATGTCACTTATTTCTTTTGTTGCTTTTGTTGTTCTTTCTGCAAGTTTTCTTACTTCATCAGCTACTACTGCAAAACCTCTTCCGTGTTCTCCTGCTCTTGCTGCTTCAATGGCTGCATTTAATGCGAGCAAATTGGTCTGATCTGCAATATCATCAATTACTTCTATAATAGTTCCTATTTTTTCACTGCTTTTTCCTAATTCTTTAATTGTTTCTGCTGCTTCTGATACAACCATTGCAATTTTATTCATTCCTTCAATTGTCTGCTGTATTGATTTGCCACCATTGTTTGCAACTTCTTTAGCTAATTTAGATTGCTCAGCTGCAACTGTTGCATTTCTTGATGTTTCCATTATCGTTTTGGTCATTTGCTCTACTGCACCAGCTATTTCAGTTGTTTGTGAGCTTTGTTCTTGTGCTCCGGCAGCCATTTCTTCTGCACTCGATGAAATCTGTGCACTTGCACTTGCAGTTGAATGTACTGCTTGCATTACTTGTAAAATCATTGATTTGATATTTTCGACCGCTTTATTAAACCCTTTAAATAGTTGCCCAATTGAATCGTTTTCATTTTCTGGTTTTATATTTATTTCTAAATCTCCATTGGAAAAATTTTCCATAGCTTTTAATATAATATCTGTGTTTCTTACTAAATAATTTTCTCTATTTTTCAGTTCAGTTATATCAGCTACATACTCCAACGCTCCTATAATTTGTCCACTTTTATCTTTAATATTTGTACCTGTATACATTATAGGAAGTTCTTTCCCATTTGGCTTTGCAATTGTTTCTTCTGTTACAACTCTATCGTACTTCATTGCTTGAGCTAATGCACATTTTTCACTTTGACAATGCCCTGTTTTGAATTGGTCATAACATTTTTTACCTACTAAAGATTTTTGTTCTTTTCCAACAACTTCTGAACCCGCTTTATTCATAAACTTTATATTAAAATCTTTATCAATAACCATTACTGGTGTTGGTATTTTTTCAAGGTAGCTTAGTTGCATGCTGATGGTTTCAACCATTTGATTGAAAGCATTTGATAGTTTACCTATTTCATCTTTTGATTCAATATCCACACTAACATTATAATCCCCACTTGCAAATTTCTCAGCAGCTATATCAAGCTTTTTAATAGGTTCAGAGATTTTCTTAGCTACAAAAAAACTTATTATCATTGCACCAATAGAAGTGAGTAAAAGAATTATTGTAAACTCGAATTTAATACCTGCAATTTCCTCTTCAACATCATCTACATAAATTCCGCTTCCAACAATCCATTCCCATTCTTTTAATCCTTTAACAAAAGAGATTTTGGGAGACGGGGTATTCATACCCTGTTTATTCCATCTATATTCAATATAACCGGAACCTTCTCTTTTTGCCACCTCTGTCATCTTTACAAAAACAAATACTCCATCAGGATCCTTATAATCACTCATATCTTTACCATTAAGAGCTGTATTAATTGGATGCATAATCATTTTACCCGAATAATTATTGATCCAGAAGTATTCATTTTCATTGTAACGCAAATCGCTAATAAGCGACACAGCTTTACTTTTTGCCTCATCTTCTGATATTTCACCGTTTTTTGCCATTTTATGAAAATTATCCAAAATGTTGTATGCAACCTCTACTGTATGTTTTACATTTTCCTGTTTGTTATGATACAGCGATTCACTTATAACCGGGATAATGAAGATGAAAAATAAAGCAAATATTGTAACCAATATTGCTAATGAAAGTGCTACAATTTTGTAAAATACTTTCCAATCACTAAATTTTTTAAGTTTCATTTTATTTTCCTTTTATTTTTTTGATTAACTAAAAAAATATATAAACACCAGAGAGTAAGCGTAAATTAGATATCTCTTTGCTTTCGGTTACTTTTCCTTTTTCATTTATTTTTCCATAAGCAGCAGTTGTTAGTTCTATTTCTGCAGCTAATCTGAATTTACCAGAGTTAAATATTATACGCGGTGAAAATCTGTATATGTAATCTATATTAAATCCACGTGCATAATATGTGGTTACAGAAATTCCAGCACCAGTATTTTTTGTATAACCACCAAAGAGTGCAAACTGAATATCTTTCCCGTAAATTAATTCAGACCATAAAGAATATGTATTGATATTTGTGTATTTCTCAATTCCGGTTATGTCAGATTTTTCATAAATAGCATAACCGCCAAGCATTACTAAATCAGTAAGATTTTGACCATAAACGCCCTCAAATTTTATCGTAAAATCACCTGAGTTTATTTTTACATAAGCAATATTAGCATAGCTAGAAATGGTCTCTTCCGTAAAATAATTTTTTTCAGTTACTGTTTTTGGTTTTAGAGTTTTAACATCTCCGCCAAAACCAAACAACATATTTGTGAATTGAAATTGTGCTTGCGCATGAAAACCCGGAAATCCGGAATTTCTCATATAAATCGATGAAGTGCCTTGAGGTCCACTGCTCTGAAAATCTCTTTGAGTATATGCAACTACAATCAGGTTTAAAGGACCTGTCTTCTTTGTAAATCTAATTTGTGGATTTCTTGAAAAAGGCTGAAATGGAGCACCTGTATTGAAGGAAACTACATCTGGAAAAGATTCTGCAATAAACATTGGATGCCAATATTGACCAATTAAAATAGAAGTTGAAGGCCATTCTAATTTTACAAATGCATGACGAAGTCTAAATCCATTAATATCACTTTCAACATTACCAAAAAAAGCACCTTCTAAAACTCCTGATGTCTTAGCTCCAAATACATCTGGTGCAGTAATTTTTCCAGTTAAACGTGTCTGAATTGATAAAATATTGAATGATGATCTATCGTTAATTACTGCTCCTGTTATATCTTTTTTTTCATCGGCTGGATACAATAAGAAATGACCTTCACGTAATGAAACAACCTCACGTGAATCATAAATAATATCTGTTTTTACAACCCGTTAAAAAAAATTCCAAAACTTTTATTGTCTTGAGATTTTATTTTTGGATTTGAAGTAAAAATAATTAATATCATTATAAATACTTTTTTCGTTTTCAATTTTTCTCTCTAATTTTTAACTGGTTTATTTAATTTTCTTAAAAACGAATATCACTCAGCTTCTCAAATTAAATCATACATCCACATTTTGCATTGGATTATGTTGTTAAAATTTTTTCTCATAAATTTTATTTTTTAACTTAACTTACCTCATCATATACATCTTTTATATGTCATGATTAAAAGTCATCTAAATTATCGTTAAATTTTTTAGATACTTTAGTATGAATTTAATATAAGTTTAACGGTGATTTTATCTTATTTCAACTTTAAAGGAAATAACATTTAAATTTTTAAAGATAAAATTGGGTGAAAATAAAATTTTAAGTTTTATAAAAGTTAGTGAAGAAGTAATTAGAATTATTTAATCAAAGTTGATTTTCAATATTATTAAAGAAATATAAAAGTAAAATATCAAAACTATATTCGATCAAATAAATAGATTTTAATTTTTGTTATGATTGGTTTTACTTGATTAAAGTGCGTGAATTAAACGAGATGAAGCTGAGAATTGTTGAATGGAAAAAGATAAGAAACGAATGATTATTTTTTATAAAATAATTTGATGGTTAACCAATCAGCAAAAAGAATAATAAAAAATATTGAAATCCAAAATAATAAGTTTTCCATATGGCTACCAATGAAATAATATTAAAAATAAGTATAGACGGTAAAGAAGCAAATGCTACACTTAATTTGACTGATATAAGTATAAAAGAACTTTATGAAAATTTCAAGTATGGCAAGACAGAAGTAAATGGTCTCGTAACTGGGATTATCATGGAGTTTAACAATGCCAGGGTTTCAATCCACGCACACCTGTCTGCCAACAAGGCAGGCACAGCGTGCGACTTTCATCTTGATATGTTTGAGTAGTTGGTTTGGCGTTTCAATCCACGCACGCCTGTCTGCCGACTGGCAGGCACACGGCGTGCGACCATCATAAAGTGGGAGAGCCTCTTGAACTTTCTCGTTTCAATCCACGCACGCCTGTCTGCCGACAAGGCAGGCTCACGGCGTGCGACATGAGGACTCATACGGCGAGATCCTGGTAAAGAAGGTTTCAATCCACGCACGCCTGTCTGCCGACAGGCAGGCTCACGGCGTGCGACCTGGTCAGTATGCTACAAATTGGAACGAGGCAGTAGTTTCAATCCACGCACGCCTGTCTGCCGACAGGCAGGCACACGGCGTGCGACCCAAAAAAACTTACAACAAGTTATTGTGGATGACGTTTCAATCCACGCACGCCTGTCTGCCGACAGGCAGGCTCACGGCGTGCGACTTTTTGTAACCCGCTAACATCCGCCCCGTCCACGTTTCAATCCACGCACGCCTGTCTGCCGACAGGCAGGCCCACGGCCTGCGACCCAAAAAAACTTTCAACCAGTTATTTTTAGTGGCGTTTCAATCCAGGATAGCCTGTCTGCCGACTTGCAGGCCGACAGGCTGCGACCATCACAAAGTGGGAGGCACCTGCGA
>CAZVBT010000039.1:0-1891 GCA_964625385.1 uncultured Melioribacter sp. | reverse complement strand
TATCAATTAATTTATAATGATTTGTTTGCTCAAATTGAAAAGAAAATTACAGAGATACATAATCCAAAAGTTTTGATTAATTCATTGAGAACAATGTTTGTTATAAAAGCTGATGGATATTGGAAAAATCATTTTATGTTTGGTGAAAAAGCCAAAATTGAAATTAACTACTTTATTGGTGCTGCACGTGCAGATGAAATTTTAGTAAATGTAATTTTACCATTGTTTTCTGTGTACTTTAAAGTCTTTGGTAAAAATGAATTATCCAAAAAAATATTAAAAATTTATTCGATTTATGAACAAAGGGAAGAGAACCAAATTATCAATGGAATGATAAAAGCATTAAACATGAAAGATGATGCAAATAGAACAATAATTACACAAGGATTGATTGAGCTTTTTAGAAATTGGTGCTCGAAGAATAAATGTTTGGAATGTGAGATAGGGAAAGTTGTGTTTAATTGATAACCTACCTAACGGTAGTCAAGCCTACCTAACGGTAGGCAAGCCTACCTAACGGTAGGCAAGCCTACCTGTCGGTAGAGAAGTGTAAAGTGTAAAATGTTCTTTGTGGGACTTGGTGATGAACTTAGTGTTACTTAGTGGTGAAAAATTTAACCACAGATAGCACAGATTAACTCAGATAAACAGAATTAGCCACGAATTGCACGAATTAACACTAATGGTAATTTATAATTTATAATGTATAATGTATAATGTATAATGTATTATGTTCATTGTGGGACTTGGTGATGAACTTAGTGTTACATGTGGTGAAAAATTTAACCACAGATAGCACAGATTAACTCAGATAAACAGAATTAGCCACGAATTGCACGAATTAACACTAATGGTAATTTATAATTTATAATGTATAATTGAGACTTTATAGGCTGTGATTTTAATTTGTCTTTCCTTGAATTCGATTTATCTCATCTCTTAATTTGGCAGCTCGTTCGTAATCTTCTTTTTCAATTGCTTCTCTTAATTGATTTTGAAGATTTGCAATTTTAGTTTCAGCAATATTAGTTGATTTATTCTCATCATCATCAATTTGTTCATCTTTCAAATCAAATGTTTTTTCATCTGATTCTTCAGTTGAAGGAATAAATCCAGCACTGTTCAGAACATCCTCAGCAACAAAAATAGGTGCACCTGTTCTAACAGCAAGAGCAATCGCATCGCTTGGTCGTGAATCAATTTCATTTGTCATTGTAGAAACTTCTAACTTAATCTTAGCGAAAAAAGTATTATCACGTAATTCATCAATAATGACTTCAACAACTGATGCGCCAAGATTTTCAATTACATTAGCAAGTAAATCATGAGTCAAGGGTCTTGGTGGTTTAATATTTTCTATTTCAAGAGCAATAGATTGAGCTTCGAAAGAACCAATAATAATCGGAAGGCGGCGCGAACCGTAAACTTCTTTTAACAAAATTGCATACGCACCGCCAGCAGATGGACTTGCAGAGATACCTAAAATTTCAACTTGAACTTTTCTCATTTATTGTTTAATCTTTTTTATTTCTTCAATTAATGCTGGTAAAATTTCAAAAACATCAGCAACAATACCATAATCAGCAGCTTGAAAAATAGGTGCATCTTTATCTTTATTAATAGCAACAATGTATTTTGATGAACGCATTCCAGCTAAATGTTGAATAGCACCAGAAATTCCAAGAGCGATATAAAGAGTTGGAGAAACAGTTTTTCCGGTTTGGCCAACTTGCTCTGAATGAGGACGCCAACCAGCATCAACAACAGCACGAGAAGCACCAACGGCTGCTCCTAAAAGTTGTGCTAATTCTTCTATCATCTTAAAATGTTCAGGTCCTTTCATTCCTCTACCACCGGAAACAATAATATCTGCTTCTGCAACATCAAGTTT
>CAZVBT010000038.1:0-5122 GCA_964625385.1 uncultured Melioribacter sp. | reverse complement strand
TGTAATTTTATTTTTTTGAAAAGAATAACCATAGAGAACTACCCAGTGATTTGTATTATTTATTGTAGTTAATATTGGAAATCCATCATCAATAGAAGCTTTAATGTCTTGGAAAGTTGAGTTATATTTTTCAGATACTTTCAGTCCATAATCGAAAAATATTTTTTTAATAATTTCGTAATCCGTTCCATCCTTGTTTTTATATTTATTTAATTCATTCGCACTTTCTAATAAATCAAAGTAATCTAAAATTGCATATGCACATTGAATCCCGCAAGAATACCAATCAATTTGAGTAAATCTTCTAATTTCAAGATACTTAGCATAAGGGTCATTCAATTCTTCTTGAGCATTAAACAAATTTATTGTGTAGTCAAATGCTTTTTTTACAATACTCATTAGATTGCCTTACCAATGATTTCAACACCTTTCATAAGTACTTTCGGATTTTTCCCCTTTGTTAAAATCCATACTCCAGCACCAATAGCTATTACAGCGACGCCACCGCCTATATATGCAAGTTTAGTATGAAATGCTCTTTGTTTATCAGATTCAATACTTGCCTTCTCTATATAGCTTGATATTTCTTCACGTATAGCTTTTCTTTCATCGATATTTAAATCTTTCTCAAGTTCACGTCCTAAAATCTGTATTGCTAAATTAATATTATCCAGTACTCCCTTAGAAATTTTTTCTTGTGATTGAGTAAATGCAGTTAATCCCTCAAACAACACTTTTACTTGGGGAGAAATAAAACTCATATAACTTTTAAAAACTTCCAAATCTAACTTTTTGTTTTTTAGAAGTGCTATTAAAATGATTTTAATCTCTTCTGGTGAGGGATTATTTACATTTTTGACCCCAATGTCTTTAAGTTTTTCAATTATTTCATTTGGAATCTTTTTACTCATTTGAACTCCTTGCCATATAACTATTACTTATACTGCACAGATTTATTACTTAAGGTACATAGATATGCGTGCAGCTGCATAACTACGTGCCAATTATTCTCAAATCTTTTCAAAATCCCAATATTTAAAAATAGGTTGTGCATATATATCATCCTTACTCATTTCAGTCTAACGGACTTCTAACTCCAAGTCCTCTGTTTAAAACATGGGTATATATCATTGTTGTTTTAACAGAATGGTGCCCCAATAGCTCTTGTATTGTTCTGATATCATAACCGTTTTCTAATAAGTGAGTAGCAAAACTGTGCCTGAACGTGTGAGGACTACCTGGTTTTATAATCCCTGCATTCTTTATTGCTTCTTTAACAGCTCTTTGGATGGTGCTTTCGTGAATATGCCATCTCAAAATTAAACCGCTATCTTTATGTTTTATAAATTTATCAGTAGGAAAAGCATACTGCAATCCAAATTCCTTGCCTGCGTTTGGGTATTTCTCTTTCAATGCATAAGGAAGAATTGTTTCCCCTTTTCCTCTCTTCAAATCTTCTTTGTGTTTTATGTAAACTCTATTTAGATGTTTCTTTAAATCGGGAATTAAAGAATCTGGTAGAATAGTATGCCTGTCTTTCTCACCTTTACCATCTCTAACCAATATCTGTTTATAATCAAAATCGATATCTTTTATTCTTAATCTCAAGGCCTCAGATAATCTTAGTCCGCTTCCGTAGAGAAGGGATACAACTAGTTTTGAAATTTCAGTTAAATTGTCAATAATCTTTGCGGTTTCTTTCTTTGAGAATACAACAGGCAGATGTTTAACTCTTGTGGCGTGTTTTATTTCATCTATCCAGCCAACTTCTTTTTTCAATATCTTTTTGTATAAAAACAAAATTGCCTGCAACGCCTGGTTCTGAGTTGAACTGGAAACATTATCATTTACAGCAAGATGATTTATAAAATTCTGAATCTCTTCTTTCCCCATTTCATTTGGATGCCTTTTATTGTGAAACAGAATAAATCTTTTTATCCATCCAACATAAGCTTCTTCGGTTTTCTTACTGTAATGATTAACTCGCAGTTCGGTTCTTACCAAATCGAGCAGTTTCGGCTTGTGATTTTCTTTTTGTGGAGTTCCTGCAGTTGGTGAAATATTTTTCTGCCCTCTAAGCAAGTAATATTTCCTTTTGTTTCTGTTTACAACTTAAATTTATTTTTCAACTAAGTCAAGAAAATTTATCAGCCACAAATTGACACTAATTTTCACTAATGGGTAAAGATAAATTTCACAATTTGTCTTTAAGCTTATTTTATTTGTGTTAATCTGTGAAATCTGTGGTAAAAATCTAACCACAGATTTGCACAGATTAAAGACATAAATTTATTTTCGGGTTTGGCAGGCTTGACCCATACATTCTACATTATAAATTATACATTAGCAATTATTAATTGTACGTATTTAACAAAGAGTAATTTTTTGCATATTCAAGCATTTGATGAGTAAAATCTTCGGGATATTCAATTTTTACATCAATAATTTTTTCTCCTTTCTTAACCGAAATTAATTTAGGCTGAATGAATCCTGCATAAGGTGCAATTTTTAATTTTGAATATCTTTCTAGAACTTCTTTGTGCAAATCTTTATCAACTTTTACTCCGTAATTTTCAACTAAATTTTTTCCTGCATTGTAATCTCCTTCAGATTTTATTCTTTGTATTTCTCTTAATAATTCACCAAAAAGTTTTCTAAGTTTTTCAAAGTCATTAACTACGAAATATGTTTTACCATTTTTTGTTTTCTTTTCTATTACATTTTCACTTTTGCCTTTTTCAAATGCCCACAATGCAACTAATTGACGATTACGCATATGAGCTTCTTCTATATTTTCACCAGGTTTTACTCTTGCAAGTTGAACCATCAAACCATTTTTAATGTAATCGCTGTAAGCGGCTTTGCCAACTTCTAATGAAGGCATTACTCCTATTTCAATTAATTTTTTATCCATTAAATAATAAAGAGCAACTAAATCGGCACGTGCTTCTTCAAGTGTTGAATAATAATTTTTTAAAGTTTGATGTGGCTCGGCAACACCCGGATTAATTTGTCCCGAAGCATGACCAATAACTTCGTGCATATCTGTGTGAAGATCATCTGCAAGTGCACCATATTTTTTATCTCTTTCAATTTCTTCATCTGAGTATGCAAATTCCTGTAGCACACCGCTTGTTTCTGCAAACTTGTTATATGAATAAACTATGTTACCAATATTTACAGATTTTGAACCATGTTCTTTTCTTATCCAGTTTGAATTTGGCAGATTTATTCCTATTGGTGTTGATGGAGAACAATCACCCGATTCAACAACAGAAGTAATAACTTTAGCAGAAACACCTTTTACATTTTTCTTTTTATGCTGAGGCATTAATGGAGAATTATCTTCGAACCATTGTGCATTGTTGCTAATTGCTTCAATTCTTTTTGTTGCTTCTTTATCTTTAATTGAAACGACTGATTCAAATGTTGCACGATAACTTAATGGATCGTTGTATGTTTCTATAAATCCATTTACAACATCAACAACAGAAGTTGTGTCTTTAACCCATTCAATATTGTATTCATCCCACAATTTCAAATCACCTGTTTTGTAATATTCAGTTAACAATTGCAAAGCTTTTTTCTGTTGATCATTTTCTGCAACATTAACAGCTTTTTCTAACCAATAAACTATTTTTTCAATTGCGGGTGCATACATTCTGTTTATTGTCCATTGTCTTTCAATAATCTGACCATCTTTCTTCAGCATTTTAGAATTCAATCCATAAGAAATCGGATGCGGATCATTTGGGTCAACAATTTTTTTGTAATAATCTTCAACTTCTTTTTGAGTAACTCCTTCATAGAAATTAACTGCTGATGTTTTAATTAAATCAACTCCATCTGATTGATTAACTTTTATTGCATCATAATTCGGATCAAAAATTATTTTGTTCATTTTGTTAATTAAGTCATCAAGAGTTTCTTCATTCTGTAGTGGAAACTGAAATTCATCTGAATTAACAATTAATTCTTTAAAATATTCTTTGGAAAATTCTGGCAAAATTTTTCTGTTTGAATAATGATGGTGAATGCCGTTAGAAAACCAAACACGTTTAACATAAACCATAAATTTTTGAAAGTCTTCGCTATTTCTATCACCGGTGAAAGAATTTACAATTGCTTCCAAAGTGCGGCGCACATATAAATTGTGTTTATAGTTTTGATCGTAAATAATATCCCGACCACAAAGTGCTGCTTCGTATAAATAGTAAACAAGTTCTTTTTGTTGAAGTGATAAATCTTCAAAGCCGGGAACGTAATATCTTTGAATGCGAAGATCTGCAAATGATTCTGTATAAAACTTAAAGTCTGCTGGGATTGCTGACTTTTTTTCTGTTGAACAACTCATAATTATTCCTAAAAAGGTTAATAAAATAATTTTTAAGTACTGTTTCATAATTTCCTTCTAAATTTTATTTGATTATGCTTTCTAAAAATATAACATTTGCAATAGTCAAACAAAGAAGTTATAGGTTATGAATATTCAAGTAATTGGAACAAAAAGTTGTAATGAAACAAAAAAAGCTGAGCGTTTCTTTAAGGAAAGAAGAATTCCTTTTCATTTTAGAGATTTAAATGAAAAGGGTTTATCTAAAGGTGAACTTGAAAATATTACTCGCAAAATTTTTCTTGAGGATTTATTAGACAAAGAAGGAAAACAATACAAAAAAAGAAATCTTAAGTTTATGGTTTTCAATTTAGAAGAGGAATTATTGAATGATCCTCTTCTATTAAAAACACCTATTGTAAGAAACGGAAATGAAGTTACACTTGGTTATCAACCTGAGGTTTGGAAAAACTGGAAATAAAATTTTTTAACAAACATTGCTTAGTTCGTTGTTTTATTTTTTATAACGAACTAAAATAAGCAATCACTCCAATGTGAAAAGTAAAAAAATCAGTTTTAGATTTTTTAGGTTGAAAAATAACATCACCGAGAGAATTGGTAATAACACTTTCTTCAGTTAAATATTCAGCTTCAGTTCCGTAGATATATCTTGCTTTTATATCAAGAAACAATTTGCTAACACTTTGAAAACCATCACTTACTTTAAATAAAATTCCAGCGCCATAACCGTAATTCCAAGCAAAGTCATCAAAATTGGTTGAAGCAGCA
>CAZVBT010000037.1:0-5473 GCA_964625385.1 uncultured Melioribacter sp. | reverse complement strand
CACTATATTAATTACAAGAATCAATTTCAAAAAGATTTTTATGTAAAAATTATAATTAACCAAACACAACTTTATGATTTTATAAAAAATGAATTTAGTCAGGAGCAAAAAGAATTAGTTGCTTTATTACTAAAAAAATATTCCAAAATAATATTTGAAAAGAAGAATAAAATTATAATAGAAAATCTTGCATTCGAACTTGAAACAAATATCATAAATATTATTTCAATATTAGAGCAATTATATAATGAAGGAATAATTGACTTAACAATGCCCTCAAAATTTCAAACAATAAGTTTAATCAAACCCAGAGTCCGCTCAACCGATTTGATTCTTAACATGGAAAAAGAGAATGCGATTCATAAACACTTTAAATACAAGCTTGATAAAATGATTGATTTTGTTTTTACAGATACTTGCAGAATGAAGTATATTATAAATTATTTTGGACAGGATGATGAAAATTACAAATGCAAAAAATGTGATAATTGTTTAAACATAAATTCTATAAACAAATCATCTTCTGAATATTTAGAAGAAATTGTATTAAAAACTTTACAAGAATTTCAACAGCCTGTAAAAGTTTATTTATTAATTAAAATTTTGAAAGGAAATGTTTCAAATAGTTTAAAGAAAATATCAACATTCGGTACTTGCAAGCATTTTACAAATAATGAATTAGAATTAATAATTGAGGAACTTGTTGCAAAAAAAATAATCATTAAATATGAAGATACAATTAAAATCAGCAACAAAGCATTAGATATAATTTTGGAATTGGATGAAGATGATAATCAGGAAAGAAACGATTATGAAAAAGATCTTGAATTATACAATAAATTAAGAAACATCAGAACAGAAGCCGCTGAAAAATTTAATCAACCAGCTAAAATAATTTGTCCCGACGAAATCTTACTCAAAATAAGTAAAATAAAACCTACCACACCAAGCGAACTTTTATCAATTGATGGCTTTAATCAAAGAATGTTTAATAAAATAGGTGAATTGTTCTTAAATGAAATAAATAATTTTGAAAAAGATAAGGACAAATTTTTAACAACATTAATCGAATTAATAAATAAAAATTACACTTTTGATGAAATTGTATCTTTGACAAAAATTCCTGAAACGGTTTTAGCATTAAAAATTATAAGCATGATTGAATCCTATAAAAAAATTAATTACATGAATTTAATTTCTAAGATTGAATTCGAAAAAGTAAAAGATAAGTTCAATAATGGTGTGTTCGATGTTAAAGAATTATTTACACAACTCGATAAAAAAATTAGTTACAATAAAATTAAAATTATATTAAAGCTATTGACTAATTAATAGCGCCGCTGTTCTTTAAATCATACAACAATTGATTAGACTTTATAAAAAAATCTTTATTCTTTTTAATATCAGACATAATTTCATTGAGAGCGATCTCAAAATCTTTTTCTGTTATCTTATATTTGATGAATAGTTCTTTCCTACGTTGATTTAATAAATTTTCATCTTTAAAGTAAGTTTCATCAATAATTAATTTTTCTACAAAAACTTTAACTAAAGTTTCGTTATCAATTTTATTTGAATTACAACAAACAAAAAGAAAAACAATAAGGATAAATATTTTAATATTTTTTACTAGCATTAAATAAAATTCTTTTTTCACGTTCAGTTAAACCCTGATAACCGTATTGAGAAATCTTATCAAGAATTCTATCAATTTCTTCTTGAGTTATAATTTCTTCATCATGTTTTTCATTAATGTCATAAAATTTTGCATCTTCAATATCAACTTCATTACCTTTTTTTCTCGAAAAAGCAGAATTGAATTTTTTCTTTGAAAAGAAATCACTTTCGAAAGGATTTTTAAATCTGCGAGAACTAAATTCTTTTCTTCTTAATAATAAAATGTAAATAAATGCAGTTAAAGCACCGCCAACATGAGCTAAATGAGCAACAAAAGATGCTTCGCGGACAGAAAAGAATTCTATAATAACAAGAAAAGTAATTAAATATTTTGCTTTTACAGGAATAAAGAAATAAAACATTATATATCTATCGGGAAAGTACATCGCAAATGCTATCATTACTCCATATACTGCACCAGATGCTCCTATTGTGTATGCTAATGAATCAGTTAAAATTGGTCCGACCAAAATTTGTACTAATCCGGCACCTAACCCACTTAATAAATAAAAAATTAAAAATCTCTTCGAACCCATTAAATTTTCTATTTCCATACCAAACATCCAAAGCATAAACATGTTAAAAAGAATATGTACAAAATCTCCATGCATAAATTGGTAAGTAAACAATTGCCATATTTGAAAATTAAATGGAGTGCCAAAACTATCAAAACCAGCAATTGGATTTAGCGCAAAATAATGATTTAAAACATACCATCCCGGAACGCCGGAAAAAGTTATATTATCAAAAATTTTTTGAATAAAGAAAACTGCAATATTTATAATTAACAAATTCTTTATCATTGGTGGAAATAAAGAAAATCCTCCAAAACCAGATGGACGATAATAATCTCTTGAATCTAAACCCATTTTATTTCCTATAATTTAAAATTAAAAAACAAGAGCAAGATAAATCTTTGTAAGAATATTACAAATTTCTCACTCTTGTTTTATTAACAAACAATTAGTTGGCATCGTTCAAAGCAGCAACACCGGGTAAAACTTTACCTTCTAAAAATTCTAATGAAGCACCACCACCAGTAGAAACATGTGATACTTTGCTATCTAATCCGGCTTTACTAATAGCAGCAGCAGAATCACCGCCACCAATTACAGTAACTGCACCATTTTCAGTTGCTTCGGCTAATGCTTGTGCAATTGCATTTGTTCCTGTTGCAAAATTATCAAATTCAAAAACACCCATAGGACCATTCCAAACTATAGTTTTACTATCAAGAATAACTTTTCGGAATTCTTCTACAGTCTTTGGACCAATGTCTAATCCCATTTTATCAGCAGGAATTTTATCTGCATCAACAACCATAGCTGGAGATTCATTTTTAAATTCAGATGCAACTACATTATCAACTGGTAACAAAACTTTTGCATTAGATGATTTGAATTTTTCTAACATTTGTTTAGCTAATTCTATTTTCTCTTCTTCCAAAAGTGAAGATCCGATTTCATATCCCATAGCTTTGTAGAATGTATAAGCCATTCCACCACCAATTAATAAATAATCAACTTTTGGTAAGAGATTTTCAATTACATCAATTTTACCAGAAATTTTTGAGCCACCAAGAATTGCAGTAAAAGGACGAACTGGATTTGCAACTGCATTACCAAGATATTCTAATTCTTTCTGCATTAAATAGCCTGCAGCACAAACTTTAATAAATTTTGTTACACCTTCTGTGGAAGCATGTGCACGATGTGCAGATCCAAAAGCGTCATTAATATAAACATCACCTAATTCTGCAAGCTGTTTTGCAAATTCCGGAACATTTTTTTCTTCTTCAGGATGAAATCTTAAATTTTCCAACAACAGAACTTCACCATCTTTCATTTTATCAACAATTACTTTAACTTGTTCACCAATACAATCAGTAGCAAATTTAACTTCTGCTTCCAATAATTCTCCTAAACGAACAGCAACAGGTTTTAAACTGTATTTTGGATTTGGACCACCTTTTGGCCTGCCTAAGTGACTCATCAAAATACATTTACCACCTTCATTAATAATTTTTTTAATTGTTGGTAATGCTGAGGTAATTCTTATATCATCAGTTATATTTAAATTTTCATCAAGTGGAACGTTGAAATCAACACGAACTAAAACTCTTTTCCCTTTTAGTTCAACATTATCAATACTTAATTTTTTCATTTTTAACTCCAAACTAATTTACATATAAAAAAACGTCCGCCTTAAGCGGACGCTAATTTTGATATTTAATTATTTCGCCATCTTTAATAATAAATCAACACAACGATTTGAATAGCCCCATTCATTATCATACCATGAAACTATCTTGAAGAATCTTTTTTCTCCTTTAAGATTATTTTGTTTGGTTGCTAATGAATCATAAATTGAAGAACGATCATCATGCATAAAATCTGTTGATACTACTTCTTCATCTGCATAACCTAAAATTCCCTTCAAATAAGTTTCACTCGCCTTTTTAATTAAAGCATCAATTTCTTCAATAGAAGTTTCTTTTTCTGAACGGAATGTTAAATCAACAACAGAAACATTTGGAGTTGGAACACGGAATGACATTCCAGTAAGTTTTCCTTTTGTTGAAGGTAAAACTTCTCCAACAGCTTTTGCTGCACCTGTTGTGGAAGGAATAATGTTGATTGCAGCTGCTCTTCCACCTCTCCAATCTTTTTTAGATGGACCATCAACGGTTTTTTGTGTAGCTGTATATGAATGAATTGTAGTCATTAATCCAGTTTCAATACCAATACCTTCTTTTAATAATACATGAACAACTGGAGCTAAACAATTTGTAGTACAAGAAGCATTAGAAACAATGAAATGTTTTTCAGGATTATATTCATGATCGTTAACACCCATAACAATTGTTTTGACATCACCTTTACCAGGTGCAGTTATCATAACTCTTTTTGCACCAGCAGCTAAATGACCTTTTGCTTTTTCAGAATCTGTAAATAAACCTGTTGCTTCAAGAACTATTTCAACACCAAGTTCTTTCCATGGTAATTGAGAAGGATCTTTTTGAGCCATGATACATTTTGTTTCGTGACCATTGATAATTAAAATATCATCAGTTTCTAAAGATGGATCACTTTTTTTGCTTGAAACTGTTCCTTTAAATTTTCCATGAACAGAATCATATTTTTGCTGATATGCAAAGTACTTTGCATCAGTGCTTACATCAACAACTGCAACAACATCAACTTCTTTTCCAAGAAGGTTTCTTTCGGCAAGAACTCCCATGATTTGTCTTCCAATTCTACCGAATCCGTTGATACCTACTTTTACTGCCATAATTACGTTTCTCCTTTTCATGTGATTATATTTTCATTACAAATATATTATAATCCGTAAGAAGTTTCAATTGTATCATTTTTACATTTTTTGCAAATTGAGTTTGGAATTAAAGTTTTTTTAATAGATTTATAAAAAAAAGGTATGAATATGGCTTCATATGATTTTTTATTAAAAGTTCCAATTTTTTCTGGAATCAAAAAAGATACTTTAGAAAAAATTGAAAAGATCGGTCAAAGGAAAAAATTTAATAAAGGTGAAATAATTTTAATGGAAGATGATCAAGGAACGGCACTATTTATAATTATTTCTGGAAAAGTTAAGGTTGCACGTTCCAGCAACGATGGCAAAGAAGTAATACTGTCTATCTTAAATGAATGTGATTTTTTTGGTGAAATGGCTATTCTTGATGGACAAAAAAGATCGGCAACAGTTTCTGCAATTGAACCAAGCGAAGTTTTTATTTTGCAAAGAAATGATTTTATAGATTTACTTTATGCTCATC
>CAZVBT010000036.1:0-1522 GCA_964625385.1 uncultured Melioribacter sp. | reverse complement strand
CCGGGCAGCACAATTAAAGCAATTTATTTTCCGCTTGAATGGGAAACTGAAAACGAGGTTGATCTTAAACTTGATAATGATATAGAAGAAATTGCAAATAATGTTGATCCATCTGAACCATTTTTATTACAACACTCAAGTGGAACAACCGGGTTACAAAAACCTGTTGTGCTTTCTCACCGTGCTGTCTTAAATCATGTAAAATATTATGGAAAAGCAATTGGATTAAAAAATGATGACAAAGTTGTAAGTTGGCTTCCGCTTTATCATGATATGGGATTAATAGGTGCTTATCATATTCCGCTTGCATTTGGAATTCCATCTGTTCAAATTGATCCATTTCAATGGGTGCTTGCACCAGTAATTCAATTAGAAGCAATAACACAAGAAAAGGGAACTTTACTATGGCTTCCGAATTTTGCTTATAATATTTATGCTGAAAAAATTGATGATGAAGAATTAGAAGGAATTGATTTATCAAGTGTAAGAAGAGTTATTAATGCAAGTGAACCTGTAAGACATGATAGCCATGAAAAATTTGCAAATCGTTTTGAAAAATATGGATTTAATCCACTTGCCTTAACTGCAATGTATGGAATGGCAGAAACAACTTTGGCTGTTACACAAACCGAAGAAGGAAAACCAATACCAGAACTGTCAGCTAATAGAAATTTATTATCGAATGGAGAATTTAAATTTGCTGATGAAAATTCTGTTAAAAGAATTTGTGTATCAAGTGGAAAATTAATTGAAGGCTGCTCTATTCGTATTGTTGATGAAAACAGAAATGATTTACCGGATGGAAAAGTTGGCGAAATTGCTGTTCATTCTGTTTCAATGTTTGATGGATATAGAAACTATCCCGAAAAAACAGCAGAAGTATTAGAGAACGGTTGGTATTACACAGGTGATTATGGTTTTAAATATGAAGATGATTATTACATCATTGGAAGAAAAAAAGATATAATTATTGTTGCAGGTAAAAATATTTATCCAGAAGATATTGAAGATGCAATTAATAATGTTGAAGGTGTAATACCCGGAAGAGTAATTGCTTTTGGAGAAGAGGATGAAAAAATGGGAACAGAGCAAGTAGCGGTTGTTGCAGAAACAAAATTTGAAACAGACGAAGAAAAGAAAAGCTTGCGATTAAAAATTTTAAAAGCTGGTATGGCAATAGATATTAATATTCATAAAGTTTATCTAGTTCCACCGCGGTGGCTTATAAAAAGTTCAGCAGGAAAACCAAGCCGTAAGACAAATAAAGAAAGATTAATTAACGGAAATGATCCACAAGTTTGGAGTAAATAAAAATGATTACACCAGAATTAAAAGAAGTAATATTAAAACAACTTAATCTTGAAGATTTTGATTTACAAGATGAAACTATTGCCCCAGAAGTTCCCGGTTGGGATTCTCTTAATCACATTAATATAATTTTAGCAGTTGAAGAAAAATTCGGAATTAAATTTAAAAGCAGAGAATTGCTTCAATTAAAATGTGTTGGCGATTTACAAAAACT
>CAZVBT010000035.1:0-3778 GCA_964625385.1 uncultured Melioribacter sp. | reverse complement strand
AAACACAGTTTATAACAGTACAAATAGAGATTATATTTATCACTCAAGAGATTATCCTGCTGGCGGAGGTACAGGAGGAACGGTTACTTATTCATTTAGAGACAGAGAACAAAAAATTTCAACTTTTACTTCTTCCTTAACGGGTGATAATAATTATTGGTTATTCAGATTTAATTGGGGAATTTCCTTTGCGCAATCTAACTCAGATTTCCCATTCGATTATTATATAGATTTTCTTGAACCATCAAACTCTGGTGTTTCAGGAATGAAAAATGCACCAAGACTGAAATCCAATCCTGAACAAATAATTCCATTTGCTTACAATAACTTTAAAGCTGCAACATTATACACAGCAAATTATAAAACACAAAAAAACTTAGATATTGAACGTTCTGCTTATTTAAATATTTCCAATCAATATTCTTTAAGTAGCTATATAACCGGAGAAATTAAATTTGGAGGAAAATATAAATCTAAACAAAAAAATAATGTAAGCACATTAACTTATGCACCATATTACTTAGGCTTTTGGCAGCCTTATACACTTGATCAAGATGGAAAAGTTATAGCTAAAAATTTAAGTGGTTCTTACTTCGATGCCTTCTTTCAAAGATATTTGCAAAATCCAGTCAATAATACCTTAGCTTTTATCGAATTTTTAAGTGACAATCCTGAACAACGCAACATGTATGATTTATATAAACTTTATCCATTAATAAACAGAGATAAAATGCGTCAATGGTACGAGCTTAATAAAAATGGTGTTGATCAAAATGGAAAAAATCCTGAATATTCTTTAGATCCATCAGAAAAAGCTAATTACTATGATGTTAAGGAAGATATATATTCAGCATATTTAATGAATACGTTGAAATTAGGTCAAGATGTTATATTTATTGCTGGTTTAAGAGTAGAAAGTGAAAATAATTTTTACAAATCAAAATATTCTCCAATTCAAACCGGTGGTTTCCCAATTCCTCCTGATGCATCGCGTGATACTTCTGCATCTTTTAATCAAACAATATATCTCCCCAATTTTCATTTAAATATTAAACCTACAAACTTTTTAAGTGTAAGATTAGCTGCATACAAAGCTCTTGCGCGTCCCGATTTTAACATGAGACTTAACAAATATTTTGCATGGAGACCCGGTTCAGTTAACTTCACAAAACAATTAGTTTTAGGAAATCCAACTCTTAAAACCGCACAAGCATGGAATTTCGAAATCAATACTCAAATTTATGGAAATGAAATTGGATTAATTTCTATCTCTGCTTTCTACAAAGAAATAAAAGATATGTATCACATGTTGAATGGATTAAATACTTCTGGAAACAACATGATAGAAGCTCTTGGTTTACAATGGAAAACTTTACACACTGGTACTTATGCTTTAACAGTTCCATACAATTCACCTAAGCCAACAAAAGTTTGGGGTTTTGAATTTGAGCATCAGATTAATTTTCAATTTTTACCCGGCTTGTTAAAAAATATAGTATTAAGCTATAATGCCTCTGTTGTTAGAAGTGAAACATGGTTAATAGCCGCAAAAACTGATACAATTAAATATACTTTACCAGGATTTCCATTTCCATTCTATAAATATGAAGATAGAGCAGTTGAAGTTAAGCAGCAACTTGAAAATCAGCCGAAATTTTTCGGTAACATTTCTATAGGTTATGACATATACGATTTTTCTATAAGACTTTCACTTTTCCATCAATCGGAATATAATCTTTCATTTACTCCAACTGGTAGAGGCGATCAAATCATCAATGCATACAACAGACTTGATTTAGCACTAAAACAAAAAGTTACAGATTATTTATCTGTATTGTTAAACATTAGCAATCTGACAAATACAAAAGAAGAAAATTATATTTTTAATCGTGTTAATGGCTATAAAATACTTAACACAAGTGAAAGATACGGTCTAACTGCAGATCTCGGAATTAAAATAGATTTATAAAACAAATAACAAGGAGGACCCATGTTACAAAAGAAGTACTTTATAATTTTATTTCTTTTAGTTGCAATAGGTGTAAGAGCTCAAGTTTTAAAACTAAAACCATTTGACGGCACACCAGCAACATATTTAGTTGCACAAATTAAAGCAGATACTGCCGCTAATAAAGGCATTCTTCCAACACGTATTTATGAATTGGAAAGTGGTCAAATATATTTAAATAATGAAACATTCAATGTGGCTGCTAAATATACATTAAGAATAAAATCTTCAGGCTCTGCAAAACCAATTATTTATCAATATCCAACAGGAACAGGTGCTAATCCTCAAAATCCTCCGGGAAATTTGGTTGTACTTTTAGGTGGAAAACTTGAAATGACCAACATTGCAGTTTCAGGATATTTTGAACCATTATACGAAGCATTTAACAATGTTCAAGGTGGATTAATTAATACTACAGCTGCAGGTTCAAGAATTATAATAGATAAATGTTTATTTACAAATATTAATGGGCAACACATCAGAACAGGTAGCGCAACAACAACAGTAAAAATTACTAATTCAATTTTTGCTAACATGGGTGCTTTAAGTACAAGTAACTTTGGTGCTGGCAAGGGAATAGATTTACGTGAAGCTTCCAGCGATTCTTTAATTTTAGTAAATAATACTTTTGTTAATTATCAGGATCGTGTTGTTCGCCATTATAATTTTTCAAATCCATTAGCTGGAACAGGTGGAATTAAATATTGCTTGATTGACCACAATACACTTGTTAATGGAATGGGCTTTCATGGAACTCTTTCTTTAGGAAATGTTGGACAGGAAGTAACCATTACTAATAATCTATTTCTGGATGCTTTTGCTGCTGGAGAAGATTCAACTGATGGAACTCGTGCTGCTGAATGGGGAAATACAGGCGAAAAATATCCTAATGGTAAAAATTATATGAGCTGGATTTTTACAGCTCCAAACGATACAACAAAATGGAAAGTAGCTAAAAACTTTTATGCAATATCTTCAGATGGACAAGCTTTTTTTGATAGGCATAAGAAAGAACCAATTCTTGAAGGTAATCCTTTATCAAGACATATAAGAAAAAGACTTGGTGCAGATTCATCAAAAGCTTTTACAAAGGTAAGTTTAACTATGAATCGAATTCCTAAATTGATGGTTAATATGATGGAGTGGTATTTAGATCCAAATGGTGGAAACAAAACGAAAAACACACCCTCTTCAAAATGGATTCGTGAAAAACATGATATGGATAGAAAAACTTACAAATAATTTACTGATACAATGGATTGTTCATATTCAAAAACAGTTCCGGCATATTATTCAGCAGAGAGAGGTTTCCCAGCAGGTGATTTGAATTGGTTTCCATCATTAAAAGCAATTTGGGAAACAGGCGGAAGCGTTGATGTTAATTCACTATCTGAAATTCCGGTTGAATACTCATTAGAGCAAAATTATCCAAATCCATTTAATCCAATTACAAAAATTTCATTTGTAATTCCAAAAAGTGGATTAACGAGCTTAACGGTATACAATTTAGTTGGTGAAATAGTAGCAACTTTGGTCAATGGAGAACTATATGCTGGAAGTCATGAATTTTTATTTGATGCATCAAAGCTAAGTTCAGGTGTATATTTTTATAAATTAGAATCTGGCTCATTCAGTCAAACAAAGAAAATGATACTAATTAAATAGTATTAATTGTTGGAAAATTAGCTTTTGCTCAGTCTTCGGAAAAAAAATTTGATATAGAAAATTGTGTAAATGTATTTAACGTCTCCCAAATTGAAAGTACTAAAG
>CAZVBT010000034.1:0-3085 GCA_964625385.1 uncultured Melioribacter sp. | reverse complement strand
GCAAAACTTACAGCCATTTCCGCTTTTTCAACATGTGCTAAATTTTCTTCAAGTATATCTTTATTTGGTTCGCCAAGCCTATCATAAATAAATATTGGAGCTTTGTCTTCGATTTCTGAGTTAGCAAATTGAATAAATCCTTGTGCACCACGTTCTACAGAATCTAACCTAAAAGTTGTTGATGATGAAATTGGAGCGGTTACATGATGTGCGTAATCCCATTTATCAGAAAATGCTTTTCCGTAAATTAATTGTGTATCCATCGAATACTTTGATTCATCAACTAAATTTTTTTTGTTATCGTTTGCCATGGAATCACCTAAAATTTGTTACTCAAAATTAGAGGAAAATTTTAAATTATTTTTGAAATTTCTTTATAAGTTTTGAAAGGATTTCAAGAGTGTAATCAATTTCATCTTCATCATTATCTGTGCTGAATGAAAATCTTATTGTGCCAGCTGCATCTTTCTCTGAATAACCACTTGCTTTAATTACATGAGATGCTTTTATTGTTCCACTTGTACATGCAGAACCACTTGAAGCTGCAATTCCATTTATATCCAAAAACATTATTATTGATTCTGCATCATTATTATATTTTTCAGAATTTAATGTTATACTTAAAATATAAGGCAAAGTGTCATCTCCACCATTTATAAAAATATTTTCTTTGTCAAGATTTTTTATACCTTCAATCATTTTCTTTTTAAGATTTTCAACATATTTAAAAGAATTTTCAAGTGTTTCCATTTTTATTTTTGCAGCTTCAGCAAGACCAATAATTCCAGCTACGTTTTCAGTTCCACCACGACGATTTCTTTCCTGAGAGCCGCCAAAAAGTAAAGGTGAAATTGGTGTTCCGCTTTTAACATAAGCAAATCCAACTCCTTTTGGTCCATTAATTTTATGAGCTGATGCAGTTAAAGAATCCATATTTAATTTTTTTACATCAACTTTTATTTTGCCAAAACTTTGTACCGCATCGGTATGAAAGAAAACATCTTTATATTTAACCTGATTTGCTAACTCAGTGATATTATTTATTGATCCAGTTTCGTTGTTTACATGCATGATTGAAATTAAAGAAACCTTTTCATCAATCTTTTCTCTTAAAGTTGATAATTCAACTTTTGTTTCTTTATTAACTTTTAAGATTGTTGCTTCAAATCCTGCTTTTGTTAAATTTTCAATTGCATCCAAAACTGCATGATGTTCCGCATTATTTGTTATAATTCTATACCTATTTGTTTCAGAAAAATTTGTTTTAGCAATTCCGTTAATGACAAAGTTATTTGCTTCTGTTCCACCGCTTGTAAAATAAATTTCACTTGGTTCAGCATTGATAATATTTGCAATAGTTTCTCTGGCATCTTCAATTGCAACACGTGCTTTCCTGCCAAATGAATGTATTGAAGAAGGATTACCAAAGTTTTCTTTCAAGAATGGAATCATCTTTTCAACAACTTTTGGATGTATGGAAGTTGTCGCAGCATTATCTAAATAAACATTTTTTTTAATCATCTTAAACTAACATCACCAAAATGAATTTTTTCTTTTTTGTCACCGACTTTTAGAATTAAGAAACCATCATCATCAATATCATCAAAAACCCCGAACTTGGTTTTATCATCTTCAACCACTTTTATTTTTTCACCAATCATTTTACAACGAGAACGCCAATCATTTAATACATTTTTTGGTTTTTCATTTGCTTCATTAAACATTTCTTCAAAATTGTTCAACAACTCACTTAATAAACGTTCACGACTTACTTCTGATTTAAATTCCTTTCTAATAGAAGTTGGTGCAATTTCAAATTTTCCGGGGAAATTAGGTTGATTAACATTAATACCAATACCAACAACAATTTTGCTAATCACATTTCCTTTCGAAGTTGATTCAGTTAAAATTCCACAAACTTTTTTCTTATTAATTAAAACATCATTCGGCCATTTAACTTCTACATTTAACTGAAATAAATTTTCTATTGATTGAGCAACAACCACGGCTGAACCAAGACTTAAAATATTAATCATTTTATTATTTATGTTTTCATTCAACAAAATTGAAAAAGTTAAATTTTGACCCGAGTTGCTATACCATTCTCTGTTTTTTCTACCACGACCTTTAGTTTGATGCTCGGCTAAAACTACAGTTCCGTTTTGACTAAATTCTTTACTATTTAGCAAAAGAGAATTCGTTGAATCAACTTCATCTACATAAATGAAGTTCCTTCCAATAAAGTCTGTATCAAGTTTTATATCAAATTCTTCAATATTAAACAAATTATCCTCCTATAATTATTTTTGTCAATAAGTTTGTTATATTTTCTATATGTGCGTCATATAGTCATTTTTTCTGTCAGATTAATTATTTATTAAAAACAAATTTCCTCATTTTTTTGATGAAAAAAGCAATTTTTTCTTTGGCACAATGGTTGAAAATATTGCTGCAAAAATCAAAAAAAGGAGGTTGTTATGACACTCATAAAATTTGAACCAATGAGAGAAATTGAAACCTTACATGAAAGAATTCAAAAATATTTTGATGACTTTTCTACATTTGGAATCAACTTCTCAGAAACTTTTTCTCCAAAAATAGACATTTCTGAAGAAAAAGATAAAATTAATGTTGTTGCCGAAATTCCTGGCGTAAAAAAAGAAAATTTAAAGATCACCTTACAAGATAACATTTTAACAATTGAAGGTGAAAAGAAAAAAGAAGAAGAAAAGAAAGATAAAAACTTCTATCGTTGTGAAAGAATTTTCGGTTCATTCAGACGCAGCTTTACCCTTCCTGCTGAAGTTGACAGTGAAAAAGTAGAAGCAAAATTTGAAGATGGTATGTTGAATATTACTCTTAAAAAAATTGAACCAAAAGTAAAAAATGAAAAAGTAATAGAGCTGAAGTAATTTCTTCAGCTCATTTTTTAAATTAAAATGAGGAAAATAAAATGGGAAAAATTATAGGAATTGACTTAGGAACTACAAACTCTTGCGTTGCTGTAATGGAAGGTAACGAACCGGTTGTAATTCCGAATAGCGAAGGTGGTAGAACCACTCCATCTGTTGTTGCTTTTACTAAA
>CAZVBT010000033.1:0-11788 GCA_964625385.1 uncultured Melioribacter sp. | reverse complement strand
AGTGCTAAATCCATTCCAATTTTTCTTGCAAAACCAACACCACCATCTTTTTCAGGCATTTCATTATTTTCACTTGAAGCATCAACAAAAGCAATATTTAGTTTTGATGAGATTATTTTTTTTGACAGCTCATCAGTTGCTTGTTGCAAAATAATTTCTTTAAAGTAGAAGATGGTTTTCTGGTTTTCATCTTTAACTTTTTTTGCTGAGCTTTTCAAATTGTTTATTACAATTAAAAACAATGTGTTAAAAAAATATTCTTTATTGTTTGCTAAAATTGAATTAAAGAGTTTTTTTAGATTTTCATATTCATCTATTGCAGGAATAACAAAAATATTTTCGTAAAGTTTTTCTTTATGAAAAAAGAGCTTCCATTTATCAGATGAAAATTTTTTAAGGTAATCTTTAACAAGTTTTGGTTGATTCATTTCAGAAAAAAATTTTTTAAAATTAATTCTTCAGCTTGATGAAAGTTAGAACCATTAATCCAATAAATTTTTATTCCTTCTCTTTCCATTTTTCTAAACCAGGTCATTTGTCTTTTAGAGAACTGATGAATTGCAATGTTTAATTTTTCAAACATTTCCTGAAATGAAATTTCATTCTTTAAATATTTTGCTAAAAACTTATACTCAAGGCCAAACTGTTCTAATCTTTCAAATGAAACACCATTTTTATTAAGTCTATCAACTTCTTCAATCATTCCATTTTGCAAACGTGTTTTCAATCTTTCAGTAATTCTTTTTTTTACTTCTTCTCTTTCTAAAAATACGCCTATGTTAAATGATTTAACTTCTGTTTTATATTTAACTAATTTTTGCTCGTTTTGTTCAGCAATAATTAAAGCACGAATAATTCTTTCTTTATTGATTATATCAGTTGTGTTGTGTTGATTAGGTTGAATATTGAATAACATATTTTTTAATGTTTCGTAATCCAATTTATTAAGTTGTTCAATTCTATCTTTGTTAAAATCAACTTCTGAAAGATTGTAATCTTTAATTATTGAGTGAAGATATAATCCGGTTCCGCCGCAAAGAAAAGGTAATTTATTTTTTTTATTGATTAGGTTAAATGCTTCAAAAAATTTTTTGTAAAATTCAAAAAGGTTGAATTCATCATTTGGATGTACAACATCAATAAGATGATAATTTATTTTTTTGTTATCAACTATGTAATCATTTAAATCTTTTCCTGTGCCAATATCCATTCCAATATAAACTTGACGTGAGTCTGCTGAAATTATTTCACCATTAAATCGATTTGCAAGAAGTGCAGCTAATCTGGTTTTACCTACAGCAGTTGGCCCCAGAATGGTAACTAAATTGTAATTCATAAAATTAAATTAGAATATTGAAGCAATTGGAAGTGTAATAATAAAAGTTGTTCCAATTCCAGATGAACTTTCAAATTCTATTTTGCCGTTATGAGCTTCAATAATTTTTTTTGTTATAGACAATCCTAATCCAGTTCCATCTTTTTTTCCATAAGAAACAAAAGGATCAAAAATTTTATCTTTTATTGAATCAGGAATTCCAATTCCATTATCTTTAAAAAGAATTTTAACTTTTTTATCATCACGTTTGGTTGAAATACATATAGAACCGCCTTCAGGCATTGCATCACAAGCATTTCTAATTATATGAAAATAAGATTGATATAATTCTTTAATATCGACTCTCACTGTTACATCTTTGTCAAATTCATTTATAATTCTGCAACTTCTTCCTATGACATAATTTTCTGCACGGGATGCAAAATCCGCAAGTGTGTTATTTAAGCTAGCATTGATTGTTCTAAGGACAGTTTTACCTTCCGAATAACTAGTAGTTGTTTGAACTAAATCTGCAATGTGACTTATTTGATCAAGAAGCATTTGAACAATTTGAGCTATTTCTGGTTGAAGGTTTTTACTTAGTAGATGTTCTGTATATCTTTTACTAACAAGAATTGGTTTTTTGATATCCTGAATTAAAAAGTTAGCCATCTTTCCTAGTGAATTAACTCTTTCTCCTTGTAACAATTTTTCTACAAGTTCAGCATTTTGCAATGCTAAAGCTGCATGAACAGAAAGTGCTGCTAAAAATGTTTCATCACGTTCTGTAAAAAATCCATTTTTACTGTTTATTAGTTGTAATACACCTATTACTTGCGACTGATTATTTTTTATTGGAAAACAAATCATGCTTTTTGTAACATAGCCGCTTAACCGATCATATTCTTTATTAAAGCGAGGATCGTTTTGAACATCTTTAATATTTAATACTTCACCTTTTTTTGCTGAGTAACCTGCAAGTCCTTCACCAATTTTTAATCGAATTTCTTTTAGTTCATTTGCCTGGAGTATTAAAGACCATAATTCATTTTTTTCTTTGTCAACAATGTATAATGTTCCACGATCTGCATTTGTTAATTGAATTGCTACAGTTACAATATTTTGCAAAACTTCATCAACCTTGATTGTAGAATTAACTAATTCAGCGGCACGAAGTAATATTTCTAATTCATCAATTGTTAGTTTGCTTTTCTCTTGTTTAATTCTGTCGGTTTCATCGATTTCTTCTTTTGGTGCAATTTCAACTTCTTTTGTTTCTTCAAAAGTTTGTTCAATAAATTCAATTTTTTCTTCTATAACTTCTTCTTTTAGTGGTTTGATGTATTGTTGAACATTTTCATAAATTTCTTCTTTTTCAGGTATCTTAATTTTTTCATCAAAGGATTCTTCAACTTTATCTTCTTCGTGTAATTTAAATTCATTTAAATTCTCGTCATGAATTTTAGGTTCAAAATCATCTAATGATGCATAAAAACTTTGATCATCTTCATTTGATAATATTTCATCCGAAACTTTTTTATTCTGATTCTCATCTATGTTAGTAGTTGTAAAACCGCTCAAAGCATTAAACAAAGCGTCATCCAAATCATCTTTTGGTTTTTGTTGTTCTTTTACTTCAAAATTTTCATTCAGTTGTTCATTTTTTGGTTCCTCTTTTTTTTCTATAGGAATTTCAAATTCAGCTTTTATAATTCCATCTTCATTAAAAAGAGATTCATCAAACGGCAATTTATCTTCTGTAAAATTTTCAATTGAAGGTTCAACTTTTTCAAGTGGTTGCACTAAATTTTCATTACTGGAACGAGATGAATCTGAAATAGACCGGAAAAAATCATGAGGTTCTTCTTTTTGAGTTTCAATTTTTTCTTCTTTGTAATGGTTTTTACTTTCTTTTATTTCTTCTTTTGTATCAGAGATAATTGTTTTAAGTGTTTTTACTTCAGAAATTGGTTCTTGAAAAACTTCTCTTAAATTATTTAAAATATTTCCATTCTGTCTAATTAATAAATCTAATTCATCTTTGGAAAGAAAAATCAAATATGAATCTCTTAAAGCAACCGCTGTTGAAGTTCTGGATGTTTCTTCTAAATATTCTTCCTGACCGAAAAAGTCATCTTCGTTAAAGATGAAAGATT
Source organism: uncultured Melioribacter sp. (assembly GCA_964625385.1). GTDB lineage: Bacteria > Bacteroidota > Ignavibacteria > Ignavibacteriales > Melioribacteraceae > Stygiobacter. The sequence goes on along the minus strand of CAZVBT010000033.1, from coordinate 8,317 downwards.
TTGACTTACCTAATAATCTTTTTTTCAAAAGATTAATTTCACCAGATACAACAAGAAAAATTCCATCTGCACGGTCACCTTCACGATATAGAATTTCACCTTCACCAATTGTAATTAATTTTCCTCGTATATTGCGAAGGTCAATTTTATTGATTTCTACATTTTTAAGTAGCTTATTGCGACTTAAAGAAATCATTAATTGATTTTCCATTTTAGTCAACCAATTGTTAAGATTTTTATTTATTAAAATGCTAAAAAATGAATTTCAAAAAGGATTAAAGCACTTAGAAAAAAATGATTCAACATTAGCATCATTAATTTTAACTTTTGACAAACAAAATTTAACACCACATCGAAAATACTTCAATCTTTTATTAGGAGCAATTATTGGGCAACAATTGTCGCTAAACTCAGCCCGTTCAATTAGAAACAGACTTTTTAAGTTTTATAAAAATCATCCAACACCTGATAAAATTTTGAACACACCTGATGAAACTCTTAGAAGTTTTGGATTATCTAACTCAAAAGTACAATATGTTAAAGACTTATCACACAAAATTCTTAATGGTGAAGTAAAATTGAAAGGCTTATCGAAAATGACTAATGATCAAATTATAGATGAGCTTACCAAAGTAAAAGGAATTGGTGTTTGGAGTGTTCATATGTTTTTAATTTTTGTATTAGCAAGATTAGATATTTTACCAACTGGTGATTTAGGAATTAGAAAAGCAGTTATGATTAATTACAAATTGAAATCTTTACCTGATGAAAATAAAATTAAATTAATTGCTAAAAGAAATAATTGGTATCCTTACTATTCAATTGCATCTTTACTATTGTGGCATAGTTTGGATAATAACAAAAAAAATGAAATGAATCCATTAAAAAAATAAAACATCTTATTTATGGAAGAAACAAAATTAATAGAACTTGCTCAAAATGGTGATCGTAAAGCTTTAACGGAATTAGTAAAACTTTACGAACAAACTGTTTTTAATTTTTCATATAAAATTTGTCGTAATAAAGACAAAGCTGAACACACTATGCAAGAAACATTTTTAAGCATGGTAAAACATTTAAATCAGTTTAGCGGACAATCTAAATTATCAACATGGTTATATAGAGTGGTTTCAAATCATTGCCTGATGCTTGCTCGTTCAGAAAAAAATGTTGGCTTTGCTTCGTTTGAAGATGATGAAGCTGTAATCAATGAAAAAGATATTGCCGATTGGAAAGTTTCACCAGATCAAATAACAGAGAATAATGAGTTAAAAATTATTTTAGATGAAGCAATTAAAAAACTTCCTGCTGATTACAGAATTGTTTTTTTACTTCGTGATGTTGAAGGTTTATCAACTGAAGAAACGGCTAAAATTGTTGAACTTACAATCCCTGCTGTGAAATCAAGATTACATCGTGCAAGAGCCTTTTTAAGAAATGAATTAAACAGAATTTTTTCGGAGGAGATGAATTAATGAGCGAAATAAATTTAAATATCGATCACCCTCTTCCAACCTGCAAAGAAGTGATGAATCACATTTGTGATAATTTAGGTGAAGAACTTAACTCACCTAAATGTATAGAAATAAAAAAACATCTTGAAAACTGCGATAACTGTAAGCATTATTTTAACTCTGTTGAAAAAACAATTGAATTTTACAAAAAGTACAATGTAGAATTACCAAAAGAAGCTCATGACCGTTTGCTGGATTTGCTTGGGTTGAATGAACAAGATTAGTAATTAATTAAGAATAAGATCATGAGCAAGATTATGATCATGAGCAAGATTATGATCATGAGTAAGATTAAGAACATAATTAAGATTATGAGTAAGAATAAGATAATGTAGATGATTCAATCTCAGAAATTTTTGTTTACTTTAAATAAACCATCTTTTTTGTCTTCACTAAATTTCCAACTTGCAATTTGTAAAAATATATTCCACTTCCTAACTCAGAACTCTGAACTCTGAACTCAGAACTATAATTTCCTGGTTTTTGGTATTCATTTACAAGTGTTGCAACTTCTCTTCCAAGTATATCGTAAACTTTGAGTGTTACATAAACTTGATCATTATAAATTTCATTTTGTTGAATTGATTGATTCAAATTAGATTGATTCGCTTCGCCTGCCTGCCGGTCAGGCAGGCCTGCCTTATCGTCAGACAGGCTCGCAATGATTGATTGTATATTTTCACTATGAACCAGACTCTGTCGGGACTGTCGAAGGATGACAGACGGTATTGTGTATTTTATAGTCGTTGCTGGATTGAACGGATTTTGATAATTTTGTTCTAATTTAAAATCATTCGGTAATGAAACATCATCAATACTTGTTTTAACTCCGAATTCAAAATCGGCATAAATTGGAAGATGATCTGAAGCTGTTGTAGTTGAAACTGCTAAACTTGGTTCATTCAAAAACCATGCATTTGATGAATTGGCTACAGATTTATTGAACTGATTTCCATCATTACCAAAAATTTTAAATGAATTTTCGACATAATCAACTCCACCTTTATCAATCAAAGATTGCGAGACTAAAATCATATCAAGCCGGGTATCCAATCTTGTTGATGAATGAGTACAAACAGAAGAATATTTTGCATCTCCACTCCAATAACCAATTGAATTAGTAAAATCAACTACATAACCAGATTTTGATTTATCAATTAACTTCTGGAAAGCTTGTTCATCGGAAGAAAAAATATTGAAATCACCACAAACCAAAAAATTTGTTTTAGAAAAATATTTATCCGTTTCATTTCTTAAAGAAGTTACTGCATCAGTTCTTTTTTGCTGATTTAATGCATTATTATCTGAACTATTATAGTCATTAGCCTTTAAGTGAACACCTAAAATTATTAAAGTATCATTTGAAGAATTTGACACAACTTTAAAACTTGAAATTACTCTTGTTCTTGCTGAGATTGTTTTTGTTTCAATTAATTTCACTTTAGATGGTTTATAATAAAATGCACAATCATTACCATCATAGCCATAACTATTAGTTGATTTAATAGTTACATTAGCTGCATTAAAATCATTGCTTAAAACATTGTTTAAAAACTGCTGAACTCCACTTTGTTGTACCATTTCAACAACAACTATCAAATCGGGATTAATTTTATTAATTACATTTTTATAATGAGGTTCAATAGTTGTAATACTTGCACCACTTCTTGAATTAGGATAATTCAAAATATTATAACTCATTAGGCGAAGTTTTTCTTGGGAGAGAAATTCCGAATAAAAAATAAAAACAAACAACAAAAATATTTTAAGTAAGTATTTCATAAAAACCATATTAGTTAAATAAAGACTAAGAAAAAAGCCCGAAATCAGTATGATATCGGGCTTTAATTATAGTGAGCGCGGGTGGGCTCGAACCACCGACCCTTTGCTTAAAAGGCAAATGCTCTACACCTGAGCTACGCGCCCTGAACCAAAATTTTGAGGGCGTAAATATAATTCCATTGCCCTTAGATTCCAAAATTTTTTAAGAACATTTTTTACTTTTAACCAACTTTTGCCAAAATAAAATCAGCCAATATTCTTCCACTTTCTTTTAATTGATAATCCAATTTTGAATTACTCTGTGATGGATTTTCAACTTCTTTTCTCTCTTCTATTTTAATTCCTAATAGTTTTGCTTTCTCTTCATCTCTTTTTTTCTTTTTAGCTTCTGCTTCATCTTTCTGCTTTTTTCTTACCTCTAAGTTTAATGAAAATTCCTTTTGCTTTCTTGCCTGTTTATTTTCATTTATTTCATCAACTATTAACTGAAATTCAATATCTTTTTTGGTTCTTTCATCATGCTTTTTGAGAAGAATAGGTAATACTTTACTTAAATCTAAGTACTTAGAAAATTGTGTTGCATTTATTTGATCCCATGGTAAAGCACTTGAACGAGATGATTCACCAAATTCATCTTCTTCATATTGAGATGGGAAAATAATATCGGGCAAAACACCTTTTCTTTGTGTGCTACTTCCATTTATTCTATAAAATTTTGCTTGTGTTAATTTAAGTTGACCTGCTTTTCTTTCATTGTTTCTTATCATCATACTTAAATCATAAAGATTTTGAACAGTGCCTTTTCCATAAGTTTTTTCACCAATTATAATTCCTCGTCCATAATCTTGAATTGCAGCAGAAAAAATTTCAGATGCAGATGCACTGAATCTATCTGTAATTATTCCAAGTGGACCATCATAGAAAATTGTAGGATCAGGGTCTCTATCAACTTCAATTATGTTTTGTGCATTCCGAACCTGAACAACGGGTCCTTCTTTTATGAATAAACCTGTTAATTGAATTGCCTCTTGTAATGAACCGCCACCATTTCCTCTTAAGTCAATTAATAAGCCATCAATATTTTCTTCTTTTAATTTTGATATTAAGTTTTTGACATCACGGGTTGTGCTTTTGTAATCAGGTTTATTAAGTCTTTGCCCTTCGAAATCTGTATAGAAGGATGGAAGTTTTATAACGCCAAGTTTGAAGTTTTTTCCTTCATGATCAAAGTTAATGATTTCGCTTTTTGCAGCTTGTTCTTCTAATTTAATTTGATCTCGAACTAATTTTATTTCTTTTGGAATTGCATTATCACCTTCTTCTTTTTTAAGAATTTGAAGTCTGACAATTGTTCCCTTTTTACCACGAATTAATTGTATGGTATCATCTAAACGCCAGCCAATAACATCTACCATTTCGCCATCTTCACCTTGAGCTACTCCAATTATTTTATCTTCTTCGTGAAGTAAATTGCTTTTTGCTGCCGGACCACCTGGCACAACTGAAGCAACAACAGTGTAATCCCCTTCCTGACGAAGTTGTGCACCAATTCCTTCTAATGATAATTTCATTGATATATTGAAGTTATCTGAATTAACAGGAGAAAAGTAATCTGTGTGAGGATCAATTGTTTGCAAAAATGAATTTATATAGATAGAAAAAACATCTTCAGCTTCGTATTGTAAAATAACTTTGTGAAAATTCTGATAACGTTTAACTAAATCGGATGCTGCTTTTTGAAAATCTTTTCCTGTTAAAATTATTTGGAGTGCTTCATTTTTTAATCTTAATCTCCATATTTCATTTAATTCCTTTTCATCTTTTGCCCAATCTTCTTTTTCACGATCCGGTTTGTATGCTTCATCTTTAGTAAAATCAAATTCATTTTTCAACGTTGCTTTAATAAATTCAATTCTTTCATTTACTCTTTTTTTGAAGAGATTAAAAATTGAAAATGGAATTTCGAGGTTTGCTTCTTTTATAAAATCATCGAACTTATTTCTGAAAGTTTCAAATTTTTCAATGTCTGATTTTAAAAAATAACTTTTGTTGAAATCAAGTGATTTTAGATATTCATCAAATACAACAGAAGAAAGAGAATCATTTAATGGTTGTTTTTTGTAGTGATAAAAATTTAATAGTTGGAATATAACTTGTTCTTCACGTTTATAAAATTCATCTGGAATTATAATTTTTGTTGAATCTATTTTGTGGTCTTTCTTTAGAACCAATTCAGGATTTTGTGCTTGTAATACATTGGATATAATTACAATAAGAAGCAATAAGAATTTTTTCATTTTATTTCCTTCAGCAATTAATTTAATGGTTATTACAAATTTTACAGATTTTAAGTTTCCTAATTTTCAATATATAAAAACCTTTTGATTTTTTGTGTTGGTGTCTTTTCGAAAGGAATAGTTTGTTCAATAATTTTATTTATCCTTGAAAATGTATTTACACGTTCATTTATTTGATTTAGAAGTTCAGTGAAAATTTTATTTTTAATTTCCCGAACTTCAGGTTCACTTAGTTTTTTGATGTTATAGTGTAAATCAATTTCATCATAATTGGGATGAATTTTCGCTACAAGAATTTCACCTTTTTCCATAACTAAAGATTCTGCAACAAAAGGAAGCGAGTTTATAATTGATTCAATCTCTTCAGGATAAATATTTTTTCCATTAGAACCAATGATTACATTTTTTGAACGACCTTTGATATACAAATAACCATCTTTATCTAATACACCAAGATCACCGCTTTTGAACCAGCCCTCTTTTGTAAAGACTTCTTTTGTTTTTTCAGGATCTTTGTAATATCCTTTCATAACGTTTGGACCTTTAATCAAAACTTCACCTTCACCATTTTTAGGATCAGGATTATCAATTTTAACTTGTGACCAAAGAATTGGTTTTCCACATGAACGAAATCTAACATTTTCAGGATTTGTTCCGGTAACAAGTGGTGAAGTTTCAGTTAAACCATAACCGATTGCGTATGGAAATTTGCCTTCTCTCAAAAACAACTCAACATCTTCAGGTAAAGATGCACCTCCGATGCAAAACATTCTTAGTAGACCACCAAAAGTTTGCATTAATTTTTTACCTGCTGCCTGATTAATTTTTTTTCTTACAGTTGGTATTTTGTAAAGACTTCTTACAATAAACTTTTTGTTGATTTCAGGAAAAATTTTATTTCTGCAAATTTTTTCAATAACTAATGGAACAGCAAGCATCACAGTTGGTTTTATCTTTTGAAATGCTGGTAAAAGAACTGCTGGTGTTGGTGGTTTATCTATATAATAAATTGAAGCTCCAACCATTATTGGTATTACTAATCCTAATGTTGATTCAAATGTATGAAACAAAGGAAGAATTGATAAAAACCGATCATTTTCGTCGGCATAAACAATTTTTAGAGTTGCAACTGCATTGCTGACAACATTTTTATGAGAAAGCATTACGCCTTTAGAATGCCCCGTTGTACCACTTGTGTATAAAATTAAAGCTAAGTCATCTTCTTCAACTTCATCAGAAGTTAAACCCACAAGTTTAAAAGCTGCTTCTTTGATTTTTGCAAATTCTTGTTTAGCACCTGTAATTACTTCTTTTATTAAATCATTTTTAGTTTGTAAAGGTATTACTGAAAAATCATCAAGTAAAATTTTTGCGTTCAAATCTGATGATTCAAATTCTTCAATTTTATTAAAATATTTAGCTGAAACAAAAACACCTTTGCTTTCCGAGTGCCTTAAAATATGATGAACTTCTGCTGTGTGAAACTCAGTCATAATTGGAACAGCAACAGCACCCATTGTTGTAATTGAAAAATATGCAATTCCCCAATTAGGTTGATTTTCACTTAAGATAGCAACTTTATCACCTGATATAATACCAACACTCTTTAAGTATTTAATTGTTTCGTAAACTTTTAATTTGAAATCTGAATAAGTTAATGGAGTCCTATCAACAAATGAGACAGATGGGTTGTTGCTATAATTTTTTGTTGATTCATCTAAAACATTTTTTAATGTGTATTTTTTTAATTCAAACATTTGTTATCCATTTAAAATAATAATCTAAATCGGGTCAATATGAACAAAAACTTTTTGTACTTCTTCAATTTCTTCAAGTGCGTATTTTACTTCGTTGCCAATGTCATGTGAAATTTTAGTTGACATATCTTTATCAACTTCTATGTGTATTTCAATATGAAATTTATTTCCAACATAATGTGAGCGTAAATCGTTAATTCCTTTCACACCATTTATATTCATAGTTATTTCTTTAATTTTTGAATCAAAGGATTGATCAGCAGATCTACCCATCAAATAGTCCATGTTCTCTTTTGCTACTTCATAACCTGATTTAAAGATAAACATAGCAACCATAATTCCAGCAATGCTATCAATATAATTTAACTTCAATGATGCTCCAATTACTCCAAGTAAAGCTATAGAGGAAGCAAGCACATCATTAATACTATCAATAGATGCAGCACGTATAGCGGGACTGTTAAACATTTTTGCAATTTTAACTTGATATCTATTTAACAATATTTTTGTAATAATAGTAAAAATTAAAGCTAAATAAACAGCCATTGAAATTTCGATATCCTTAGGCTCAATTAATCTTTTAATTGATTCTTCTACTATATTAATACCTACAACAAAAGCAAAAACGGCAAGAATAAAAGCTGCAAGTGGTTGAGCGGCATTATGTCCAAATTGATGTTTTGAATCTGGCTTATCGTGAGATATTTTAACTGCAATCTTAATTCCAATTGAAACCAGAACATCTGTAAAAGAATTTAATGCCTCTGATATCACAGCAATTGAGTTTGAAATTATTCCAACAATTCCCTTTACAATAAAAAGAAAAATGTTTATTCCGAGTGCAACATTGGTTGCTCGTGTTAATCTATATGACATATTTTTAGAACAATGATTAGTTAAAGTATTAAAATGAATTCATCAAATTTATAATCACGTTCTTATCAAGATTTTTCTTCCCAAACTTGTG
>CAZVBT010000032.1:0-1909 GCA_964625385.1 uncultured Melioribacter sp. | reverse complement strand
GAATCAACATCATCATTCATAAAATCTTCAATATCAAATTCATCTTCTTTTTCAGATATATTTTCTTCTTCATCTAATTTGTCATCGTTATCATCAGGGTTTTCTTCTAATTGTTCAAGATCTATTTCTTCATCAAGTGTTTCTTCAAGAATTGGATTAAGTTCCAGTTCTGTTTTTATTCTTTGTTCAAGAGCAAGAGTATTCAACTGCAAAAGCTTTTGATATTGAATTTGCTGCGGAGAAAGTTTTTGTTGTAGAGCCAATCTTTGTTGTAATGATAACATATTACTTTTTTACTACCTCTTTTAATTTTTTAAACCATTCTTCACCAAATTTTCTTTTAAGAGAATCTTTACAAAAATCTACAATTTTAATTTTTGTTAGTTTTCCTTTATCAACTGCTGGCTGACATTCTCTGTATTTTTCATATCGAAGAACAGGACCAGCAAAATTTGAAATTCTAATTGGAAACAAGTGACAAGAAATTGGTTTGTTTACAGAAACTTTACTTTCGTTAAATGCTTTTTCAATAGCACATTTTGCAATTTCACCTTCGAAATATACAAAAACACAAGCTCTGTTGTTGATAGTTCTTGTCATTAATTCATCATCATGTTTAGACCAGAAGCCATGTTTTTCAATTTCATTGGAATGTTGTTTAGGTAAATAATTTAAAATTACTGGAAGCTCTTTTGTAATACTTTCAATTTCATCCTGAGTAATTGGTGCACCATAAGGGCTTTCCATAGTGCAGCACGCACCTTTGCATTTTGCCAAATCACAAGTAAAATATGATTCGGTAATTTCTGTGTTTACGACAATTCCATCTATATGTAAAAATTCTGCATCCATGTTTCTTAATTTTTTGGCGAGCAAAGATAATAAATAAATTGTAATTGATGATTTATGTTTTATAATCAATCAAGTTTTACTTTGGATTCAACGTTCTTTAAGATTGTTTCATTATCAACTAATTCAAAAATTTTATTTGTGTCTTCGTATAAAATTCTGTCTTTGTTTAGCGATTTAATTTTAGAACGAATTGTTTGATAGGCAATTTCTGTTCCTTTTCCACATTTAAGTGGGCGAAGAAAATCAATTGCCTGAGCGGCAACCATTAATTCAAGTGCTATTACTTTTTTAACGTTTTTCAAAATCTGAAAACATTTTCTTGCAGAGATTGAACCCATTGAATTAATATCTTCTTTACCGGCAGATGTTGGTATTGAATCTACACTGGCAGGATGAGAAAGAACTTTATTTTCAGAAACCAAAGAAGCGGCTGTATATTGAGCAATCATATAACCGGAATTTAATCCACCATCTTTTGCTAAAAATTTTGGCAGTTTATCATTCGAACCGTTTGTTAATCTATCAATTCTTCTTTCAGAAATATCAGCCAGCTCGGCTAAAGCAATAGCCATAAAATCTAAAGGTAACGCTAATGGTTGACCGTGAAAGTTACCGCCGCTGATGTAATCTTTATCTTTAGGAAAAATTAACGGATTATCTGTAACAGAATTTAATTCGATTTTAATTTGTGAACATACATAATCAATTGCATCACGAGATGCACCATGAATTTGTGGAATACATCTTATCGAGTATGAATCTTGAACGCGTGGATCGTTTTCTATGTGTGATTTCCTTATTTCACTATTTTGTAAAAGTTTCAAAATATTTTTTGCGGTTGTTATTTGTCCTTTGTATGGTCTAAGATTATGCAAGCGGAGATCAAAAGCTTTATCTGTTGAAAGTAGTGCTTCATGTGAAAGAGCTGATGCAATATCAGCAAGCTTAATTAATTTTTTTGCTTCGATGCATATAAAAGAAGCAAAAGCTGCCATCATTTGAGTTCCATTAATCAAAGCTAACCCTTCTTTAGCATCAAGTGTAACAGGTTTTAATC
>CAZVBT010000031.1:0-3221 GCA_964625385.1 uncultured Melioribacter sp. | reverse complement strand
ATCGTAAATGTTTTCCCGTAAAGCTGAAAGTGTTAACTTTTTATTTAATAATCCATTTGCCGCAATTCTTCCTAAACACAAAATTACTTTTGGTTTAATTAATTCAATTTGTTTTAATAAATAAGGCATACAAGTTTCCATTTCAGTTGGAAGAGGATCACGATTTCCGGGTGGACGGCATTTAAGAATATTTGCTATATAAACTTCATCGCGAGTAAAATTAATTGCCTTAAGTATATCAGTTAAAAGTTTACCTGCCCGCCCAACAAAAGGTTCGCCTTGCAAATCTTCATCGGCACCGGGTGCTTCTCCGATAAGCATAGCATCTGCATTTGGATTTCCAACTCCAAAAACAAATTTATTTCTTGTTTTGCCAAGAGAACACAATTGACAATCGGAAATCATTGAATTTAGTTCTTCTAAATTTTCTGCTTTTTGAAATTCTTCCAAAGTTAATCCACTTAGTGTAAGTTCATTATTTTCAATGTCAGATGTGTCATCAATAAATTTAACTGATAATTCTTTTTTCTTCATTTTAATATGATCAATTTCAATTCTTTCAAAAAGATCGTTACCAAAAATATTTTGCTGATCTTTTAAAATTTCTACTATTTGTTTTTTTAATTCTTTCACTTAAAATTTTTGAATTGCTTTTTTTATTTATAAAATTAAATAATAACTAAAAACAAAAAAAGCGGACCTGTAATTTCAGCTCCGCTCAAAAAGAAGTAGATTAAATTATTTTTCTGATTTGTAACGGAATTTAATTTTGCTATCACGAACTTCTTTAATTGCCTGAATGTGTGGCTTTTCTCTTTTATCAAATTCCAAAGAAAGTTTTAATTGTTCTGGATTTTCTTTGTCTTCGTATTGATCGTCATTTGAATTTGTTACTGTGCTAAGCAGAGCATTAAATTCAAGTTTAAGATCATCATTTATTCTTCTTGCTCTTCTTGCAGCAACAATTACAGCTTCATAAAGATTAGAAGCATTTTCTTTGATTTTTCTTAAGCTCAAAGGTTGAATTGCCATTATTTATTCTCCTTTATTTCATTTTCTATTATTTCTTTAACTTTTTTCTTTGCTATTTCTAAATCGGCATTAGAAACCACATAATCAAATTTATCTTTAAAGCTTAGTTCCATTTCTGCCCGTTCAATTCTTTTCTTAAGGTCTTCTTCAGTTTCAGTATTTCTTTTAATTAATCTTTGTTTTAATTCTTCGATACTTGGTGGAGCAATAAAAATTAAAACTGAATCAGGATAATGTTTTTTAATACTTAATGCGCCTTTAACATCAACCTCAAAAACAGTGTTAAATCCATTTTTTATATTTTCTTCAATCTGAGATTTCAAAGTTCCGTAGTAATAATCGTAAAATTTTTCCCATTCAACAAATTCATTTTTATCTATTTTTTCTTTGAATTCATTTTCAGAAATAAAATAATAATCTACACCGTTTTTTTCTGATGGTCTTATTTTTCTTGTTGTTGCAGAAATAGAAAAAACAAAATTCGGAAATGTATTCAATACATCTTTAACAATAGTTGTTTTTCCACTTCCGCTTGGGGCTGAAAATACAAATAATTTTGGTCTATTCAATTTCAATTATTACTCAATGTTTTGAATTTGCTCACGTATCTTTTCAATTTCTTCTTTAATTATTATTCCTTTATGGGAAATTTCTGAAGAAATAGATTTGCTATTTATAGTGTTTGCTTCACGATTCATTTCCTGAATGATAAAATTTAATTTTCTTCCTGCTTCATCAGGTTTATTTAATGTTTCATTAAATAATTTAATATGACTTTTTAATCTAACACACTCTTCTGTTACATCGGCTCTTTCAGCAAGTAGAGCTAACTCAAGATTTAGTCTATCAGTATTATTCGAAAAATCAGAATATAACTGAGTTGCTCTTTCTTTAATTTTTTCAAAATAATTTATTACAGCAAGATTTGCATTTTGTTCGATAAAATTAACTGCATTTTCAATAAGCTGAAGTCTTTTTGTCAAGTCTTTTTCTAATTCGAAGCCTTCGGCTTCTCTCATTTTTTTTAGTTCACTTATAGATTCATCTATCGCTTGAAAAATTAAATCCATTTCGTGGTTTGCTTGTTCAGTATCATCTTTAAAGAGCATGTTTTGAAAAAGCAAAATATCAGAAAGTTTAATTTTATCTTTAATCTTTGCAGCCTTTCTAATATCTTTCAATAAACTTAAAGCATATTTAACAGAATCCGAATCAATTTCATTGAATTTTTCTAAAACATCTCCTTTTTTAACTGTAATAGCAAGAAAAATTTTACCACGTTTAATTTTCGACTTTAAACGATCTTTGATTTCTAATTCTTTATTGAGAAGAAATTTTGGTAATTTAAGAGAAATTTCAAGAAATCTGCTGTTGACACTTTTAATTTCAGCTTCAATGGTGAATTCATCATTTGCAGCTATTCCTTTTCCGTAGCCAGTCATGCTGGAAATCATACAATCCTCATTAAAAAAGTGATGGCAAATTTACTTAAAAATAGAGACTCAACAAAAAGAAATTAAACTGGTTAAAAAGCTTCCCCAATACCGATGTGAAATTGAAGTAATTCACCCCAAAATCTTTTCTTAAAAAAGTTTCTATGGTCTTGTGGATCAAATACTTTCAGGCCAAAATCAATTCTGAATGGAATAAAATCTGAATAAAACCGAAAACCAAAACCAGATGCAACAGCAATTTGATCAAGTCTTACTTCGTTATAATCGTTCCATGTATTTCCATAATCAATAAAAAATACTGCACCGAGTTTATCTAAAAATTTATGACGCGATTCAAAAGATCCTTCAAACAATAAAAATCCACCTGTAACAGCACCTTTGATTAAAAATGCATCTAAATCTTCTTGTGTAATGTTGGATAAATTCAGCAATTGATTATTAGGAACAAGCTGACGAGTTCCCCAGCCACGTATTGAGTTACTCCCGCCAGCATATAATCTTTGGTTAATTGAAATATCCGCTTGATTTCCCCGATAAGTAAAAATTTTGCCAAACTTAAATTTTATACCAAACACATCTGTTTTGGAATTATAAATTTGTGGATAGAAAGTTGAAGTTATAATAGTTTTGAAACTAAGCGGTCTTTCAAAACTTGTCTTAAATATTCTGCTAAAAAGATATGCTATTGAATTAGCTTCTTCAAGGACAAAAGATAGTGAGTATCCGTTAGTTGGA
>CAZVBT010000030.1:0-6465 GCA_964625385.1 uncultured Melioribacter sp. | reverse complement strand
GAATGTAATTTTTCTGCAGCATCAAGAAAAGCTTGTTTATCATCATTTTGAGATGCTAATCTATAAGCCTCAACACTTTTTGATAATTTTTTTAGACCTTCTTCCCATTTAGATTTTTTGTCTCTTAAAATTCCGGGAAGTTCTGCCGATTTAATTTTTTCATAACCATTTTCAACATCGGGCAAAAGGGATTTCAGCATTTCAACATTTTTTTCTGGCCACGCAGTGTGCCATATTTGATAAATTACATCGTGAAATTCCGTTAGTTCTTTAACTTCTGATTTTACTTCATTATTTTCTTGTGCCGAAATTGAAATTGTTAAAAACATAATAATTAATAAATATACTTTTTTCATTTTGACCTCAATTTTGATAGGCCAAATATAAAAATGTTTTTATGATAATTTGAAAGAGTTAGAACAAGGAAAATTTTTATTATTATTTATGTAGAAACTTTATATTTTAAAGGTGCATGCTGAGGAATAATCAAATGAAAAAGTATTTAATAAATGTGCTAATCCTTTTTTTTGCAGTTATGGTTTATTCATGCAATAAAGGTATAGAGCCTAGTGAACCAACAGGTCCTTTTGGCTTTAGCGGAAAAGTTACTTTTGTTGGTAAGTGGCCAGAAGGAGTTAAACGTACTCATATTGTTGTGTTCAAAAATGAAATTAAAAAAGTAGAAGATTTTTTCAACTACTTTAGTTTTATTGTTGATTCAATTCCTTATGGTTCAAAAGAATTTAAATACAACTCCATTGATAATCCCTTTAATTCAAACATTAAACTTACACCAGGAATTTATTCTTATGTAGTAGTGGCACAATCAAAAACATCAGAAATTACTTTGGTAAGAAGTGATTGGAATGTTGTTGGTGTTTATTGTATAAATGGTGATCAATCAAAACCAAAGATGTTAATTGTTAATCCGGGACAAATTACACCTGATGTAAATATCACCGTTGATTTTAATAATCCACCGCCACAACCTCCAATGTAAAAAGGAGTATCAGAATGAAGATAAATTTTACATATAAAATTTTTCTGTTGGTTGTTTTTTTTGCTTCACAAGCATTTTCGCAAAATTCGATTAGAGGAAGAGTAATAAATCAAAATGGAGAACCAATCTTTGGAGCAAGTGTAATTATTATTGGAACCTCAATTGGTGCTTCTGCTGATGAAAATGGTAATTTTATTTTATCAAATCTTAAAGAAGAAAAATTCGATTTACAAATTAGTGCCGTTGGTTATGAAAAAAGAGTAATTAAAAGTGTTCAAAAAGGTAAGACAATAAATGTAATCTTAAATGAATCAACAATTCAGGCAAATCAAATTGTTGTAAGCGCCGGAAAGTTTGAACAAAAAATTGAAGACTTGACGGTAAGTACTGTTGTTCTTTCTCCTGAAATAATTAAAAAGAAAAATTACATTACAATAGATGAACTGCTAAGAAATATTTCTGGCATTCAAATGAATCTTGAACAAGTTAGTATTCGCGGCTCTAGTGGCTATAGCAAAGGTGTTGGTGCTAGAGTTTTAGTTGCAATCAATGGGTTACCAATATATTCAGGAGATAGCGGTGACATTGTATGGGAAATGATACCAATTAACGATATAGACCGAATCGAAATTATTAAAGGTCCTGCAAGTTCACTTTATGGTTCTTCTGCCATTGGTGGCGTAATAAATATTATTACAAAAGGCATAACTAAAAATGCTTTGACAAATTTCAGAAGTTATATTGGTGTCTTTGATAAACCAGCTTATGAAATTTGGGATTGGAGTAAACAATACAGAAAATTTTTTGGAACCGAGTTAACTCATTCAAATTCATCGGGAAATTTTGGTTATACTTTTTCAATTAAAAAATTTGATAACGATAGTTACAGACAAAGTGATTTTTATAAACGTTTACTTGGTTATACTAAGCTCACCTATATTTTTAATGAAACAGATAATATTACATTCTTTGGAAATTATTTAAATCAGAACAGAGGAAATTTTCTTTATTGGAAAAATTCACGAAATGCTCTTGTGCCAAAAGATGATGAAAATGGTAACTTCGTAAAATCCAACAGATTTTTTTCAGGTTTAATTTATCACAATCAATTTTCAATTGATTTATCTGCTGATTTCAAAGCAAGTTATTATCGAACAAAATTTACAGGATATGGTATTGAAGTAACAACTTCTACGGCAGATTTATTTAGGACAGAAGCTTTAGCCAATTATAAATTCAATAATAAATTTATTTTAACAAGTGGCATCGAGTTATCGAGTGCAAATATTTCATCCAACATTTTTAAAAATCCTTCTTTTTATGGTGGCGCTGCATATTTTCAATTGGAATTTCATCAAATAGAAAAATTAATAGCAACATTTGGAACCCGATTTGATTTAATGAAACTTAATACACTTAAAGTTAAAAGTGCAATAACACCAAGGTTAGGATTAAATTATAAATTAACAGACAACTTAGTTTTAAGAAGTTCAATAGGAACAGGTTTTCGTGCACCAACACCTTCAGAAGTTTTTACAACCGCTGGTGTGGGTGCCGGAATTGATGTTATTGAAAACCCAAATTTAACTTACGAAACAAGTTTGTCTTTTGAAGTTGGTGCAAACTATACTTTAACTAATCAATTTTCTTTAGATGTGGCTTTTTATCAAACTGAGTACAATAATTTTATTGAACCTAATCTCACAAAAGAAGAAGATATTCAATTTATTAATCTACCAAAAGCAAGAATTCAAGGATTTGAATTTTTATTTGATTTAAAAATCTCTGACGAACTGAAAATCAATGGTGGTTATCATTATATGTGGGCAAGAGATTTAAATAAAAATATTTCGATGAAATATCGTCCTAGAAATTCAGTGAATCTATCGGCACGTTATACGCCAGCTCAGTTTGAATTTGGTGCCGATTACAGGTTCGCAAGTAAAGTCGAAGAAATTGATAATGCTCTCGTTCAACCACCTTTAGCTTTAGTTATTGACGGTGAAAAACGTGTTCCTACTTTTGTTACCGATTTTATGGCTGGTTATAATTTTTTTATTGTGAATATGCCAACAAAAATATTTTTTAACATAAAAAATATATTCAATTATAATTATGTGGAATTTATTGGCAACATTGCACCAATTAGGAATTACTCTCTTTCATTCGAAATTTATTTTTGAGGAAATATGGATTATCTAAAAGAAATACCAGTTGCGGTTACTATTTGCGATGCTGATGGTAAAATTATTTATTTAAATGAAAAATCTATTCAAATTTTTGAAAATGATGGCGGTATAAAATTAATAGGGCAAAGCTTGTTTTCTTGCCATTCTAATGAATCTAATGAAAAAATTAAATCTATTTTAACTGACCAAAAACCAAATGTTTATACCATTGAAAAGAATGGAATTAAAAAATTTATTTATCAAACACCATTTTTTGAAAATCAAAAATTGCAAGGATTAATTGAGTTTTCTTTTGAAATACCTTTTGAACTTCCACACTTTAAAAGAGATTAATTATGAACGAATTACAACCATTCGGTAAACTATTAATTTTAAGTGGAGTTGTACTTCTACTCGCAGGATTAATTTTTACATTTTGGGATAAAATACCATTCATAGGAAAATTGCCCGGTGATATAATTTGGAAAGGGAAAAATTTTACTTTTTATTTCCCAATTGCAACATCAATTTTATTAAGCATAATAATTTCAATAATACTTTATTTCTTCCGTAAATAAATTTTTTAATACAAGGCAAAAATGTTTTCAAAGTACTTTTTTTTAGAAGTAAACGGAACAACTTTCAAGCAAGAAATTATTGCTGGTATAACAACATTTATTACAATGTCATATATAGTTATTGTAAATCCAAAGATTTTAGAAGCTGCAGGATTACCTTTTGAAGCATCTATGGCAGCTACAATTTTTTCTGCTTTCTTTGGAACTTTAACTATGGGAGTTTATGCAAAAAGACCATTTGCTATAGCTCCTTACATGGGTGAAAATGCTTTTATTGCATACACGGTTGTTAAAGTTTTGGGCTATAGTTGGCAAACAGCATTGGGTGCAATTTTTATTAGTGGTGTACTATTTACTTTGTTAACATTATTCAAAATTAGAAGCTGGCTTGCCAATTCTGTCCCTGAATCTTTAAGAATAGCTTTCGCTGTTGGTATAGGGTTGTTTTTAACTTTTATAGGATTAAATGAAACAGGAATTGTAAAAGTTGGAGTTGATGGTGCACCTGTTCACGTTGGTAATTTGAAAGATTTAAAAGTTTTACTCGGAATTTTTTCATTTCTTTTGATAAGTTTTTTAATGATAAGAAAAATTATTGGAGCAATTTTAATTGGAATTGCTACAACAACAATTCTTGGAATTATTCTTGGTCAAATAGCAGTTCCAGAAAAATTTATTTCTTCACCACCAGATATTTCAATTATATTTCTAAAGCTTGATATTTTAGGAGCGTTACAATGGAGCTTCGTCTCAATAATACTTGTAATTTTTATTTTAGATTTTGTTGATACCATGGGAACATTAATTGGTCTTGGTTACAAAGCAAATATGCTTGATGAAAATGGTAACTTGCCTGAAATTGAAAAACCAATGTTGTGTGATGCGTTAGCAACTTGCGTTGGTGCTTTATTTGGTACTACTACAACAGGAACTTATATTGAATCTGCGACGGGAATTGAAGCTGGTGGAAAAACTGGTTTAACTGCTGTGGTTACTGCATTTATGTTTTTATTAGCATTATTTTTAGCTCCAACTTTTTCAATAGTGCCAGCCTTTGCTTATGGCTCATCATTAATTATTGTTGGTCTCTTGATGATTTCAACTATATCTAATCTAAAATTTGA
The DNA here is from genome assembly GCA_964625385.1 of uncultured Melioribacter sp. Lineage (GTDB taxonomy): Bacteria > Bacteroidota > Ignavibacteria > Ignavibacteriales > Melioribacteraceae > Stygiobacter. Next base: position 1,595 of record CAZVBT010000030.1, on the reverse strand, counting down.
TAAACTTGAAGAAATTATTCCTGCATTTGTTACAATTGTCTTAATGAGTTTTACATACAATCTTGGAATTGGAATGACAGCAGGGTTTGTTGTTTTTCCTTTTACTATGTTAATTGCCGGAAGAATTAAAGAAGTAAAATCGGGTATGTGGATTTTGTTTGGCTTTTCAATTTTGTTTTACATTTTTTATCCATATTAATGAATCTGAATTTTTGTAGTTGCATCTAACAAAATAAAAAAAGGAAAATTATGGCAACTAAAAAAGCATATGTAAAGCACATCAAAGGTGTTACATTTTTAGGTAAAACCGATTCAAATCATTGGGTGCCAATGGATGGCCCAGAAAATTTTGGTGGAAGTGAAGCTGGCATTCGTCCGAAAGAATTATTGTTAATTTCTTTAGCTGGATGCACAGGAAGCGATGTAGCGGTAATATTACAAAAGAAAAAAGTTCATTTTGATGATTTTGAAATGAATATCGAAGCTGAGCAACAAGAAACACATCCACAAGTTTTTACTAAAATACATTTGGAATATGTTTTTTATGGAACAAATATTCCAATAGAAGCAGTTGAAAGGGCAATTGAACTTTCTCAAAAAACTTATTGCAGCGTAACAGCTATGCTTCAAAAAGCTGTTGAAATTACTCACTCTTATAGAATTGTTGAAAATAAAAACTAATATTAATGAAGAATCTAATGGTCACTCAAATTACCTTTTTGAGTGACTATTTTCATTAGTTAAAACTTTAAATTCAGTTTCTAATCTTATTGCACTTCTTTATCTTTAGCCACAATAATTTTAAGTAAAAACATATATGAATAAAATTAACTTTGAAATCAAGACGATTTTAATAATACTATTTGTTTTGGCAATAAATATAAATGCTCAAAAAGATTATGTTGCACGGGCAAGTGGAATTGAAATTTCTAAAGAAGAATTTAAAAAAAGATTTGAATTTTCACCGCATCCAAGAAGAGATAAAAATTTTGATTCAACTTTAACAAAATTAGATTTTCTGAAAACAATAATTGCTGAAAAGCTTTTAGCAAAAGATGCAATTAATAAGCAACTTGATAAGTCGGAAGAATTTTTATATGCATTCAATTATGTTAGAAATATGTACTTAAGGGATGCTCTTTATCAAAAAGAAGTTAAAGAAAAAGTTGCTGTGCCAGATTCAGAATATGCAAAAAATAAAAGCAAAATATTAAAAACAATAAATGCAAAATTTATTTTTTCAAGCGATGAAAAGGAAATTTATGATATTTATAACTCACTCAAATCAGGTGCAAGTTTCGATTCTGTTTTAGCAACAAGATCAGAATACAATGAACAAAAAGATGCCGATGAAATTACATTTGGAAAACTTAATGAAAAAATTGAAAATGATGTTTTTAATCTTGCTGTGGGTGAATTCAGTAAACCACTTGAATTAAAAGAAGGCTGGTACATCTTCAAAGTTTACTCATTTACAAAAAAAAGCATTCTTGATGAAAATGATTTAAGAAAAATTGAGCGTGTTGTAAAAGAACGTTGGGAAAATAAAGTTTATGAGAACTTTTATAAAAAATTTTTTAGTAAAACAATAATAA
>CAZVBT010000029.1:0-13872 GCA_964625385.1 uncultured Melioribacter sp. | reverse complement strand
ACTGCCAACATCACCTTGAAGTAATCTGTTCATCGGTCTGGAATTTTCTAAATCCAATCTAATTTCATGTAAAACATTTAACTGAGATTTAGTTAGTTCAAAATTTAATGTTGATAAAAAATCTTTTACAAGTGAAGTTTTTATTTTAAATGGAGTGTTTTGAACATTTGAATCTCTAAAAATTTTTTTTTGAGCAACTAAACATTCAAAGTAAAAAATTTCTTCATATTTAATTCTTTTTCTTGCTAGTTCAAGTTCATTATAATTAGAAGGAAAGTGTAAATTTTTTATTGTATCGTTAATTGATAAAAATTTGTACTTGTCAATTAGAAAATTTGGTAATGTTTCTTCTAAATATTTGGAATAATCTTTTAATGCAGTTTGAATAATTCTTCTTAAACTAAAATCGCCAATATTTGTTTGCCTAAGCTGTTTTGGAACTCTGTAAAAAGGAATAATTTTACCAGTATTTAAAAAATCTTTTGATTCATCTTCAGAAACTTTATCAAAATCGGGATGAACAAACTGTAAATGTCCATATTTTGTTAAAACTGGTTTTGATGAAACAGCGAAAAAATCACCTTCTTTGAAAATATCTTTAAAGTATTTTGACCCTTGGAACCAAATACATTCGAAAAAACCTGTACTATCTTTTAGCTTAGCTTTAAATATTTCTTTTTTATTTACACGTATTAATTCTGTATCAACAACTTTTCCAATTATTGTAATTTCACCTTCAAAACCATTAATTACATATTTCAGTACTTCAATAGATTTTAATGTATTAGTTCTATCTAAATATCGAAAGGGAAAGTAATAAAGCAGATCTTTTATTGTATTAATTCCAATTTTTGAAAATGATTCTGCGCGTTTTGGCCCTATTGTTTTTATATATTGAATTGACTTTAAAAGTTCTGATGACATTTATATGAAAAAATTTTTACTAATATAAAAAAAAGAATTGGCAGTTGTGAAATTATTCCCTCTCAGCTTTCATATCTCTTGTCATTAGTTCATAAGTAACTTTTATAGGGTCTCTATCTTCAAATAAAATTTGATATACAGAATTGACAATAGGAGTGGAAACTTTGTGCTTGATTGCAAGTTCACGAACTGATTTACAAGTTTCAACACCTTCTGCTACCATTTGCATAGATTTTAAAACATCTTTCAGTTTTTTACCAGCTCCAATTTGTTCGCCAACAAATCTATTTCTACTATGTTTACTCATGCAAGTTACAATTAAATCACCCATGCCCGAAAGTCCACTAAAAGTTTCGGGTCTTGCACCTAAAGCGATTCCTAATCTTGAAATCTCTGCAATGCCACGAGTCATAATAGCAGCTTTTGTATTATCGCCAAATTTAGCTCCATCAATTATACCGGCACCAATTGCAATTACATTTTTAGTTGCCCCACCATATTCGACTCCAAGTATATCTGTTGTAGAATAGACACGAAAGTAAGAAGTAACAAAAGAATTTTGAATTTGTTTAGCTGTAAATTCATCTTTTGAAGCTGCAACAACTGCAGTGGGAATTTTTCTACTTACTTCCTCAGCGTGTGAAGGCCCTGATAATACACCAACTTGTGATGGTGAAATTTTTTTTAATACATCATGAATAACTTGTGAAACTGTTTTAAGTGAATCTTTTTCAATTCCTTTTGATACACTTACAAAAGTTGTATCATGAAAATCAAAACTATTTATTTCAGTTAAAACACTTCTTATAAATTGTGATGGAATAGCAATGACAATCATATGTTGGGTTTCACAACTTTTTTTTAATGAGTGGGTAATAGTTATTTCATTTGGAATTTTAATGCCCGGAAGATAAATTTTGTTTTCACGTGTCTTATCTAGAATTTTTGCGTAATTACTTTTATATTCCCAAAGAGTAACATCATGTCCATTGTAATGTAATAAAATAGCAAGAGTAGTACCCCAGCCACCAGCACCTAAAACAGAAATCCTCATTGTTCATTTTTATTTTTTTGAAAAAGAAATTTTTCTTTCATTTCCACTAATTATTCTTGATATATTAGAACGATGAGTGTAGATGACAAATAAAGCCAAAATAATTACAAAAGGTAAAATAGTATGGTAACCTTGAATATCAACTCCAAAAATATTTTCCCTGATTATCATAATTAGAGGGACAGAAATAGCAGCAGAGAGTGAACCAAGTGAAATATATCTTGATAATCCAACAACAATAAAGAAAACAGCAAGTGCTAAAGCCATATCAACTGTAACTATCATTATTAAAACTCCTAAGCCAGTTGCAATTCCTTTACCACCTTTAAAGCCTGCAAAAACAGTAAACACATGACCAATAACAGCTGCAACACCACAAATAATCTGAATCAAAGTAAAATCATCGAAAGGAGTTATGTTGTTAAAAGGGAAGTTATCTAAATACATTCTGGCAACAACAATTACGGCAATTGCACCTTTTAATGCATCAAGTAATATTGTTAAAATTCCCCACTTCCAACCGAGAACTCTGAAAACATTTGTGCCGCCGGCATTGCCGCTTCCAAATTCTCTGATATCTATTCCTTTTACTAGTTTACTTATTATAATACTATTTGGTATTGAACCAACTAAATATGAAAGTATAATAACGAAAAATAGATTAAGCATATTATTACCATAATTTTATGTTAAAATTATACAAAAGGTTTTTTATAAACAATAATTTTTAATATTTAAAAGATTTTAAAATCATCGATAATAATCTTATATCTTCGTCAGTTGTTACTTTGAAATTTAAAGATGAACCATTAACAATTTTAATTTTATAACCAAGTCTATGAACTATCATAGATTCATCAGTTCCAATAAAATTATCTTCTTTAGCTTTTAAGAATGCATTCTTTAATATATCATATTTAAAGACTTGAGGAGTTTGAACATAAAAAATTTCAGATCGATCTAAATATTCATTAACAAAATCATCACCTTTGAATAAGGTATCTTTTGCTTTTATTGCAACAACAGCAGCGCCAAATTCTTTAGCTTTATGAATGGCATCGTAAATAATTTCTTTAGTAATAAGTGGACGAACTGCATCGTGAATTAAAATAAAATCATCATCGTTTGGAGCAATAGCTCTCAATGCATTAAAAACAGAAATCTGTCTTTCTTCACCACCTTCAACTAAAAGATTAAGTTTAGATAATTCGAAATTTTTTTTTATTGTTTCAAGAAGGTCGAAATATATGTTTTGAGCAGCAACAATAATTTCATCGATTAAGTTAGAAGATTGTAGAACTTGAAGTGTATATGCTATTAATTCTTTGTTGTTGAATTTTAAATATTGTTTGGGAAGCGGAGAATTTGTCCGCTTACCCAAACCACCGGATGGAATTATAGCGTAAGTTTTCATTGTTATAAAATTAACATTGCATCGCCAAAACTTAAAAATCTATAATTTTCTTTTAATGCTTTTTTATAAGCTTTCATAGTAAAATCATAACCAGCAAAAGCAGCTACTAACATTAAAAGAGTAGATTCAGGAGCATGGAAATTTGTAATAAGTTTTTTGGTTACTTTAAAATCGTAAGGAGGAAAGATAAATTTATCAGTCCAACCCGAATTTGCTTTAGCAAATCCTTCTGCAGTAGTACTGCTTTCAAGTGCGCGACAAGTACTTGTTCCAACTACAAAGATATTGTGTTTATTTTTTATTGCTGTATTAATTACATCAGCTGTTTCTTGTGGTACTTCAAAATATTCGGAATCCATTCTGTGCTTAGTTAAATCCTCTACTTCAACTGGTCTAAATGTACCTAAGCCAATATGAAGAATAACGGGTACAATTTTTACTCCGATTTTTTCAAGTTTTTTAACTAACTGTGGTGTAAAATGTAAACCAGCAGTTGGCGCTGCAACAGAGCCATCAGTTTCAGCAAAAACAGTTTGATAATCTTCGCGATCTTTAGTTACAGGTTCTCGTTTAATATAAGGCGGCAAAGGAGTATGCCCAATTTTTTCAATAGCCTTAAAAATATCACCAGCATCATCGTTGAATCGAACAGTTCTTCCACGTGAAGTTGTGTTATCAATAACTTCGCACCAAAGATTATCTGTAAAATAAATTCTATTTCCGATTCTAACTTTACGAGCGGGATCCACAATAACATCCCAAATATTTTCTTCTTTATTTAACTCACGTAAAACAAATACTTCAATTTTGGCATTAGTTCTTTCTTTTTTACCAAAAAGACGAGCTTGAATTACTTTACTTTTATTTACAACAATTACATCACCTTTTTTTACATAGTCAGTTAGATCGGAAAATTTTTTATCTTCAATTGATTGATCTGCACGGTTAAGCACCATTAATTTAGCTTTGTCGCGCGGTTCTACAGGAAATTTAGCAATAGCATTTTTAGGTAAATTATATTTGAAATCGGATAACTTCATTTACACTCCTCTTAGTTAATTCTGTAAACCGTCCGATAACGGCAATAAAATAAAAGTGAAGTGATAATAATTCCATATCACTCCACTTTATTAATTATTTATTTTTTCTTTGAAGTTTTTTTTACTGTATTTTTAGATTTTGTATCTTTAATAGCAGCTTGAGCTGCAGCTAATCTAGCAATTGGAACTCTAAATGGTGAACAACTGACATAGTTTAATCCAATATTATGACAGAATTCAACTGATTTAGGTTCGCCACCATGTTCGCCGCAAATTCCAATTTTTAAATCTGGTCTTGTTGCTCTTCCACCATCAACAGCAATTTTCATTAATTTGCCAACACCTTCCTGATCAATTGATTGGAATGGATCTTCTGGTAGAATTTTCTTTTCGAGATATTCTGGTAAAAACCCACCAATATCATCACGTGAAAAACCGAAGCCCATTTGTGTTAAATCATTTGTACCAAAAGAGAAGAATTGTGCAACTTCAGCAATTTTATCTGCTGTTAATGCAGCTCTTGGTATTTCAATCATTGTTCCAGTTAAATGAGGAATTTTTTTCAAACCAAATTGAGAAGCAACTTCATCATGAATTTTTGCAACTAAATTATATTGATGTTTGATTTCATTAACGTGACATGTAACAGGAATCATAATTTCTGGATAAGGTTTCTTACCTTCTTTCATTAGTTCAGCTGTAGCTTGAAAGATAGCACGTACTTGCATTTCTGTAATTTCTGGATAAGTAATTCCAAGGCGAACACCACGATGTCCCATCATTGGGTTATTTTCATGTAAAGAATCAGCACGTTCATTTAATTCATCAATTGAAATTCCTAATGCTTGTGCAAGTTTTTCTCTTTCATCTTGGCGATTAGGAACAAATTCATGAAGTGGTGGATCGAGTGTTCTAAATGTAACTGGATATCCATCCATTGCTTCTAGTGTACCTTTAACATCACGAAGTACGTATGGGAATAATTCATTTAGCGCATTAATTCTTTCTTCTTTTGATTTCGAGTGAATCATTTTACGAAGTATAAATAGTGGTTCTTCAGAATTTTTACCGTAAAACATATGTTCAGTTCTGAAAAGACCAATACCTTCAGCACCAAAAGCCCGTGCACGTAAAGCATCTTCTGGTGTATCAGCATTTGTTCTAACTTTTAATTTTCTTACATCATCACAAAGTTTCATAAATGCTTGGAAATCCGGATTTTCTTCAGCAGCTTTAATCATTGGTAATTCGCCTAGATAAACGTTTCCTTTTGAACCATTAAGAGTAATCCAATCACCTTCTTTTAGAGTTACATCGCCAACAGATAAAGTTTTTTCATCCAAATTAATTTTAATTGCACCAGCACCAACGATACAACATTTACCCCAACCGCGAGCGACTAATGCAGCGTGAGAAGTCATTCCACCACGTGCAGTTAAAATAGCTTGAGCAGCTCTCATTCCTTCAATATCTTCTGGATTTGTTTCTTCACGAACAAGAATTACACGTTTACCTTCTTTTGCAGAAGCAACAGCATCGTTGGCAGTAAAAACGATTTGACCTGCAGCGCCGCCTGGACCAGCTGGTAATCCTTTAACAATAACTTTTGCAGTTAATTCAGCTTTAGGATCAATAATTGGGTGTAACAATTCATCAAGTTGAGAAGGTTGAACACGCATCACGGCTTCTTCTTTTGAAATCAATTTTTCTTTATACATATCAAGAGCCATTTTAACAGCAGCGGGACCGTTTCTTTTACCAACGCGGCATTGTAACATATAAAGGTTGCCTTCTTGAATTGTAAATTCAATATCAAGCATATCTTTATAATGTTTTTCTAACATTCTTTGAATTTTATGAAGTTGAGCATAAGTTTTAGGCATTCCTTTTTCTAAAGAAACTTGATCTTTAGTGTGTTCGGATTTACCAACTTCATTAATTGGGTTTGGAGTTCTAATACCAGCAACAACATCTTCACCTTGAGCATTTGGTAACCATTCGCCATAGAAATAATTTTCACCGGTTGCCGGGTTACGAGTAAATGCAACACCAGTTGCAGAAGTATCACCCATATTACCAAAGACCATTGATTGAACATTAACAGCTGTACCCCAATCATCTGGAATACCTTCAATTCTTCTATATGAAATAGCACGTTTACCCATCCAGCTTTGGAAAACTGCACCTATCGCACCCCAAAGTTGATCCATTGGATTTTCTGGGAAAGGTTTACCGAGAACTTCTTTAACTTTTTCTTTATAGATTTCAATTAATTCTTTTAAATCATCTGCAGTTAAATCTGTATCAGATTTATAACCACGGGCTTCTTTCATTTTATGTAGTTCTTTTTCTAATTGTTGACGAACACCTTTTCCTTCTTCGGGTTCAATACCTGCAGCTTTTTCCATAACAACATCAGAATACATTTGAATTAATCTGCGATGAGAATCATAAACAAATCTTGGGTTATCAGTCTTTTGAATTAACGCTTCTCTTGTTTCATTGTTTAAACCAACATTAAGAATAGTTTCCATCATACCTGGCATTGAAGCACGAGCACCAGAACGAACAGAAACTAACAATGGATTTTTTTTATCTCCGAATTTAGCACCCATTATTTTTTCAACTTTTGCTAAAGCTTGTTTTACTTGTGGTTCTAATTCCTTAGGATATTTTTTATTGTTTTTATAGTAAGCTGTACAAACTTCTGTTGTAATAGTGAAACCAGCTGGAACAGGTAATCCAATATTAACCATTTCAGCAAGGTTAGCACCTTTACCACCGAGAAGTTCTTTCATGTCAGCTTTACCTTCTGCACGTTTACCACCAAAGAAGTAAACATATTTCTTTTTTGCTTTTGCCATTTAACTTTCCTCCAGTTTATTTTTAATTAATTTATTGTGGTTACTTTAGAATTTTTTTCATTATTAAATTCTCAAAATCTTTTTGTTCTTCAATTTTAAGTTCTATTTTTAAGTAGTAAATATCTATGTCATCAAGTTCTTTGCTAAAGTTTGTAAGTTTAACAGCATCTTTTTGAGTCGTCAATACTGAATGTGAATTAGTATCATAAAAACTTTTTCTAATCTCCTGAATTTCTGCAATAGTATAATTAGCATGATCGGGGTAAATCAATTTGTTAGAAATATCAATTCCATTTTTTTCTAATATGTTTAAGAATGAAAATGGTTTTGCAATTCCACATACGACTAAACTTTTTTGACCAATGAATTCATTTACTTCAAAAAATTTATGAGATTTAACATCATAAATTCCTTTTGTAACATAATAGCCATGAAAAACATTTTTATTAGAAAAGAATTTTAATAAGTTATGAGGGATTTCATTTTTTTCGGAAAACTTTCTATTTATAACAATTGCATCAGCACGTTTAAGTGAATTAAATGGCTCTCTCATTACTCCAAGAGGTAAAAGTTTCTGTTCAATGAAATTTTTATTCATTAAAAATCTTTGATCAATTAGTACTATATCCAAATCTCTGTAAATCCAACGATGTTGAAATGCATCATCAAGAATAATAACGTCTATATTAGAATCTTTAATTAAATTGATTGCCCCCTTAACTCTATTTTCACAAACCGCTGAAGGTATTTTTAATTCATTCGATACTAATATAATTTCGTCTCCAGATTTTTCGACGGAAGAAAAAATTTCATTTCCATTCCCAACAAAAATATATCCTGAACTTTGTCTACCATATCCTCTACTTAAAACGGCTGCTTTTTTTTTAAGTTTTTTCAACATTTCACCTATTAACAAAACCATAGGGGTTTTACCTGAACCACCCACTGTAATATTTCCGATAGAAATAACTATTGCGTTTACTTTTTTTGATTTAAAAATGTTTTTATCAAAAAAGTAATTTCTTGTTTTTACAATAAAAGCAAATAATAAAACAAGTGGCGATAATATAATTCTTAAAGCATTTAACATTTATCTATGGTGTTTTTTGTAATTCATTGAGTTTTGTTTCACATTCTTGAATTATAATATTTATTTCTTCACGAGTTGAATTTTTACTTATCAAAATTGGGTTTGAATAAATTACCTCAACGTTAGAAAATGGTTTTGGAATTTCAAATTTATCCCAGCTTTTAAGTTGCCATTTATTTTTAATTCTAATGCCAAGTAAAATTAAAGGTGCTTGAGTTCTGTGTGAAACTATTACAGCACCAGGTTTCATTTTGTATGAAGGTCCTGTTGGACCATCCGGTGTGATAGCAAGATTATAATTTCCCTTTATTAATTGAATCATATAATCAAGAGCGTCATGACCACCTTTGTTGCTAGAACCACGTACAACATAAAAGTTCCACTTTTCAAGAATTGAGGTTAATATATCACCATCTTTACTTTGACTTACAAGTGCTGCGAACTTTTTATTTTTTTGTAAATACCAACCTATTAACATCGAGCTGTGCCAAAATGCAACTATATAATTTCTATTTTCATTTTCTAAATTTTTTATAACATCAAAGTTGTGAACTTTAATGCGAACAGTCTTTAAAAGAACATTAAATAAAAAGCTTGACAACTTTATTCCAACAAAACGTAAAAATATTTTTTGTGTATTATTAAGTTTCATTTAATTGTAAATAGATAATACGAGCTGTAGTTTCTGAAGCTTTTGTATTACCCAATCTTTCTTTGATTTTGCTTAATTGATTTTTAATTGAATTTAATTTTTCAGTATCATTTAATATTTTGGTTGAAGTTAATACAATATTTTCAACTGAAGCATCATATTGAATTAATTCGGGAACAACAGTTTCTTCTAAAAGAATATTGGGCATAGCAATGTTTTTAATTTTAGCTAAAAACTTTCCAATAAAATAAGTGATATAATTTGTAACATAAATAACAATAAAAGGTAATTGAAAATAACCGGCTTCTAATGTTGATGTTCCTGATTTAATTATTCCAAAATAAGAGTGTTTCAATAAATCGTAAGTATAACCTTTAATTACTTTATAATTACTTTTTTGAAAAGATGAAAAAATATTTTCATCTAAATTTTCTGAGCAGGCAACTACAATTTGTAAGTTAAATTTATTTGCAATAATAGTCGCAGCTTTAATGGCTTTCGAAAACAATTTATTAATTTCTTGTTTTCTACTTCCTGGTAGTAAAAGCAAAATTTCTTTTTCTTTGTCTAAACTAAATTTATTGTAGAGTTCTTCTTTTGTTAAAAAATTATAGTTTGCTATATGTTCTATAATAGGATGTCCAACAAATACTACATCAACATTATATTGTTTATAGAATGTTTCTTCAAATGGAAAAATGACAAACATTTTTTTTACATTTTTTTGAATTTTATTAACTCTGCTTTTCCCCCAAGCCCAAACTTGAGGTGAAATGTAATAGAAATTGTTTATTCCTAATTGACTAAATTTTTTTGCAATGTTTAGATTAAAACCGGGATAGTCAATGAGAATTACATTTTTAATATTTTCTTCTTTGACAATTTTGAATAAATTGTTTTTTACATTCTTTATAAAAGGTAGATGTTTAATTATCTCAGCAAAACCAAGAAAAGCCATTTGTCTAATATGATAGATAGCTTTTAAGCCTTGTTCAATCATTTTGTCGCCGCCAATTCCAATAAATTGTAAATTACTATCAAGTTTTTTCAATTCTTTAATTAAACTTGCGCCGTGAATATCGCCAGAGGCTTCGCCAGCTATTATCATTATTTTTTTTGTCAATGTAAAAAATGTCGTACTGTTATTAAAATAATTATTAAAAATGAAGCTTGTAAAGTTCTCATTTCAGATTTTAATCCAGCTTTAATGTTTCTTGGTGGTTGTATTAAACCAGGATTATTATATTTTTTTAATGCTGGTATTAGTTTCGGAACTTTTGCAAGATAATTTTCATAATCTTTTTTATAGGTTTGTTCTAAATATTTTTCTTCTTCACTAATTATTATTTGATATTGTAAAAAGAAAAAAACTATAACTGCAATTTGCAAATATGGAACAAGTGCAAATGACATTATACTAACTCCAAAATACATTAGCATATTTCCTAAATAAAGTGGATTACGAACATGAGCAAATGCACCAGAAACAACTAAATATGTAGCTCCAACCTCACCAGTTCTACGGGTTTCACTACCTGCATAAATAACACCCCAAAATCTAAAGAACTCTCCAATTGCAGCAATTAAAAAACCAATAATTAATGAATAAGTTGTAGAATCTTGAAATATCAACATTAAAACTAAAAATGGAATTGGAGTATAACTTCTGTATTTAAATACTTTTAAAGCAAAATTTTTCATTATGCCTCTTTTATATAAACTTCTTTTCTGTTTAATTGGGCTTGATGACGTTTTTTAAGTCTTTTTTTATTTTTTAACTCATCAAGTTTTTTTATTATGTCATTAAAATCATTAAAAGGGAAGTAGGTAATTCTATTTACTTCACAATATTTTAGTAAAGTACTTTTAGCAAAAATAAAATCGCAATATAAAATAGGGCATCTATCGGAAACGCCATCACCAATGTAAATTGAATAATCATCATCACTACTATTGTTAATTATAAAATTTCTTTTACAGTTTGCACTGCAAGAACAATCGCTTGATGAATTTGGAAAAGAAGGATAAAATTTATTCTCGATTATTTCTAATTTATTTGATGAAACTTCAATATTGTGAATATTTCCCTTCTCTAAAATTTTATTTATGTATAAATCAAAACCATCGCTTACTATTTTAAGATCGAAGTTATTTATGTTGCAATATTTAACGAAGTCATTAAAGGTTGAGTCGATTTCAATGTTTGATAAAAAGTCATTTAATTTATTTTCATCAACATATTTTACAGATTCACATAATGACAGCCAGCCATATTTAGGGTCAACTAAATCATTATTCCAATCGTCAATTAATTTTTTTGCATATTCAGGATTCCCGAATGTGATAAAAAGTTTTTCTCCAACATCTTCTTTTGATATTGTTCCGTCAAAGTCAACAAATATTTTAAAATTATTGTGGTTCATTGTACTCCGGAATTTCTTCGAAACGCACGCCAACAAGTTTTGAGATACCTTCTTCTTGCATTGTAACGCCATACATAGTTTCAGCAGCTTCCATTGTTCTTTTGTTGTGGGTTACAATTATGAATTGAGTATTACTACTGAACTCTTTAATTAATTTTGTGAAGCGATCGATATTTGCATCGTCAAGTGGAGCATCAACTTCATCAAGTACGCAAAATGGAGAAGGTTTAACCAAATAAATTGCAAAAAGTAATGCAGTAGCTGTTAATGTTTTTTCACCGCCAGAAAGTAATTCGATAGTAGTTGGTCTTTTACCTTTAGGTTTGGCTAAAATTTCAATTTTAGCCTCAAGTGGATCAACATTTTCTTCGAGCATTAAATCGGCTTCATCACCGGGATTAAAGAGTGTTTGAAAAATCTTAATAAAATTTTGTCGGATCGCTTCAAAAGTATCCATAAATAACTTTTGAGCTGTGTCATTTATTTCATTTATTGTTTTGATTAAATCTTTTTCACTTTCAATTAAGTCGCTTCTTTGTTTAAGAAGAAAATCTAAGCGTTGTTTTTCTTCCTCATATTCCGAATATGCTAATAAGTTTACTGGACCAAGGTTTTTAATTTTTTCTTTGCTACGTTGAACTTCTTGTGCTACTTCATCAAAATTAAATGTATCTAAATCATCAAATTCTTTGAGTTCAATTTCGGTATTGTAATTTTCTTTTATGTGTTGAAATATATTTTCTATTTTAAAGTTAATTTCATTTTCTTTTAGTTCAAGAGAGTAAATTTTATCAGAAACAATTTGTCTTTGATTTCTTAACTCACTTAATTGATTTTCGAATTCCTGAGCTTCATATTTAATGCTGGATAATCTATCGGAAATTATTTTTTCTTCCTGCATTAATTTATTTCTTGTTAAAGTAATTTCGTCAAGTCTATATTTTGTATCATCAAGAATTTGTCCAATAGTATTAGTTTCTTCTTCATTTTTGATTAAGTCGTTTTCGCGTTTTGCAATTCCAGAGTTTATGGTTTCAATATTTTGCAAAGAACGATTTATACCATTTTCAAGATTAATTATTTGACCTTTAATTCTCTCAAGCTCAATTTTTCTTTGGTTATGCTCACTTGTTTTATGGTTAAATTCATTTTCAAATGTTTTAAGTTTATTTTCTTTTTCTTGAACTTTTAATTCAATTTCGGTTCTTTTTGAAATTAAATTTTGATGCTCAATTTCAATTTCTTCAAGTTGAGCTTCAATTACTTTTGTTTTTGATGCAAGTTCCTGAATTTCATTTTGAGCATTTTCAATTTCTTCATCAGCTTTTTTCTTTTCGAATTCGAGTTGTGAGATTTGTTTTTCGATGTTTGATATATCGTTTGAAATTAATTTTTCATGCTCAGTAAGTTTTCTTAAATCAATTTCCGCTAATTTTAATTCAAGTGTGTTAATTTCTGATACTAACTTTTCTAGTTCAAATTCATGATTAGGGAAATCTTTTTTAAGATTTTCTAAAAGCTGCTTTCTGCCAAATAATGTTTCATCATCTTTTGGTAATGAACCTGCTTCAATAATTCCGTTACTTTGAACTAAATCACCTTCTAAAGTTGTAAAGCTGAAATCTTCAAACGATTTCGATAATGATATTGCACTTTCAAGATCTTTGACAATGGCAATTTTATTTAGAATTTGTTCAAAGAATGGTTTGAATTTAGTTTCAGTCTCTACGAAATCTTTTGCCCAACCTATAAAATTTTTGTCGTTAGAAATTTTTTTAATCTTTCTTTTTGTACTAAATGAAATTATAGACTCGACAAAAGTTTTTTTTGTGCTTTTATTTTTAAGCAGATAAAATGAAGCTTTGCCCAAATCATTATTCTTTAAATATGATATTGCGTTTTGAAGATCTTCAATATTATCTATTAATAAATTGTTCAAAACCGATTTTAATGCAGCTTCTAAAGCAAATCTAAATTGTTCTTGAGTATCACCAAGATCTGCAAATATATTTTTATTGTTCTTCGTCCATTCATTATTTTCTAGTAAAACACGAGCACCCTTAGAAATACCCTCCAGATTTGAAATTAATGTTTGTAAAAAATTTATTTTTTCCTTTAAGCCAGCTATAAAAGTTCGTTTATCAAGTTCCTGAGATTTTAACTTACTTATTGTTTCTTCAAGTTCAGCTTTTTCTTTTTCACGTAAGTTAATCTGTAAATTATTCTCACGTAATTTATTTTCTGCTTGCTCTTTTTCAATCATTAAATTATCAATATATCCGACTGTCTTTGCTATTGAATTTGTTGTGTTAAGTATTCTGGCATTTAATTTTTCAATAGTTGCTTGATTGGTTTCAACTTCTTTTTTGAGATTGTTAATTAAATTTTCTTTATCGTTAAGTAATTTAATC